>JBCBDM010000027.1:0-26267 GCA_038529705.1 Bacteroidota bacterium
AGCACAATAAAACCTGCTTGTTTTACACTTCTGTCTTTACGTTTGAGCTTATTTACAAAATTGTTCTGAACCAGACTGGCAAGCATGATACTTTGATCCAGGTATTCCTCTTGCATAATGGCAAGTCCAATAAAGGATTCCGGTGAATTTGGATCGTATCCGGCATAATTTTCCTCGAAGTTTTCCTCAAGAAAGATCACTTCATTTTCCTTTTTTGCTACTTCCATATTGCGTTCGTTGGCATGAAGCCCTAGTACAAAGGTTTCAGCACCATGCGCCTGCGAGTTGTGCGCGTTACAATGGATCGATACGAAGAGGTCCGCATCTGCCCTATTGGCAATGGCTCCCCTTTCCTTCAATTTTACAAATACATCAGTCTTGCGAGTGTAGATCACCTTGATATTGGGGTCCTTTTCCAGTATGGCTCCTACTTTAAGGGTAATGCTTAATGCTATCTTACTTTCTTTCATGCCATTATGGTATTTACCGCTATCATGTCCCCCATGGCCGGCATCCAAAACGACCACGAATGGTTTTGTGGTATCGTTCTTGTTGCTTAGGAAAGAATAGGAAATTGCAATTCCCAGAAATAAAAGACTTACTAGTAAATATTTCGTTCTCATATAGATGTAACGTGCAATAAAAAGGGTTATTTTAAAATTTTGTTATAACAAAACGCAGCCCAAAAAAAAGACTTAATTTTGAACGGTCAAAAACTAAGCCAATTTATCGATTGTACCCATTGGTTTTGCAATTTGAATTTATATTTATCACAAAAGATATCGACAAAATCCAGACTAGGAGCATTGCATAGCAACAGGCATTTTTTTATCACTTTTCTCCTCTTCCTATTGCTGGGAAGCACTGCGATATATGCACAAGACCCTCCTACTAAAGGCTCTATTAAAATTGAAGCCAAGACAGATACAGTAGTAAGCCGTGAGACCGATACGCTTTTAACTAAAGAGATTACTTTTTCTGAAAGGGTTAATGACACTATTAAAGAAGATAGTATTCTGCCTCAACAAGAAGGAATCCTAACAGATATTGTAGAATACTATGGAGAGGACTATGTGTATATAGACAGGAAGAATGGAAAAATCTATATGTACAACAAAGCCTTTATTATATATGAGGATTATCGTATCGATGCCGGGCTGATCATTCTTGATTACAATAAGAATGAGGTATATGCCAAAGGAATTGATAGTACTGGAATCTACAGTCAGACTCCCGTTTTTGTGCAAGCCTCTAATAAGATAGAACCCGATTCTATCAAGTTCAATTTCGATACCAAAAAAGCTATTATATATAATGCGGTGACGGAGCAAACGGGCATCTTTACACGATCCGAGGTGACAAAAAAGGTGAACGATTCGGTTTATTTTCTTCGGAATGTAAAGTTTACAACTTCCACCAATATAGAGGATCCGGAATACTATTTTTATACGAGAAAAGCCAAATTTGTACCTAAAAGCAAGATTGTTACAGGTCTTACCAATATGTATATAGCGGATGTTCCCACACCCTTGGGGCTTCCTTTTGCCTTCTTTCCCCTGACCGAGGA
The DNA here is from genome assembly GCA_038529705.1 of Bacteroidota bacterium. GTDB lineage: Bacteria > Bacteroidota > Bacteroidia > Flavobacteriales > Flavobacteriaceae > Aureisphaera. The sequence continues at coordinate 1,568 of JBCBDM010000027.1, forward strand.
CCGGGCTTCAGGTTTTATAATACCGACGATAGGAGAACAAAATAACAGAGGGTTCTTTTTTCAGAACGGAGGGTACTATTTTGCTATCAATGATCACCTCGACCTCACCTTGCTGGGGGATTATTACACCAATGGAAGCTATGCCTTACGGATGGATAGTGATTATGCCTGGCGCTATAAATTCAAGGGAAATGTGAGTGTACGTTTTGAAAACCTCATCAACAGTGAACGGGGATTCTCGGATTTTAGTGAAACCCGGCAATATAATATTAGATGGAGTCATAATCAGGACGCCAAGGCCAACCCCACTTCTCAATTCAGGGCTTCCGTGAATTTAGGGAGTAGTCGTTTTTTACAAAGATCTATAAATCAAGTAAATAACGGAAGTCAATTGGTAAATCAGTTGAGCTCATCAATTTCCTACGCCAAAACATTTAACACCCAACCGGAAGTCAATATAACGGTGGCCGCCACCCATCAACAAAACACCCAGACCGAGGTGATTAATATGTCCTTGCCTAATCTCAACGCCAATGTGGCTAGGATCTTTCCGTTTGCTCCAAAAAATGGGGCTAAGAAGGGCGTCTTTCAGAATATCAACTTACAATATACTTTGGCAGGTGAAAACCGCATAGAAACCAATGACGACGAATTCTTTAAGAGTGAAATGTTTGATAATGCCCAATACGGGGCACGACATACCATTCCTATTAGTACAAATTTCAAGGTGTTGAATTACCTCAGCGTTACAGCAGGAACCAACTTTCAGGAGACCTGGGTGGGCCAAACGATACGAAGAGATTTCGACGATAACTTGAACGAAGGACAAGGAGGTGTGGTGGAAGATACCATTTCTGGCTTCGACGCATACAGGACCTATGGTTTCAATGCCTCTTTAGGAACGACAGTGTACGGAGATTATGTCTTTCATAACCAGGAAGGGAAGATAAAGGCCATTCGCCATACCATGCGACCCACCGTCTCCTATAGTATTAACCCTGGATTTGATCAATTTTATGATGAATATCGGGTTCCTGTAACGGCAGATCCCAATGTAGATGAAGAGATGATCGTTCAGTATTCGAGGTTTGAAAACACCCTATTTGGGGCGCCTGGCAGGACTTTTTCCAGTAGTATGAGCTTCGGAATTAGTAACAGTGTAGAGGCCAAAGTTAGAGATAGAGATACTACGGCCACTGAAGCCAAGAAGATCTCATTGTTAAATAACCTGAACTTTAATAGTGGCTACCGATTTTCGGCAGATTCACTAAAACTGAATCCCATTGCTGTTTCCGCCGGAATACCGATTATTGAAAAACTGGATTTGAACTTAAATGGTGAACTCGATCCTTATGCCCTGGATAACAATAACCAAAAGATTGATGTCTGGAATATCGATAATGGAGGGAGCCTTTTTAGGTTGACACGGGCCAATATTAGTTTTAACTATTCCTTTTCCAGTCGTGATTTTGAGGGAGATGATGAGGAAGAAGACGAATTCGATAACGAAACCTTTAGAAATGGGGGTAGGCCCGATGACCTTTTCGGAGAATCCATAGATGTTTCAGAGCAAAACCTGAACAATACAAAGAGGAAAAAAGACCTAAAAGAGCGATCCTGGTACCAATATGATATCCCCTGGGACCTTCGGCTGGCGTACACGATAACCTATAGCAACAACATTCGACAGAACGAAATTTCTTCCCACTCGGTGATGTTTAGTTCGAATGTGGAGCTTTCTCCTCGTTGGAGTGTTGGAGTGTCTTCCGGCTACGATTTTAGGAACAAAGGGGTTTCGCTTACCCAATTTCGTTTTGTGAGAGATCTTGAAAGCTGGACCATGCGTTTTAATTGGACTCCTATTGGGGCCAGGAATACGGCGTGGAACTTCTTTATCGGTATTACCGGAAATATACTTCAGGATATTAAGTACGATAAACGTAGAGAGGCCGATAGAAGATTGTAGGGGGTTTATGATGGACGATTTACGATGGACGATTTTAGCGGTATGACATTAAATAAATTTATTCAGAAAAGATGAAAAAAATAATCACCACCTCCAATGCCCCAGCTCCTATTGGGCCTTACAACCAGGCTGTGCTCAAGGGGAATATGCTGTATACTTCAGGCCAGGTAGCCATTGATCCAGCCACGGGAAACCTTGTTATGGATGATATAAAAACTGAAACACGCCAAGTCATGGAAAATATGAAAGCTGTTTTGGAGGCCGCCGATATGAATTTCAGTCATGTGTTGAAAACCTCTATTTTCATTAGCGATATGGAAAACTTTTCACAAATCAATGAGGTTTATGCCACTTATTTTGACGAGGCCACGGCTCCGGCACGAGAGACCGTAGAAGTGGCAAATCTTCCCAAGTATGTGAATGTTGAGATCTCTATGATTGCGTCACTTTAGAACCCCATAAAGGAGTGTAATTTCATTGAAGCTTAGTCTTCCTCCTCCTGTTTAGTTCCGGAGCTATTGGAATCCAGGTTTTCAGGAAAATCACTGTCGTCAGGAATAATGGGTACCTCAAAGGCAGGATCCAGGGTTACTTTTTTATTGAAGAGTTTTTGCATGAGCTCGGAAAAAGTATCGAAATCGACAGAATAGGAGACTCCTCCCCCCTGCTCAAATATTTGATCCTCTCCAAAGAATTGGAGGTCGGCCTGTCGATTAAAGAAGTTGATCCGTAGGCTACCATCTTCATTCACCAACCATTGCACCTGGACATCTCCGGCTACCGAAGATTCGTTAGCACCTCCTACAGGTACGGCTACTTTCCCATCAATGAGAACACGCTCAGATATTTTACTGGAGAACTGGAACCCGTATTGATATTCCGTCTGCTGATTTAAAGCATTAGAGCGACTGTCAATGGTTGGGACCACGATGAATTTCTTGTCGCTATCAGCAAAAATGTCGGCCACAATTTTATTCACTTTGTTCGTAAGCGTTTGTGCTACGGCGTTCTGTGTGGCTAAAGCATCTCCCTGGAAGGAACCTGTGGAGATTAAAAACAGTGCTTGCGTTTGTCGTTGTTGGGGTGTCTGCAGTTGATAGTCCAATTCTGAACGAATTGTTGAACTCACCTTTGGAAAATTGATTCTAAAGTCAAGTTCGGGTTTACTGATCTCTCCGGATAAGTCTACTAGTACGTCTACTGGGATGTTTCGGTTAAAGGAGGGATTGTCCAGGAGTCCTGATGGGTTGGCTTGTGTTTCATATTTAGCAGTAAGATCCAAAACAGCTCTTGTCGGACTGCCGTCCCAGGTAATGTTTCCTCCGGCCACCACATCGATGGTCTTGTCCACAATGCCTCCATAGCGGAAGTCGTACTTACCTTCAGTGACCAGAAAGTCACCCCACATATTGAATTTTCCGAGGGTATTGATCTCTAACAGCAGGTTTCCGAATCCGCGCCCTTTGAGTGTAGAGTTGTTTTGTTGATCTACCAATACTTCGATCAAGGCGTTCTCGTTTATATCCAATTCGAAATTAAGAGAGAGCCCCTTGATCTCTTCTGCGACTATGGTCTCTCCACTAATGCGCGCCTGCTTTTCTTCAGGAGAAATAAAACGAATGAAAGAGTCGTCACTAATACTGGCGGCATCGCTAATTGGAATTTTGAAACTAGTCCCCTCTTCGGTCGTAGCGACTACATCAATAACAAGTTCATCGATAGGGCCTTTTATGGTCGAACCACCACTAATGAAGGCCGTGCCATAATAGAGGGCGTCTTCATCCGGAGGAGTGTCCAGTACCAGGAATCGATCGGTGTCCAGTGTAAGGTCCAGGGCCCAATTTCCGAAATCGTCATGGGTAACCGTTCCTCTCATCTGGGCATTGGTGTCGTATTTTGTATCTGTGACCAAGGTGTTGGGTATGGAGAATATCCCTTTGCGTAGTGTGACCACCGTATTATTGGCAATGTCCAGATCCACGTTGAGATAGGGGATGTTCATACCACTATTATTCAATACTAAACTTCCATTGATGTCCGGCGATCTGTAGTTGCCGTCAATTTTGGCATTTCCCGAAACAAATCCTCGCATATTATTAATTACATCTCCGCCAAACGGACTAAAGGCCTTGATGTTAAACTCTGAGAAATTAACGTCTAAATTCAAATCCGATCGCTCCCTTGAGATATCCAGGTTTCCTTCTGCCGTGAAGGACTTTACGGAATTGTTCTCAAGGCTGGATTTGATAGTGTATTTGGTAAGGTCACTATTTCCGCTGATGTTGAGACTAAGGTCACCGAACTGTACATCGTTCATTGCTACCTCTTCCACGACAATCCTTGAGTTAGGGAAATAAGATCCGCTTTTCTTAAGGAAGTTGAGACGACCATTGATATTTCCCTTTAGATTAAGACTATCTACCTGGGGTACTAACTTTCCAATATCCACATCGGTGAAATCAAGACGAACATCGGCGAAGCTCGAGTCGCGAGTGATTCCTGCCATTTTAATAAGTTCATTCTTATGGCGAAGGGTAAGTGAGTCCAGTTTGATGTCTCTAAAATTGTTATCGAAAGTGATCTTGTTGTGGCTGTTATTATCTCGGTTCAAATACCAATCGTTTTCCAAGTAGGTGATCTTTGAGCGCTTGATCCCTACCACCGATTTTCCCAATGGATTGATCGTATGATATAATCTCATGTTGTAAAGATCGTCCTTTGTCTTACCACCTTTGAATTCGGACTGTATATACAGCGTATCATTCAATGTTTTGTTGATAATATTGATATCGGTTAGGTCATATACTCCAGTATAAAGGGAGTCTACCGCTATATAGGCATTAAAAAGAGGGTTGTCATTGTCCAGTTGAACGTTTACATCTCCAAAATAATTCTCGTACAATAATAGCTCAGGCGACCTGAAGTCCAGCTTAAATTTAGACTCATCGGAATACACCGAGCCTTTTACCCTGGTATTCTCTCCTAGCTGCAGTTGGGGAACAAAAACGTCTACGATCTTATTGTAGATCTCAAATTCATAATCTATATATTGATCTGTCGTCACCTCATTCGGAATGTAATTTGCGTAAATACTTCCCACAGAATTGTGAAACAGGTTTGGGATATCTTCTACCAGGAACTTCCCGCTGATCTTTCCATTAATGATGTCCGGGGATTTCAATTCGATGGTTCGGACGTCTTCCGTAAAAAATGACGAAATCAGGAAATCGTCGAAATAGAAATCGTCCTTCTCGGTCTGATAGAAAGTTTCTATAAACTCAATATCTCCAACGGCGTCATTCACTGTGGTTCCTTGCATGTCCATGACAATTCTCCCCGCGAAAACCGACACACTATCCCTTTTAAACAAATTGAGTTTGTTCAATTCGGCAAATTCAATATCCGCTTCAAAGTCATATTCGTTGAAGTCTTTGGAGATGTCCACCAAACCACTGAAGTCCATCTTTAGGTTTGGGTCGTCTATACGCAATTTACCATTAAATATCGGGTCTTTCAGGTTCCCGGAGACCACAATATTTTTGTAGGTATACCCTTCGAAGTTGAATGTAGATAAGGTTCCATTAATACGTGTATTCACTGTTTGTCTGGTAAATCCACGACCATCTATAGCGATATCCGCATCCACCAACCCTAAAGAGGCAGTACCTGCTATCTGGCCCAAATCAAAGCTTTGTAAGAGTACCTCTCCCCTATAAAATGCGTTGTCAAAATCGTGAATATTGCCCATTTCAAGTTGGGTTTCGGCGCTTCCAATAGCGCTATAGAAACTGCTATTAGTGGTAAGGAGGTCGTCGTCTAACGTAGTGTCCCCCCTAAGGGTAATATTTCCAAATGGTTTTAACTGTTCGGGAATCTGAGTGCCCAATACATTTGGCATGATGCGCTTTAGGTCGTAGTAATTGGTTGATATATTATGATTTTTTCCGGAAATGACATAGGTCTCTTCCTCATCTAATAGATTCTGAAATCTGAAAGTACCAAACAGCCTGCTATAACCATAAGATAGGCTTCCTTCCGAAAAAGTGAAGTCGTTCAAGGTTCCATCCAATCGACCCTCAAGATTGATTCCAATGTCATCTCCAAACTCGGGATAGAAAGAATTTAAGTCGTTAGTGGATATTCTGGCCTCCGCTAGATCCGCCTCGATTACGACATTATTGTTGAAATCGGACAGCCCTTTTTCTCCATAATTTAAGATAACATCTCCACGAATAAACGAATCTGCGGTCTCAAGCAACATATCCTTAAATGTGATGGCGTCCAGGGTATAGGTAAAATCTGCCTTCAGATCCTGAATGGAATATCCCCTAGCCGCATCAAGGGTCAATGATCTGATTTGCGCCTCCACATCCGGTCCTATCACCTTGAAATCATTCGCGGCAAGATTTACATGGTCAAAATTGATGATCTCCGGGTTTTCGAGATTTTCATCGGTTACCCGCACCTTAGTATTGATAAGGGACACCTCATCGCTTAGTAAGGTAAAGGTCTTTCCACTGGGAGGCTCTCCGGTTTCGAACTTTTCGGTAAAAATAAAAAGATTGTCATCGGTTTCTCCTTGATACGTCTTTACATACAGTTTGGCGTTGGTAAGGTCGACGAATCCGAAGTCTGGATTCCCGTCTATCAGTTTTTTAACGCTAAGGATATTGGTTTGTATCTCCTCAGAAAAGATCAACGTATCGCCGTGGTGATCCTCAATATAAACACCTCTAAGATCTACTTCCCCTTTCCAGTTGAGGCCCAGGCGATCGATGTTAATGTTCGTACCGTAGGTCTCATTAAGGTTATTAGTGACTTTTTTGGCGATATAGGTTTGAACTGCGGGGATGGACAGAATAATGACCACGAGCAACAACAACAATACAAGGATTGCGAGGGTCCGGATTATTATTTTCCTAAGTTTTTTGATACGCTTTTAAAGTTTTAATTTTATCCCCAACAAACGTGCCTAAATTGAATGATCCAAAATTGTTACATCCTCGGTATAGAATCTTCCTGCGATGATACGGCTGCCGCTATCATAAACAACGGTGTAATTTTATCCAATGTTGTTGCCACCCAAAAAATACACGAAGAATACGGAGGCGTTGTCCCCGAACTTGCTTCCCGTGCACATCAACAAAATATTGTCCCCGTTGTGCATCAGGCGATCCGCAAAGCAAATATCGACAAAAAAGACTTAAAAGCCATTGCCTTTACACGCGGACCCGGATTGATGGGCTCTTTATTGGTAGGAACCTCATTTTCAAAGTCATTAGCCATGGGATTAGACATTCCACTTATTGATGTGAATCATATGCAGGCCCATATTCTCGCACATTTTATTAAAGCGGAAGGGCAATCGGCACCCAACTTTCCTTTTTTGGCGTTGACCATTAGCGGTGGACATACTCAAATTGTGAAGGTTACAGGTTACTTCGAAATGGAAGTCATTGGAGAGACCATAGATGATGCTGTGGGAGAAGCTTTCGATAAGTCGGCAAAGATTTTAGGACTTCCCTACCCGGGAGGCCCTTTGGTGGATAAGTATGCACAAAAAGGCAATCCCAGGGCCTATCCATTTACCAAACCCAAAGTAGGCCCGTTGGACTTCAGTTTTAGTGGATTAAAAACTGCGGTTTTGTATTTTGTTCAGAGGGAGACAGAAAAGGATCCCAATTTTGTGGAAAAGAATATGCCGGATATCTGTGCGAGCATTCAATTTACCATTGTGGACTATCTTATGGACAAACTCAAGAATGCCGTGAAACAAACCGGAATAAAGGAAATTGCCATTGGGGGCGGAGTTTCAGCCAATAGTGGAATAAGAGGCGCCTTGAAATTGGCAGAAAAGGAACTGGGTTGGAAAACTCACATTCCGAGATTCGAGTACTGTACAGATAATGCAGCCATGATAGCCATTGTAGGTGAAATTAAATATAAGTCTCGACTGTTTGCGGACCAAACCGTAGTGGCAAAAGCCCGAATGAAACTATAATATGAACCTATTTTATCATCCTCATATAGGTTTGGAAGACCATCAGATTGTTTTTGAGAAAGACGAGAGCCGTCATATTTCCAAAGTACTTCGAAAATCTGCGGGAGACCTATTACATATTACCAATGGAAAGGGTGACATGTTCAAAGCCGAATTAGTAAGCGTTACTCCCAAACAGAGTATTGCCAAAGTCATTGAATCCAATCATCATGCGCCGCTACCTTATAAATTACATATGGCAGTGGCTCCCACCAAGAATAATGACCGATTTGAATGGTTTTTAGAAAAGGCCACGGAGATAGGGATTCATAGTATTACTCCCATTATTTGTGACCATAGCGAGCGTAAGGTTGTCAAACCGGAGCGCTTCGAAAGAATTCTTGAAAGCGCTATGAAGCAATCGTTGAAGGCTTACAAGCCTACACTACACCCTGCTGTTTCCTTTTCGGATTTTCTCCAGGAGATTCGTTCCTTGGAGGTGCAAAAGTGTATTGCTCATTGCAGTTTAGGTGAAAAAGGGACGATAAAGGAAGTTATTCCTCCTAAAAAAGATATTTTGATGGTTATTGGTCCTGAAGGGGATTTTTCATCTGCTGAAATAAAAATGGCCAAAACTCACGGATTCAAGGAAATAACTCTTGGCGATAGCCGGCTTAGAACGGAGACGGCCGCTATTGTGGCCTGCCACAGTATTGCTTTTATCAATCAATTGTAAAATCTGTAGGAAAAAACGCATTTTATCGATGTTTTTCGGGCTATTAGCGAAAGACATTGTGTTTTTTATCGAATAATTTGGGTTTTTATCGATAATTTGTATCTTGCCGCTCCCAAGTCAAAAGTAAAGCCCAAATTCTGACCCATGAACTTAACCAACGCTAATGCGAAAAATGAGGAAACACTTGTTCGCTCACGGCCCAAAACACATTTGCGTGTATTATCGAAAATTCAGCGCGGAAAAGTGATGGTTATTGCTAAGGAATGGCAAAAGTTTACTTCAGAAGTTTATTCCCAAATGTTTGATAAAATCTAAGTATTTTATTTTACACCCCAGACAAAGTTCGTAATTTTGAGACGCTATGCGTCAATACCTCTTTTTCTTTATACTTCTTTTGAGTAGTTGCCATCTGTCCGCTCAGGAAATTGCGGTGCTTCAATATGGAGGAGGTGGAGACTGGTATAGCAACCCTACTGCCCTACCCAATCTGGTGAAATTTTGCAATGAGCAGATCAATACCGCCATTGGCGAAAATACCCAAAACGTCACTCCGGATAATGTGGATCTGTTCAATTATCCTTTTGTACATATGACCGGGCATGGGAATGTTTTCTTTACCGTTGATGAAGCGCAAAATCTTAGAGACTATTTGTTAAGTGGAGGGTTTATTCACATTGATGACAATTACGGAATGGATCAATATTTACGAAAAGAGCTCGATAAGGTTTTTCCGGATTTGGAACTGAAAGAACTACCGGGCGATCATCCCATTTTTAACTATCACTTCAAGTTTCCCGAAGGCCTACCTAAAATACATGAACATGATAATTCCAGGCCTCAGGCTTTTGGTATTACCTATGAGGGCCGGTTGGTTTTATTGTATACGTATGAGAGTGATCTAGGCGACGGATGGGAGAATCCTGAGATTCATAACGACCCCGAAGAGGTGCGCCTAAAGGCGCTTAGAATGGGCGCTAATATCGTGAAGTACGTTTTCGAAAACTAGGCGGTAGTCCCATGAGTCTCCAACATTCACACGAAAGTACCCCTTTTACAAAAAAGAAAAATAACCTGGTGCTATTGTGCGATGGAGTTTCCGGGCCTGCCAATATTGGCAGTTTGTTCAGGCTTTGTGATGCCTTTGGAGTAAAAGAGATCCTTTTTTGCAATGCCGAAATAGACCTTTCGTCTCCCCGATTAAAAAAGACAGCAAGAAATACGGAAACTCGTGTTCCTTTCCGATGCATGGACGCTACGGAAAAACTTCTGGAAGATCATAAGGCGGTAGGTTATATCGCTGTAGGTTTAGAGATTACTTCGGAAAGTATACCGATCCAGGGATTGGGGGTCCCACAAGATGCAAATATCCTGTTGGTAATAGGAAGTGAACAACACGGTATATCCGAATCTGTCCTGGCTGCACTGGAGTGTACCGTTCATATTGAGATGTTTGGTAGTAACAGCAGTATGAATGTAGCGCAAGCCGCAGGAATCGCATTATTTGAGCTGACAAAATCTTAGTTGTATTTTAGCATTGTGAATAAAGCACTACTCCTTCCGGAAGTCCAAAAATTTATTAGATCCTTTCAAGGAGACATTTCAGCGCTGGCGTTTAAAGGTAGTCCGTTTCCGGGAATTACAGTTCAGGAGTTGATACAACAGGTTGAAGGCTTTCAACGCATGAAAAGGAAGCTACCCTCCTGGTGTGAAACCGAAGGGATCTATTTCCCTCCCAAAATGAATCTGGAGCAAACTTCTTCCGAGATGACGGCCCGTTACAAAGCATCTTTGATTTCTGGAGGGGTGATGGCGGATATTACAGGTGGATTAGGAGTGGATTCGTTTTATTTTGCCGAAAATTTTGACCGGGTGGATCATTTTGAGGTGAACAGTGAGCTTTCGCATATTGCGAAACATAACTTTAAGGTATTCCAACGGGACCATGTCCAATGCTATAATGAAGATGGGCTGGCGGCTTTAGTTGAAAACAGATATGACTTTATCTATGTGGATCCTGCAAGACGACACGAAGCCAAAGGAAAGGTCTTTTTTCTAAAAGATTGTAAACCGGACGTTATTACCTATCTGGAAAAGCTGAGAACCAGTTGTACTACTTTACTAATAAAAACTTCTCCCATGTTGGACATATCCGTTGGGATGAATGAACTTGAGGGGGTTTTCGAGATACATATAGTGGCAGTAGATAATGAAGTGAAGGAGTTATTGTGGTTCATTCATAATAAATCTGAGAGTATGCCTTTGATCAAAACGATAAACTTCCAAAAAGGCAAACGGCAAACGTTCGATTTTGAGTATGGAGGTGTTTCGCAAGCCACTTATTCGTTGCCATCTAATTATTTATATGAACCCAATGCCGCCATTTTAAAGTCGGGTGGCTTTAGTCAAATCTCGGAGAACCTAAACGTAGATAAGTTGCATCTGCATAGTCACCTGTATACCTCAAAGGCGATCATTGATTTTCCAGGTCGCACTTTTCGTATTACTGAAGTGCTTCCTTATCGAAAGCAAGAGATGAAGAAGAATTTGTTGGGAGCCAAGGCAAACATAACCACGAGAAACTTTCCTGAAGGTGTAAGGGGCTTGAGAAAAAAATGGAAGATAGCAGACGGCGGGGACCAATATCTGTTTTTCACCACAAATAAGAACGATGACAAAGTGGTGCTGGTTTGCGAGAAGCTAAATCCCTAGAATCTAAAAGTTTGTAAAAAGAAATAAAAAACCGAATATTTTCTTGTTATAAACCATAGAAAAAAGTTACATTTGCATCCGCATTTCAAAGGATAGTGATATCCATTTGGAGAGGTGCCAGAGTGGTAATGGAGCAGATTGCTAATCTGTCAACGGGCAACCGTTGCCCGGGTTCGAATCCCGGTCTCTCCGCAAAATGCACGGGGTGTAGCGTAGCCCGGTTATCGCGCCTGCTTTGGGAGCAGGAGGTCGCAGGTTCGAATCCTGCCACCCCGACTTCGCCCCTCATAGTTTTAACGACGAGGGGCTTTTATGTATATATGGGGCATCGCCGGGCGTGCCCGACAAAAGCACCAGAAATAATCCGGTCGCGTAGCTCAGCTGGATAGAGCATCTGCCTTCTAAGCAGACGGTCACAGGTTCGAATCCTGTCGCGATCACGAATAAATCAAAAAGCAAGCTAAAAAACATAGCTTGCTTTTGTTTTTTAGTGGGTTTTTGATTTTCAGCACGGAGTGCTGTCAGGATCAACGAAGTTAATTCAATAATAGGTCATGTTTTTTACTGGCTCTTAGCACGCCTGTCGACCGAAACTTTTGTGAAGGTTGAGAGTACTGTCAGGATCAACGGCCTTACACCATAGGTATTGCGTTGAGACGTTTTTCAATTTTTCTCTTTTTTACAGTAAGTCTTTTCATGATATCCATGAGTTTTACATCTTTGGTTTGTTTATAGATTTCATTGATAGCTAATATAAGGGACTTCGCTTCCCTTGATGCAACAATTCTATCACTTGTACTCATGTGGCTCATCTTTCTCTTTTCAAATTCTTGTGCTTTGTTAATTAAATCCATATCTTTTTTATTGTAAAAATAGCACTCAACTCCATTTTGTTTAAATGAATTAACATTTGTTTAAACAAAATTTAAGTAAAACCTGAATTTATAATGCTTTTGGACCGATTACTATTCGGAAACATTATGTTAGTGACTAGATAACTGTGAAAACTTGAAGTTAAATAACAGCATATTGCTTCAACTTTTTTAATGTAGTAAAGACAAGTGCCTTTTCATGAGTTGCTTGAAGAACTACAGGGGGTGCAACCCCTGCGGTTTCAGCTTCTATCCATCGGCTTACACAAAGACACCATTTATCGCCTGGTTGCAGGCCTGGAAACTTCCAGTGCGGAATTGGGGTTATTAAGTCATTTCCTCTATTTCTGGTATATTCCAGAAATTCTTGGGTCATGATAGCGCAGATCACATGAGTGCCGGAATCCTGAGCTAGCGTTTTGCAAAAACCATCCCTTAGATAACCTGTTATTGGTTGAAAGCAGCAGGCCTCCAAAGGGGTGCCCAATACGTTGAGAATAGAGTTATTAGCCATTAGAAAGTCATTTTTAAGATAATAAATAGATTAGGACGGACTATGAACTTGAAGATACTGAGCTAATGCCATAGCCGACTTTTCTCCAGATAGTATAGCTGCATTGAGAGAGCCATTCAGCAAATAATCACCTGCCATAAAAACGTTTTTGCCAAGCTTTATTCTTTTAAAATCCCTGTCATTTTTAATGTCTCTTAGATTCGGGAGAGCTTTTTCAATGGCATAATGTTTTAAGAATCGCACCTTGTCTATACCACATAAAGTACGAAGTTCCTCTTCTACTTTCGAGCACAATTCTTCGGTATTATAACCGTGATTCTTTACGATCGTAACCGATAGAAGCTCTTTTACAGAAGTTTGGTTGGTAGCGATACTTGTATGATAAAATAGATTGTTGATTAGGGCCTCCTCATCTGCAACAAGTCCGATAATTGGTTTTGAAATGCTCCTTTCTTCGGTTTCAAAATATAGATTATCACACCTTTTCCAATGAATATCACGATACCTCTCTTCTTGAATTAATCCGAAGGTATTGGCAGTTATAAGTACGGCATGAGTATTCAATTTTTGGCCATCGCTCAGGGTAATACTCGTTTCATTCAACTCCTTTACCGTTTCGTTGAAAATAAATTTGGTATGAGTTAGATTATCCTTCAACTGTTCTGGTATTTTAGCTATACCTCCTTGCGGAATTGTGGCCAGGCCTTCTGCGAACATTTTAAAGACGAATTCGAACATCCTACTCGATGTGTTTAGGTCAGGCTCCAGATAAATACCTCCAAAGAAAGGCTTAAAAAAATCTGCGATTATGTTTTCCGAAAATCCGACTGTTTTTAAGTAATCCAGGGTAGTTATTTCGTCTTCGGAAAAAATGGCCGCCAGTGTTTTTCTTTTTAATTTTCTAGAAAGTTGGAATATCTTAATCTTATCAGATATATTCCCTATACCTGAGAAAAGTGAAGGAAAGATAAAATTAAGAGATCTTCGAGGGTCACCTATAATGGCCTTCTTTCTGCCTTTAAAGATCATGGCGCCGGGAAGAAGGGGCTGTAACTTAAGTCTTTCCAAATCCAAATACTTCTTAACCATAGGATACGCAGTTAATAAAACCTGGAAACCTTGGTCGAGTTGGTAATTTTCCGTGAAATCTGTTTTTAACCGTCCCCCTGCGGTGTTCGTGGCTTCTATAATAGTTGGGTGAAAGCCTTGTTGCTCTAGGACTTTCGCGGCGACCAACCCACTAACGCCACTCCCAACGATATGTATTGTGTACTCAGATTTTTTCAATTTATTTGTTTAATATATTCAATGAAATAATAAACAAAAGTATTGGTTTTTATCGATACCGTTGGAATCTTATTTTGTAAAGTTTTACTAATGAATGGAATATTTGCCGCATTCTATGCCGGCCCCATTATTTCCATTAAACCTGATTTATTGCGAATTGGTCCGAATATCTCATTGCTAGGAATTCTCCGACTTCCTTCTCCAATCGCTTCATTTTTTTATGAAATACTGCAAAATAAATGATGAGAGGAATGAGAAACCCTAGGAGTATTACAGAAAGCGTAAAAGCTATTTGCATGCCCATGGTAGGAAAGTTACCCACCACAAGAATCTTGTTTTTAGTTACCATAACCAGTGTTGCAGTGGTCTTGTTTTCCTTGACAACCAAAGTGGACTTATTTCGCTCAGAAATAGTATAGGTATGCCCATATTCCTCTGTTAACACTTGTTTTAGGTCACTTAAAGTCACTGAGTTTTCTCTTATTTTTAGTTTCATCCTGTGTTGGTTTTGAAGGCCAGTAGGCCTCTATTTTATAGATTATAAAATTATAAGATGATGCAAACTTTTTTATCTATGAATTCAAAGAGCTGATGAAAATCTATGATTTCAGGTTATGTTAGCTGTTCTCATTCAGAAGCCATTCGTCTGTAAATATGGAATGGCTATTTCGATAGGTTCCATCGAGGTGAAACTTTTGAATGTCACTATCTTTGCCAAATGGATTTCAAAATGCTCTGTACAGACATCGATGGTACTTTACTCAATAAAGATCGCAATCTCTCTGCTTTAACCATAAGTGAGATGAAGAGAATAAGTGATCAAATCCCTATTGTACTTATCTCCTCTCGCATGCCAAAGGCCATGCGGCACCTACAGGAGAGTCTTGGGATTTTGGATCTACCCCTAATCGCATACAATGGAGGACTCATTTTAGACCAAGGCAGGGTATTGCAAACTACGGAGATCCCCAACGTTATTCTCAAGGATACGATAGAAGCATGTCGTCATACTAACATCCATCTTAGCCTATACAACAACGATGATTGGTTTGTTCCTGAAATGGATTATTGGGCTAAGAGAGAGGCTCATAATACCAAGGTTGAACCTGTGGTGCAAACCCTGGATGATACCTTTCGGCTTTGGGAAGAGGACCATAAAGGGGCTCATAAGATCATGGCAATGGGGGAAGAAACAGAGATTGACGGGTTATTTGCTTCATTGGAGTCCGATTATCGTGATCAATTACATCTATATCGCTCGAAACCCACTTACATTGAGATTGCCCATCGAAGTATCTCCAAGGAAACAGCTATTTCCGTTTTATTGAAGGAGCGATACACCGATTTTGAATTCGGGGATATTATTGCCTTTGGCGATAATTACAATGACATCGAAATGCTGAAAGCCGTAGGAATGGGAATTGCCGTCGCAAATGCAAAGGCAGAAGTACTGGAGATTGCCAATGACGTTTCTCTCTCTAATGTAGATGATGGCGTAGCGGTAGCGATTCAAAAGTACTTCGAATAGATCTTGGGAGGACTGTTTCTTAATTATTTGTAATTTTATAGGACAGCTACTAAAACCTTCCCTTTGAAGAAAGAGTTCTTCTATATCTTATGGCTTCTCCCCTGGCTGGTCATGGCTCAATTACAACGGCAGGTGGCTTTCAGTAAACTATCGGTAGATGATGGTCTCTCTCAAAACAGTGTGGTAAGCATTGCTCAGGATGCTACGGGATATCTCTGGTTTGCCACTCAAGACGGATTGAATAAATACGACGGAAATACCTTTACCTATTACCCAAAGTTCTTTGAAGACATCACTCAGAAGACGTTCAGTAAGCTCGGTAAAGTATTCGCCGGACCCAACGGGGCCATTTACCTGATTACTCTGGAAGGGAATTTGGAGATCTTTGACCCGGAAACTGAAACTTTTCATGTAGTTGAGGGAGTTGAAAGTCCGAGTACCTTACATCTGGATAAGGGCTATCTATGGTTAGGGACTTATGGTAATGGATTGTATAAAATTAAACCGGAATCAGGGGATACGATTCAGGTGTTCAAAGGATGGAGTGTACAACCCATGGTTTATGATATATCCAGCTTCCGTCACGATGTATACGTTGCAGGTTCAGGGGGTGTCTATACGGTTGACCTGAATACTCATAATGTACGTAACCTTGTGCCCTCAGAACAGCGACATGTCAACTTTAGCAGTATTGCTCATACTGCCAAGGGAGAACTTTGGGTAGGGAGTTACGGAAGCGGCCTGTTCTACAAGGACCAGGAAACAGAAACTATTTCCAGATTTAAGGGGTTTGACAACGGAGATGAACTGCCAACCGATCTGAATATTCAGGCGCTGCTCATGGATTTGGAAGGCAGACTCTGGATTGGAACCTATGGTGATGGAGCCTATCGAATAGATTTTGAACTCAATACCATTCAAAATTACAAGGTGTATTCCTTCAATCCCAGGTCTATAAGTTACAATGACGTCCTCTCTTTGCATCAGGACCGTTCCGGAGTCATTTGGCTGGGGACCGATGGAGGAGGTTTAAGTTATTATGATGAAAATCTATTTAAATTCAATGAGATTACAAATTCAACGGTTGCATTCTTTGCCAAAGTCGACGTGGCAAGAGCAATTTCGATCGATGACAACGGGGATGTTTGGATTGGCACTTCAGGGAAAGGGCTAACTCAGTATTTTCCCAAGCATGATAAATCCAGAGTATATACTTCGGAAATTCCGGAACAAAATCCACTTCCTTCAAATCGGATTATGAGCTTGATGAACCATGAGGGTCGAATGTGGGTTGGATTTCAAGATGCCGGATTAGCGGTTATTGAAGGAAACCGGGTTACTACGTACAACTCCGAAAGTAATCCGCCTATCCCGGCCAGAACGGTGTGGTGCCTTCATGAGGATGTTGAGGGAAATGCATGGTTAGGAACCCGGGAAAATGGTTTGATTCAATTCAGTTCTCAAACAGGTGTTGTACGTAAATTTACAGTGGGTTCTTCGGGCTTGCCCAGCAATAATGTCCGAGTGATCGAAAAGGGACCAAATGGCACGCTTTGGGTGGGAACAGAAGATAAGGGTTTCTTTAAGTTTAACCCTCAAACCGAAGAATTCATAGAAACACAAAGACCAGACATCCTTCAGATAAAATCTTTGTACTATTCGTCTCCTTTGCTTTGGATTGGAACCAATGGTAAGGGGCTTCATGCTATCCATGAGGAGTCCGGAAAGCACTATAATTATACCATAGAGGATGGGTTACCCAATAATGTGATTTACGGAATTCTACCAGGACCCGAAGGTGAACTTTGGTTAAGTTCCAATCGAGGACTTACGGCTTTCGATGGAACCAAGTCGTTGGACCGGCCTTCTATTGTTAATTATGATGTGAATGATGGGCTTCAGGCCATGGAGTTTAACACAGGAGCGTCCTTTCGATCTAATGATGGAACGCTGTATTTTGGTGGGCTGAACGGAGTAAATTGGTTTCAACCTACTACTCTGGAAAGCAATGCGGTGCCGCCTCAAACGGTGATCAACAAATTGGAACTTTTTACGGAGGAGTTGCCCTTAAAGACGGGGCAACGATTTAAAGCTACAGACAATACGCTATCCTTTACGTTCGCCGCTCTGCATTTTTCGGAGCCTGAAAGCAATCAATATCAATATATCCTTGGAAACTATGAAGAGGATTGGTCTAAGCCCAGTACCAATAATTATGCGCATTATCCTAAGTTGCCACCTGGAGACTACTCATTTAAGGTTCGTTCCAGTAACTATGAGAATGTTTGGGATGAAACTCCTGCTGTTTATAACTTCACTATTAAAAGACCCTGGTATCTTTCTATAGTAGCGCGTTTTGGGTATCTCCTGCTTACGGCATTTGTCCTTTGGTCGGTCTATCGCTATCTCAAGTGGCGATGGAACATACAAATGGAACTACAACTGGAGCATGATGAAGCGGAACGACTGCGGAACCTTGACGAGCTCAAGTCCAAATTATACACCAACATTTCTCATGAATTCAGGACACCACTTACCTTGATATCGGCGCCTATTCAGCAATTGTTAAATTCTTCCGAGGTGAGCGAAAAAGATCAAAGATCACTCCGAATTATTGAAGGTAGTTCTCAACGGATGCTTCGTTTGGTGAATCAGTTGCTGGATCTTTCCAAACTGGAAAAAGGGGCTGTTCAACTGCAAGTAGGCGCTCATCAACTAAAACCACAAATCGTTCAATTATTAGAGGCCTTTCAGCTCAAGGCAAACGAATCTGGGATCAAGTTAAAAACGAAGATTGATGATTTTGGCGATTCCTGGTACGACAGAGATGTTATGGAGAAGATTATATCCAACCTTCTTTCGAATGCCGTGAAATATGCACCGGAAAATTCGGAAATAGAATTTTCGGCACTAAAAGAAAACGGGCACCTATGGTTGAAAACGGTGAACGAGAATTCGGATATTTCAGAAAAACAGATAGAAAAACTCTTCGATCGTTTCTTCCAGGCAGATAAAAACTCACACGGCGTTGGCGTTGGCCTGGCACTGATCAAGGAGCTAAGTACTTTGTCTAATGGTATGGTAAAGGCCGAAAAGGAGCATCCGGAAACGATTAGCTTTTATGTGCAAATACCTATTTCAAAAGAAAACTACAATGCCAATTCCATCGTCAAAGAGAAAGCAGAATATTCCTTCATTGATTCGGAAGCTTCCGTGGATAGTATTTTCGACACGGAAGCAGATGATACTCCGCAGATACTAGTGGTAGAGGACAATTTAGAAATTAGAGCTTATGTGGCCTCTCTCTTTTCCGAAAACTATGTAGTAGCACAAGCCAAGGACGGTTTGGAGGGAATTAAAATGGCAATTGAGAAAGTACCGGATCTTATTATTAGCGATATTATGATGCCCAAAAAGGACGGTATCGAATTATGCAATACGCTAAAGTCTGATACCCGGACCAGTCATATTCCTATCATACTGCTTACAGCAAAGAGTGGGGATTATAGTGAGTTGGAAGGGTTACAAAATAAGGCCGATGACTATATCGTGAAACCTTTTAATGCCGAGGTGTTGAAACAAAAGGCAGTCAATATAATTGCATCGCGGCGCGCATTGAGAGAACGTTATAGTCAGAATGTATTTTTAAAACCTAAGGACATTGCTTTTACCTCTGTGGATGAAACATTCCTGGAAGAGGTTCAGAAAGTTTTGGATAGCTCTATTACGGACCCGGATTTTAACGCCGAACGCTTTGCCGCCTCCTTATATATGAGCAGGATGCAATTGCACAGAAAGATCAAAGCACTTACAAGTTTAAGCACGACGGAATTTATCCGCTCTCAACGATTGAAATCGGCTATCAGGCTCATTGAAGACTCGGGTATGACCGTAAATGAAATTGCCTATTCCGTTGGCTTTAACACTCCTAGTTATTTCATAAAATGTTTTAAGCAGGCCTACGGGGTCACTCCCAGTGAGTACAATAAATAAGATTGTTACATATCTTCTATGTGATGTTACATCCATGTTATTCCAAGTAAGGAGGCCGTAGTAGCTTAGTACTACCAACTTAATCAATCACTTATCTATTAATGAAAAAGGATTCCCCAACTTTTAAAGGTGAATTGGGGATCACTACCCCTGAGATCTATTTAAGCATAGATCACCTAAAGAAAGGCGTCTATATAATTCATATAACCATAAAAGATAGGGTTATTGAAACGGTTAGGGTGACAAAAACCTAACCATTTGAAGAGTGACATTTTAATTGGCTGCCTTTCTACTAATGGCCGAGCATTGTTAGGCAAAGGTAGGTATTAGGCATACTGGTCCTAATACTACCCTCGATATCTCTGCGAGCAATGTCTCGGCTTCCTTAAACAGAAGATGGGCTAGGCATTATGGGAGCCATCGCAGTATGGGGGATTCTTGGTTTCTTTACAGGTGCAAAGGTAAAAAGTATCGGTGCCTTTCGCTTCGAAACGAAGATTTGGACTGCCGTTGTTATCGTTGTGAGCACCATCGCAAAATGGCTGGTTTTCGCTGTGACCACAGGTACACCATGAATACTTTCTTCCTTCTTTGAGTTCGCATGGGATAGGGGCGTCTCCTCCCCTTTTGTTGTTATTTTCCATAATGATTCTTTATTCCGGATATTCCACCCGTAGATGATATATATTCTTTAGTTTTTTCTTGAGTACCTTCTTGATGGTCTCTATTTCTTTAAAGGTAATATTGGCATTGATAAACTGTCCTTGTTCCATCTGCTTATTCACGATATTTTCCACAAAACTATCGATCTTGGTCGAAGTGGGTTCCTTTAAACTTTTACTGGCCGCTTCTACACTGTCGGCCATCATCAAAATAGCCGTTTCCTTGGAAAACGGTGTTGGGCCGGGATATCGAAAATCGGCTTCCTTGGCCACTCCATTGATCTCCTGTTCTTTCTTATAAAAGTAATACACTAAATTGGTGCCGTGATGCGTTCGGATAAAATCAATGACCCGATCCGGTAACTTGTTCTTACGGGCAATTTCGATTCCCTTAATCACATGTCCGATAATAATTCCGGCACTTTCCTTGGGAGATAACTCATCCAGAACATTTACCTGGTTTAATTGATTTTCAGTAAAATTAGAGGCATTGATGATCTTTCCGATGTCGTGGTACAGAGCCCCTACTCTCACGAGCATGGAGTCTGCTCCTATTTCATTTGCAGCCGCTTCGGACAGATTGGCAACGTTTAGTGAATGATGAAAAGTTCCGGGAGCTTTGTTGGATAGCTCTTTCAATAACTTAGAATTGGTATTACTCAGTTCCAGTAGGGACACTTCAGAAACTAATCCAAAGATCTTTTCGTAAATATAGATAAGCGGAAAGGCGAATAAGGTGACCAGGCCACAGAGGATGAAATAACCAAAGGTTTCCAGTTCTATGGTTCGGATGCTTCCCTCCTGTATAATATAAAAGGCCAAATAGCCAACAATATATATAAGGGTGATCTGCCCCACCGAAATGAATAGATTTGCCCTTTTAGACAATTCTGAAACGGTTAGTATGGTTACAATTCCGGCGATGATCTGTAGGAAAAGGAATTCAAAACTATTAGGCACGATGAATCCCAGTAGCAGTAGAGTAAGTACATGCGCGAAAAGTCCCAGTCTTGCGTCGAAGAAACTCTTCAGGATGATAGGGAGAATACACAAGGGGATGACATAAACATAGGTGGCATCATACTTTACCACCAGGGTGGTTAAGAATACCATGAGAATGACATTGAAAAAGATGAAACTTACCTTGGTATTGTCCTCATAGATCTCGTTTCTGTATTTCCTAAGGAACAAAAACAACATGATGAAAACCAGAGATACCAGCATCGCATAGCCAAAAACAACCCAGTAATAGTTGCTTTGGCTCCAAATGGCAGATTCATACCTGGCTTCTAACGAATTGAGAATTTGATAGGTGTTTCCTTCTACAACCTCCCCTTTCCCAATGATACGCGTTCCTTTCTCGATAACCCCCTGATTAGGATTTATGTCTTGAATGGCACTTTCCAGCAAGTCCTCCGTGTATTGTGCGTTATAAGTAACGTTTCCCTGTACGGTTCTCTGAAGCAACTGCTCCATTAAATTTAAAATATCCTCGGTGGCTGTTGTTCTGCTTCTTTGTTTGATAATTTCTGAAAGTTCCCTTTTGGAGATCACCTGTGCATAGAGTACCTCACTTACCTCGTTGCCATTTTTCAGGTAGATGAGTTGATCTTTGTCGAAGGAGTGGATTTCATCGATCACCCCAACGTCATACACAGCGTTTAAAATATTGAGCCCGAAATTCTTGGCGGCTCTTCTTCGGGTTCGATAGAGGCTATCTACAAAAGAATTGTCGAATAAGGTATTGTAATTCTGAATGGCTTCGGTCTTGCCCCTTGGGTCGATATCGAAATACGGAATAGCATTGGACCGCACCGCCTCTGTTTCCAATGCCAGGGTGGCTTTATCTTTTTTAATGGTGAAGTCGAAGGGAGCGTATAAGTTTTCATGTTGCCATAATTTGCCCTTCTGAAAGTCTTTGAACTTCCCTCCTTTGGGTAGCAAATAGATCACTAAAACCGTGGAAATGAGATATAAAAAGACCTTATAGATGAAGGACTGGTTTTTGGTGAAGAAAACAAAAAATTTATTCATAAAGCCGCTTAGGAAAGTAAAGGTATAAATATAGACGCACTTATCCCAAGTGTGGCTCTCCTAAAGATGGATAATTGATTTTAAATCCTTAATTTTGCCTACCTGAAAAACTAGAATTCATGAGTAAAAAAGTTGTTATTGTATCGGCCGCCAGAACACCTATTGGAAGTTTCATGGGAAGCCTTTCATCTATTTCCGCAAGTCAATTGGGAAGCATCGCTATAAAGGGTGCCATAGACAAGATCAATCTGGACCCTTCTCTAGTGCAAGAAGTGTATATGGGCAATGTGGTGCAGGCCGGTGTGGGACAGGCTCCGGCTCGTCAGGCAGCCCTTGGGGCAGGCATTCCGGATAACGTACCATGTACTACCGTGAATAAGGTTTGTGCTTCCGGGATGAAAGCGGTGATGAATGCAGCCCAAGCCATAGCGTTGGGAGATGCCGATGTAGTAGTTGCCGGAGGAATGGAGAGCATGAGTAACATCCCACATTACGTTCATATGCGTAAGGGGCATAAATTTGGGCCTTCCATGATGGAAGATGGTATGCAGAAAGACGGGTTGGTAGATGCTTATGATAAGAACGCCATGGGGGTGTGCGCAGATGCCTGCGCTACCGAGTATAGTTTTTCCAGAGAAGATCAGGATGCCTTTGCTATTCAGTCCTATGAGCGCTCTGCTAAGGCTTGGGAAGAAGGGAAGTTTGCCAATGAAGTAGTGCCTGTATCGGTGCCTCAAAGACGAGGGGAACCCATTGTAATTGCTGAAGATGAGGAGTTTAAGAACGTAAAAATGGAGAAGATTCCCGCGCTTCGACCCGCCTTCACCAAGGAAGGAACTGTTACGGCGGCTAACGCAAGCACCATCAATGACGGTGCCGGCGCGGTGATTTTAATGAGCGAAGAGAAAGCTTCAGAGTTAGGACTTACACCACTGGTAACCATAAAAAGTTATGCAGACGCTGCTCAGGAACCTAAATGGTTTACAACGGCTCCGGCTAAGGCTTTACCCAAGGCGATCGCAAAAGCAGGAATCGAATTGGACGATGTAGATTACTTTGAATTCAATGAAGCTTTTTCGGTTGTGGGACTAGCAAATATGAAGATTTTAGGTCTAAGCGACCGTAATGTAAATGTAAACGGGGGTGCAGTTTCTTTAGGACACCCGTTGGGTTGCAGTGGTGTTAGAATCTTGATTACCTTGATGAGCGTCCTTGAACAAAACAATGCGAAAATAGGTGCAGCGGCCATTTGTAATGGAGGTGGCGGTGCTTCCGCCATGGTGATCGAAAGAAATTAATCGACTTCATTACTTATCTGATTAATTTTTCCGAATGAAATACGGTATTTGTCCTCTTAGTATAGTTCCCATGCGGGCAGAAGCAAGCGATAGGAGCGAATTAGTGACGCAAGTACTGTACGGGGAGATTATGAAGGTGTTGGAGGAGCGTAAAAAGTGGAGCCGGGTTCGATTGGAGTTCGATCGCTATGAAGGCTGGATCGACAACAAGCAATTTCAATTTATCGAAGAGAGCACCTACAAAGATCTTACTTCTCAGTCGCTCATGCTTTCTTCAGACTTGGTCGATTTCGTTACTACTTCCGGAGATCAGTTATTATCCATTCCGATGGGAAGTACCTTGAACGGTCTGGCTGTCTTAAGTCATACCTTTGAAGGTAAGTCTATTACAAAAAAGCACAAAAAGGAGCATCTGGTCGATACGGCCCTGCTCTATCTCAATGCTCCCTATCTTTGGGGAGGAAAGACTCCTTTCGGAATTGATTGCAGCGGATTTACGCAAATGGTTTATAAATTGAATGGATACAAACTCTTAAGAGATGCCAGTCAACAATCAACGCAAGGGGAAGCACTTAGTTTTATAGAGGAAAGTGAGCCTGGAGATTTGGCATTTTTCGACAATGCCGATGGCGACATTATTCATGTGGGAATTATTATGGAGGATAACTATATCATACATGCACACGGGCAGGTAAGAATAGATCGCCTGGACCATACGGGTATTTTCAATTACGAACAACGCGGGCATACGCACAAGTTACGGGTCATTAAGAGAATTGTCTAGGTAAAAAATAGGCATAAAAAAACCGCTCAAAAGTGTCGAGCGGTTTTTTTTATTTTTTGAAGGACGATTGCTATTGTCCTCCTTCCATGGTAGAAAGCTTTGCTTTCATGGCCTTGAATTTATCATCCATTCCTAGTTGACCATAGATATTCATGAGCGTCCTGATAAGCTCAACGTTGTCTCCTTTCTGCTCTACAGCAGATTCTAAATAGGGAAGTACTTGCTCATACAAAGCGGTCCGCTGGCCTTTCAATTCATCATATCTTCTGTCATCTGCAGCTGAAGTTCCCAAACCATTCATTTCTTCAACAATAGCACCTTCTTTTTGTAGTAGAAG
>JBCBDM010000028.1:0-25851 GCA_038529705.1 Bacteroidota bacterium
TACTTTCTAAAGGCATGGATAATCTGAAAAATAAATATCCCCAGAACTATTCTATGAAGAACATCCCAAAAATAAAGGGCACCACCGAAGGGGGTGCTACTTTTCATTTGCAAAGGAGAGCGATGTAAGGATCATGAACATTACTGAGCGACAAACCACAGTTTGTAGCGAAGGTAACAAACGAAGTTTGCGAATAATCCTTGAATTACCTACCAACATACTTTCTAAAGGCATGGATAATCTGAAAAATAAATATCCCCAGAACTATTCTATGAAGAACATCCCAAAAATAAAGGGCACCGCCGAAGGGGGTGCTACTTTTCATTTGCAAAGGAGAGCGATGTAAGGATCATGAACATTACTGAGCGACAAACCACAGTTTGTAGCGAAGGTAACAAACGAAGTTTGCGAATAATCCTTGAATTACCTACCAACATACTTTCTAAAGGCATGGATAATCTGAAAAATAAATATCCCCAGAACTATTCTATGAAGAACATCCCAAAAATAAAGAGCGTCACTTACATTCGCGCCATAAACCGCACTAAACCTTCTTGCAGGATTAAATAGCTGTGGGAAAACTTGTTTTTTATTCCATACTATTTCTAATGTGCTTACAACCTCATCCCATGTTGAAGCAAGCGAGTAAGTCAGCTCCGTTGTAAACAATGGAATCATTAGTAAATAAAATAAAAATGTAATGACCAAAATTAATCCAGCCGCCTTTGTCCAATTAAGTCCATAATCATTGGTCCAACTCACTGCCATAATAAGCTTATCCCCAAAGCTCATGTCAAGACTCTTTTTCTTCTCAGCTCTAAAAGCTTTTAGCTCTCGAGCTTTAAATTCAAGGCTGTCAATTTGATTGCCAGTCATTCTTAACGCCTGTTTCAATTGACGATAAACATCTCGCCTGCAGCGAAAATCATCCAAAGAATAAATTTCTACATCGGAGATACGAAGTTGATCTTCCCTAAACCAAGTCACATTTGTTGCACGAACTTTATCTAATACAACATTATTTAATTCAATAGAATTAAATGAATCAAATCTTACCATATTAAACTGCGTAACTCCTAAGTCACAGTTAGACAAAACCAATTCACTAGACTCATTTCCAACACACTGTAAAAAACTTATATTGCTGAAGTTTGTAACATTGGTAATCTTAAGCTTGACAAACTCAACATGATTAAAAGATAGTTTTAAGTTTTGATTTAGACCTTGTATTTTGGTATTATCGACTTTCCAATTTGTAAAAGTTAGCGCCCCAAACATACTTGGAGAAAGGGTAAGATCTAAGTTATCTAATTCTTTATCTGAACCATTAAAAATGCACCCTTCATTAAAAGAATTATCCTTCAGACGCAAGCTTTGTAGTTCAGGTTCATAGTTGCAATCTGGACTAGATTGATTCTTAAAGTCTACGAACTTATCGAATCGGGATTCTAAAATTGAAAGAGACTTTATGTTGCAACCGTAAAAGTAAACTGCGCCATTAAAAATTACATTGTTCAACCACAGATTAGAATCTAAATCGAGACAGCTAAATGTAATTGACTTCTTAAATGTACTATCCGATATTGAAAAACTGCGCCCCTTTATACATTCCATATAGACGCTAAATATTTCCGAATCTCCATCAATGCTGACCGCTGAGTTATTATATAAAAGTGTTAATATGCGACTAACTTTCGTTTGAGAAATCCTAATACCACCAGCCTTGAATTCACTATTTCCAATTGATATAACTTCAAAATCACACCCTTCTTCGAAAATTAAAGCAGAATAAGTCACACATCTATTATCTAATTTTACTTGTGACCCGGTACAGCAAGAGAAAAACAAGCTTCCGTGTCTATTATTAGGAGCTAAACCAAAAATCACCTTATCAAAACTGACCCCATTCGAAAATTCACACTCAACAAATATTAAGTTCTTTCTTAGATCCATATCTTCAAATTTGATAGGTTCCCTAAAAAGAACAGAATTTATTACCCTTTCTTCAAAATCATAGTTCGAAGAGTCTATATTTATTGGCTCTGTCAATTCATACGACTGAACCCCTGAACTTAGTTTATCATCCTTCAAAAATTTGAAAAATTGGGACACACTAATCTGCATAGGATTACTATTCATTACTAGGAATTTAAGCGGGGAGAGAATCAAAAGTACTGAAAATACTCTTACAGGCTCTTATATGCAGTTATCGCCTCATTCAAAAACCTGACCGCTTCCGTCTCGTCCAAATTATTGGCCGGTAATACTGCACCCATAAAACCTTCACTTATCCATTCCCCCTGGGTTAAAGGATCGAATTGGGAAACATTCACCGGGGTATGCCCCCTATATCCCCCTACATAGAAATAATGCTGATCTTTTATAGGGTCCGGAATTGCCAATCCCATCCCGATAGAAACATCGGAATCCGGAGATAACGAAGAAAGAGATCCGGTATCGAAATGATGTGGCCAAATCCTTATACTGGAGGTCATACTATGGTCTTTCAAGGCTCTCTCCAGAGCAAACTGCGCCAGCACTCGTATTTGAAGCAGCCGTTCCAGCTCGGTACCATCAACAGGTCCAAATCGAAATCTTTTTCCCATTTCATACGGCAACTCATAGTGCAGTTGGAACTGATATTCCTTTCCAGGAACCTTTTGGGAAACCTTGTTGATCCATGCAAGTACTTCCTCATGCGAAGTTCCTTCTAAACGGAGTGAAGCACTGCCATCAAACGAACTCCATACTAAGGAAAAATTCTGATAATCCAACGAGAGGGTATCGCCCATATCGGAAAGTAGATGGGTTTCCAGGCGTCCTTCCTCCACATTGAGTCCAAGGTTGGTATGGCTGTCATCCTCTTTCTTCTCTAAGAAGCTTATTCCTACCGCAGCCAGATATTGTGCAGCAAAATGCATCATTTGTTCCATTATATCCTATGATTTGTGAATTCCGGCATAATTGATTCCGGTTAATCTGTGCATGTCGTAATCGAAAGTGGAAAGGTCTTCATGATTAAACTTCGAAATGTCGTCATAACCACACGCTCTTGCTACTACCTCAATTAAATGATTGGTAGCCTCAAAATAATTATGCAATTGTTTTGCTGAAGACTGAATGATCAAACGGCTTCTTAATGACTCTTTTTGAGTAGCAATACCCACTGGACAATTATTAGTTCCACAGGCCCTCATACCCAGACAACCTATGGCCTGCAAGGCCGAATTAGAGACCGCTATGGCATCGGCACCTAACATTAGGGCCTTGGCAAAATCCTCTGCTACACGAAGTCCTCCTGTAATTACCAAAGTAATATCCTTCGCCCCTACCGCATCCAGATACTTCCTGGCTCTTGCCAGGGCGGGTATGGTAGGTACATTGATATGATCCCGCAAAATAGTGGGGGCAGAGCCGGTTCCTCCTCCTCTTCCATCGAGAATGATATAGTCCACGCCAACATCCAAAGCAAACTGAATGTCCTTTTCTATATGACTGGCTGCAATTTTAAATCCAATGGGAATTCCTCCCGTGTGTTCCCGTACCTTCTCGGCAAAATCCTTAAAATCCTGAACCCCATGAAAATTAGGAAATGTAGCAGGAGAAATTGCGGTTTCCCCTTCGTTCAGCCCACGCACTTCGGCTATTTCCTTGCTCACTTTATTTCCTGGCAAGTGCCCTCCTGTTCCGGTCTTTGCTCCCTGCCCCCCTTTAAAATGAAAGGCCTGAACATGATCTAATTTATCCCAGGAAAAACCAAATTGTGCCGAAGCTAATTCGTAAAGATACCTACTGTTGTTCTGCTGTTCTTCAGGAAGCATACCCCCTTCACCGGAACATATGCCGGTCCCAGACATTTCGGCTCCTTTAGACAAGGCAATCTTCGCCTCACGTGAAAGCGCCCCAAAACTCATATCACTCACAAATAAAGGAATCTCCAATGTAAGTGGTTTTTTAGCATTGGGTCCAATCACAACCTGTGTACTCACCGAATCTTCATCCAAAAGGGGACGGTGTGCTAATTGAGCCGGTAAAAACTGAATACTGTTCCATTGAGGCAGGGTATTTCTATCTACTCCCATCGAGGCAGAAAATCCATGATGACCGATATTTTTCAAGCCGTTTTTCGCAAGTTCCTTAATATAACCCGTATAGGGTTCGGTATCTTCCGGGTGGGTATCTGCATAGGTGCCGAGGTATTCTTCCCGATGGAAGGGTTGCGGATGTTTTTCTTCAAAATCCAGCACCTCCTGTGAATCGATCCAAACGGCATCTTCCTCTACATATTCTTGAAACTTGTGCAGTCGCTCCTCATTATTATACTCACTTATTCCTGTATCATATCTGTAATCCCATCCATGTACTCCGCAGATCAAATTTTTACCATCTATATGACCATCTGCTAATAATGCGCCTCGATGATGACACCTTCCGTACAAAACGGAAACACCCTTCTCGTGTCTTACAATAACGAGATCTGTATTACCAACAAGTGCGTAGGCTGGTTCTCTCTCTTTTAGTTCTGAAAATTTCGCAACTTGAATCCGTTGTCCCATAGAGCTTGGCTGATTTTAAGTTATTGATTTACAGTTAAAGGTAGGAGTTTTTAATCGAATAGCTATGAGACAAATTTCCTAACTTTACTTCAGGCTGAACGAAATGGATTAATCATTTCTTCGAAAAACCCATCCCGCATGGACACATCCAAACAAGCTGCGAATCTTTTCCATAAATATGCAAAACGGTATCAAGATAAATACATGTCTGTAGCGCTTTACTCAAGCTTCCTGGATGAATTCTGCAACAGAATAGCCAAAGCAGACGCCCGTATTCTGGAATTGGGCTGCGGCCCCGGAAATATCACCAAATATATTCTGGAAAAACATCCGGAATATCATGTATTAGGAATTGACCTGGCTCCGGCAATGATAGAACTGGCGCGAATCAATAATCCAGGTGCCTCCTTTCAGGTAATGGATATGAGAAACATTGGCGAATTGAAAGCACAATACAATGGATTGATCATGGGTTTTTGTACACCCTATCTCTCCAGAAAGGAGAGTGAACAGCTCATTGATAAAGCATGTAGGCTCTTACTACCGGGAAGTACTCTTTACCTAAGCACTATGGAAGGCGATTATAGTAAATCTGGTTATCAAGGCCCCAGCGATGGAGGATCGGATCGGATCTACATATATTATCACGAGGCGGATTATCTTATACAACGCCTCAAAAAAAATGGATATAAGGATATTAAGGTCTATAGACAGGAATTCCCTGTGGAGGAAGGGCCAGCTATGACAGATCTCATCATTATTGCATCCAAATAGAAAAGACCTGCTGTATTATCTACAACAGGTCTTCTATGTAGTCTCCCAATGGCAGTAAGGAGGTTTCCAAGGAAACTAATCTACATTGTCATGTAAGAACGAATTATTGGTCCGGAGATCAACATCGTCGTCATCTGTATTCACTGAAGTTCTGGAAATATTAGATTCGCTGGTATCCGTATCTTCTAATTCTATTCCCATTCGTTTATACGCGGGTTGTTTTTCGATATCTTCTATCTTGGAAGCACTATTTCTAAACTTATAGTTAAATTCCTTCATTTTCTTTTTGCGTTCTTCGGTTCTATCACGCAACAACTTGGAGATAGGCGAATTTAACGGGTCCACCGGTTCGTCATCACCAACCTCCGGTTCGGGCGCATCGACTGTCTTGGTTTCAAAAATGATCTCCTCTTCGCCTGCTTCCAATTTATTAATAGGCTTGGCGCCGGTCAATTGGTCTTCCACTTCCTGATAATCATCCAGGCTATAGCGCTTCACACCTTCTTCAGTAACCTCGGTTACGGGAACCACTAGAATAGGATCCTTCACCTCAATATCCTCTATACTCTTAATAAGCAATTCAGGCTCCTCTTCTTCTTTTACTTCTGAAGGGGTCACGGGTTTTTCAGAAGTACTATTCACAGGAAGGTCGAACATGAGCATTTGTTCTTCGATCTCGGAAGTTTCTTCTTTCCCTGCACTTACATCTGCCATAGGTTCAGGAGCATTAGCCACTTCTTTTTCGGGCTCCACTATGACAAAGCTATTCACATCGATCTCATTGATCTGCACTTGTTCAAACTCGGCCAAATAATGAATATCTATTAGAGTCGACTCTACTTCGATATTCTTAATAACTTCCGAAGTTTCCACGTATCCTTCGAACGGAACCGCCGTTTGGATCTCTCTTTCTATCATAGGCTCTGGTTCTTCAACCAACACATCTACGATGGTATCCTCTTCCTCATCTTCTTCGAACAAGGTATGGCGTATGATCTTTTCTTCCACTTTTGGCTCAGCGGGAATTTCTATCACTTGAGGCTTTGACATAAGGTCCTGTTCTACCCTTTGTTCATCTTCCAAAGTGTGGATGATTCGTTTTGCCTCGGTGTTCACGATCTCATCTTGTTGTTCCGCATTGAATCCAGTGGCGATCACGGTAATGGCGATAGCTCCCTCCAGAGCTTCGTCTTCTCCAACACCCATGATGATATTGGCACTATGACCCGCCTCCGTTTGAATATGATCACTGATCTCACCGATCTCATCGATAGTAATTTCTTCGGTTCCGGAAACGATAAGTAAAAGTACATTTTTAGCCCCTTTGATCTTGTTATCATTCAACAAGGGAGAATCCAACGCCTTCGTAATGGCTTCCTGCGCTCGATTGGCTCCACTGGCACTGGAACTTCCCATGATGGCTGTTCCACTATTGGCCAACACTGTTTTTGCATCTCGAAGGTCAATGTTCTGTGTGTAGTGATGTGTAATAACTTCAGCGATTCCACGGGCTGCAGTGGCTAAAACTTCATCCGCCTTTGAGAATCCCGCTTTAAAGCCTAAATTCCCATAAACTTCCCTCAGTTTATTGTTATTGATCACTATCAATGAATCGCAATTTGCGCGTAACTTTTCAACCCCTATTTGCGCCTGGTCGTTTCTTATCTTTCCTTCAAACTGGAATGGAATGGTAACAATACCTACTGTTAACACATCCATTTCCTTGGCCATCTTTGCTATAATAGGAGCGGCACCTGTACCGGTTCCACCACCCATTCCTGCCGTAATAAAGATCATCTTGGTATTGGTGGCCAACATGGTCTTAATGTCCTCGAGGCTTTCCATGGCAGACTGTTCTCCAATCACGGGGTTGGCCCCAGCTCCCAATCCTTCCGTTAGGGAAACACCTAACTGTATCTTGATGGGTACGGCACTATTTTCCAGCGCTTGGGCGTCGGTGTTGCAAATAACGAAATCTACACCCTTGATCCCTTGGCTAAACATGTGGTTGATAGCATTGCTTCCTCCCCCTCCTACACCAATGACCTTAATGACATTGGACTGGTTCTTTGGCAGGTCGAACGAAATGTTATCAAATTCTGTGTTGCTGCTCATATAGTTGTTTTTTGTGAGGTTCGTCCCCCAAATGAGGGATCTATATTCTTTACTTATTAGTTCGTTTATATTCTATCTGAAACTACTCGGCATTATCCAAAAACTCCTTGAACTTTTCTGCCCATTTGTCGAAGAAACGCTTACGCTCTTTTGGAGTTTCACTTTCCTGCTCCATGGGCTCCTCCTGCATTTCCGGTGTAATGGTCTCTTCCGAAATTACCGATGCAGTTTCCGCTGTCCCTTGTTTCATCTGCATGCTGCGCTCCTTACTCTCCAAACTATTCATTACCAACCCTACGGCTGTCGCGTACATCGGACTGGTGGTTTCACTATCACTATCTCCGGCCAAATGTTCGTTAGGGTATCCCACACGAGTGTCCATTCCGGTGATATACTCCACCAACTGCTTTAAATGACGTAGCTGCGATCCTCCTCCCGTAAGTACGATTCCGGCAATGAGCTTTTTCTTCTGTTCTTCATGTCCGTAATTCTTTATCTCCAGATAGACCTGTTCCACGATCTCAACGACTCTGGCGTGAATGATCTTAGAAAGGTTCTTCAAGGTAATCTCCTTGGGTTCTCTCCCGCGCAATCCGGGAATAGAAACAATTTCATTGTCTTTATTCTCTCCGGGCCAGGCCGAACCAAATTTTATCTTCAAGAGTTCGGCTTGTTTTTCAATGATAGAACAGCCTTCTTTAATATCTTCTGTGATCACATTTCCGCCAAAAGGAATGACCGCCGTATGGCGAATGATCCCATCCTTGAAAATAGCCAAGTCCGTGGTTCCACCTCCAATATCAATGAGCGCCACCCCTGCCTCTTTTTCCTCCTGACTCAAAACAGCATTGGCTGAAGCCAAGGGCTCGAGAGTGATACCGGATAGCTGCATTCCTGCGCTCTTCACACACCGACCAATGTTTCTGATGGAAGACACCTGCCCTACCACCACATGAAAATTGGCCTCCAACCTTCCACCGTACATCCCAATGGGCTCCTTGATCTCTGCCTGTCCATCCACCTTAAAATCCTGAGGCAATACATGGATGATCTCCTCTCCAGGTAACATGACCAATTTATGCACTTGATTGCACAGACGATCGATATCGTCTTCGTCTATCACCACCTCACTATCGGTACGGGTGATATAATCACTGTGCTGCAGACTTCGAATATGCTGCCCGGCTATCCCGACAACTACATCTTCTATCTTCATCCCAGAACTTTCTTCAGCATCCTGAATGGCCTGTTGAATCGACTGGATCGTTTGCGTAATATTGTTTACCACCCCCCTGTGAACCCCCAGGCTCTTAGATTTCCCTATGCCCAGGATCTCCATTTTGCCATAGTCATTCTTACGACCGATCATGGCCACAATCTTGGTGGTACCAATGTCTAATCCTACAGCAATATTATTATTCTCCATGATCTATTTTTTTGTGGCTACAACCTGATCCCCAAATGCTAAGTTGACCATCTTATATCCAGTAAGCATTCTATCTTTTTTGGCCTTCTGATAAAAAGCCTTAAAATTTTGGAACTTCTTATGGATATGCTCTATCCTTCCGAAGTGTACCTTAAAATCCATTTTTCGCATTCGCAATTCGACAGTTCCGTCTACATTTCTATGGATCCCCACCACCCCTTGCTTCATGAACTCATCATCACGTAACTTTAATAACAACGGGGTGAGTTCAGTAAAATTATTCTTAGAGCTACCTGTTACAATAGGTACTCTTGCAGCGTATATGGTTGAAAGAGGCATTTTCATACCTTCTTCGTCCAGGTAATAATTAGGAGATCCAGCGACCCTGGCAATGGGATTGCGCTGTTCGATTTTTGCCCCTAAAGTCCCATCAACTGTTACAAATACCTGAGCATCACGCACCATAGGATTTTGCAACAACCTGGACTCCATCTCTTTCAAAGCTAAAGTTTCTTTAGCGATGCTCGTAATGCTGTCATTATTTTGTATTAACAATTTATTAACCGCAGAAAGTGTAATAAACGGATTGTTCTCATCTATGAACTCTATTTGCACGGCCCTCAGTTTTCTATGCGCATTACGATGTTGGGTAAAACCATATAAAGCCCCTGCCAATACTAGCACTAACAACAATTTTATATTACCCCATTTACCTTGCATCAAGTAAATATTTAGTTACCTTTTCCACTTCTGCCCCTATATCTCCGGCCCCAACGACAAGTTTTACTTTACAGGTAGATTTCTTCATATGTTCCGAAAGCATTTTTTTATTGACGACCATTTTATCTCCTGCGTCAATTTTACCACATAACCATTGGGAGGTAACCCCTTCCATAGGTTGCTCGCGTGCTGGATAGATATCCAAAAGGATCACCTCATCGAATTGAGCCAAACTTTCGGCAAAACCATCGGCAAAATCTTTAGTTCTGCTAAAGAGATGGGGTTGAAATGCGATCAATTTCTTATCATTTGGATACATTTCCGAAACGGCTTGATACAGGGCATCAATCTCTGTGGGATGATGAGCATAGTCATCTATTAACACCAAATCTTGTTGCCGTATCCTGTAAGAAAATCTTCGTTGCACTCCTTTAAAGCTTTGTAAAGCTTTGGGCAGGCAGGGAGTTGGGGTTCCCGCAGTTATTGCCATACCCAAAGCTGTTACCGCATTTTGTAGGTTGTGATGTCCTGGGAGTGAGAACGTAAG
Organism: Bacteroidota bacterium; assembly: GCA_038529705.1. Classification (GTDB taxonomy): domain Bacteria; phylum Bacteroidota; class Bacteroidia; order Flavobacteriales; family Flavobacteriaceae; genus Aureisphaera. Next base: position 10,139 of record JBCBDM010000028.1, read on the forward strand.
ATCTTTAATCACTTCTGAAGGAGTGTGAAGGTCGAAAATATAATTTCCGTCTTCTATCCTAACATTCCGGGCCTCATAATCGGCTGGTTCATCAATAGCCACCGACCTGCCTTCCAGGGGTAGTCCTTTTTTGTATAATAAGTGATCTTTCTTCGGAAGTAATTGCGCAAAGGACTCAAAGGATTCCTCTAATGACGAAGCATCTCCGTAAATGTCCAAATGATCGGCATCCATAGAGGTAATACAGGCAATATCAGGACTCAATTGAAGGAAAGACCTATCGAATTCGTCTGCTTCCACTACCGTTATTTCTGTGCCTTTACTTATAAAATTCGAATTATAATTTTCGGCTATGCCCCCTAAAAAAGCGGTTACCGGCATATTGCATTCGGCCAGGACATGGCCTAAAATTGCCGATGTGGTAGTTTTACCATGAGTCCCTGCAACGGCCAAACAAAGCGTATCTCTGGTGACTTCCCCGAGCATTTTGGCTCGTTTGATCACGTTGTATCCTTCCGTTTTGAAAAACTGTAAGATCTTATTGCTGGTGGGAACCGCTGGAGTATACACAACGAGCGTGTTTTGCGAATTAATTAGGTGTAGATCTACTTCCGAAACAGCATCCGTAAAGGTAATATCCATGCCTTCACCGATAAGTTCATTGGTTAGTTTGGTGGGCGTTTTATCGTACCCAAAGACCGTCTTACCCAACAAACTTGTGTAGCGAGCTAAAGCACTCATACCTATGCCGCCCACACCGACAAAATAAACGTTTTGTATGTCCCTAAAATTCTTCAATTCTCAGTGCTCTAGTAGCCTTTCTATTTCGGCTACAATATCTTTTGTGGCATTTGGTCTTGCCAATTCTTTAATGTTTTCTGAAAGTCGTTGTTGCATTTCTTCGTTTTTCACCAATCCCGAGAACACCGACTCAAAATTTTGATCCAGTTCACTCTCCTTAAGTAATATAGCTGCGTTCTTTTCGGATATGGCCAATGCGTTCTTCGTTTGATGATCCTCTGCTACATTGGGCGAGGGTATAAAGATCACAGGTTTACCCACTAGGCATAACTCCGAAACCGACAAAGCTCCGGCTCTGGAAATAATGATATCGGCCGCCGCATAAGCCAGGTCCATTCTATTTAAAAAAGCATGTATTTGTACACCACCGTGCCCTTTGTCTTTATATGTTTCGAAGTAAAACTTTCCACATTGCCAGATGACCTGAATTCCAAGATCCTCAAACAGTTTGGAAGAGCCATCCATAAGTTCGTTGATCCTGCGAGCACCTAAGCTTCCTCCCAAGACCAATAGTGTTTTTTTGGACACATCTAATGCGAAGAACGATTGAGCTTCAGCTCTTTTGTTCGATATATCCAATAGATCCTGTCGTACCGGATTTCCGGTAAACACTATCTTTTCAGAAGGAAAAAACCTTTCCATCCCCTCATAGGCAGTACAAATTCGCTTTACCTTACCGCTTACCCACTTATTGGTAATTCCCGCATGACTATTCTGCTCCTGGATTAGGCAGGGAATTCCTTTTCCGGAAGCCACTTTCAGTAAAGGAGCGCTGGCATACCCTCCCGTACCTATAGCCACATCCGGCTTAAAATTTCTGATGATCTTCTTAGCTTTCATCAAGCTTGAAAGGAGTTTAAACGGAAACATTAAATTCTTGAAATCTAAGCTTCGTTGCAATCCTGAAATCCAAAGCCCTTTAATCTCATAACCCGCCTGCGGCACTTTTTCCATCTCCATTCTGTCCTTTGCACCCACAAAGAGAAACGCAGCATCGGGATATCGATCCTTCAACTCATTGGCAATAGCGATCGCCGGATAGATATGTCCGCCGGTTCCACCACCGCTCACCATAAACCTGTATGTTCTTTTATCACTCAATATATTACTTCGTATATCTCCATTTAAATGGCTTCACTTAAAATATCCAATGGGTTTTCCTCTTGGTCTTCCCTTTTTTGCACTTCTCTTTTAGCACTAACACTCAAGACCATCCCCAGTGCCAGACAAGTCATCCAGATAGAAGTTCCACCACTACTAATAAGCGGCAAGGTTTGTCCCGTTACCGGAAACAGTTCTACAGCTACCCCCATATTAATAAGGGCTTGAAAGATGATAGGTAGGCCAATTCCAATGACCAATAACTTCCCGAAGAAAGAATCACTTTTATGCACTACGATGACCAATCTGAATAACAGCAACAGATACAACAGCAAGAGAAATAAGGCTCCTAACATTCCAAATTCTTCCACAATAATTGCGTAGATAAAGTCTGAAGACGACTGAGGCAAAAAGTTCTTCTGAACACTTTTCCCTGGACCTAGGCCCGTAACTCCTCCGGACGCGATGGCAATCTTGGCCTTTTCTATCTGATAGTCGGCTTCCGTGTCCTCATTATCTGCAAAATTTTCAATTCTGCTTATCCAGGTATCCACACGATTATCGAACATTCCCGGAAAAGCTTTAGCCGTTAGTATGAATATCATCAACATGACCAGGCCTGCGCCCAAAACAATTCCAAGATATCGGATGGGATACCCCCCAATAAATACCAAAACCACCACCATGGCAAAAATGATCGCCGTTGTGGAGAAATTGGCAGGAAGGATCAACCCAAGAATTAAAAATACCGGGAACCACAAGGGCAAAAGTGTTTCTTTGAAGGAGACTACCTTGTCCTTTATTTTAGAAAGGTATCTGGCCACATAGGCCATAAGTACCACTGCGGCTAGTGTGGAAGTCTGAAAGGTAACTCCAACAAAAGGTACTCGTATCCATCTACTCGCATTAGCCCCTTCTATGGTATTTCCCTGACTTAATGTGATCAATAATAAAATGACCATCACAGGCATAGCAATAATGGACAACCCCCTAAAATAGTGATACGGAATTCTATGGACTCCATAAAGGATAGCAAACCCTAGCATCAAATGCGCAAAATGTTTCAACAAGAACTTAAAAGTATTTCCATCTCCATACAAATACGCCAAATTGCTACTAGCACTGTAAACAGGTAAAAAGGAAAACAAGGCCAGCAGGGCTACCACCGCCCAAATGGCTCTATCTCCTTTAATATTTTTAAATATCGTTTTCAACTAACTTTAGATTTACGAATTACGATTTTCGATAGTCTTCTTTCGTATTGTATTCATAGATACAACCGTATTTGATAACAGCTCATTTACCTCTTTATGTAATAACTTCATTCCGTTATTTTTTTATTACTAAGCTTCAAGAGAACTCCTATACATCCTTTTCTCGAGTTCTTCTTTGATTGGATTCGCAATGCTACAATCGCAACTCTAACACATAGCTATAAATTTCTCACTGCCTCTTTAAATTGTCTTCCACGGTCCTCGTAATTCTCGAAGAGATCAAAACTGGCACAGCAAGGAGATAGCAACACATTATCACCCTTCCCTGCCAATCTGTATGCTACTTGCACAGCATCTTTCATGGAATGAGTCTCCACCATTATATCTACAACGTTACCAAAGGCATTTATTATTTTATCATTGTCTACTCCCAAACAGATAATTGCCTTTACTTTTTCATTCACCAATGGTAATAATTCTGTGTAGTCGTTCCCTTTATCCACACCGCCCACGATCCATACCGTAGGTGACTCCATACTGTCCAACGCATAAAAAGTGGCATTGACATTGGTTGCTTTGGAGTCGTTTATATACGAAACCTTATTGATCTTCAATACTTTTTCCAGACGGTGTTCCACCCCCTGAAAATGCTCTAAAGACTGGCGAATGGTCTCCTTGCGTATCCCCAATAGGGTGGCTACGGTAGAAGCGGCCATTGCATTTTTTATGTTGTGCTGTCCTTGTAATCCTAGTGTTGCGATTGGCATAGTGAGTTGTTTGTTATTTATGTTTAAAATGATCTCTTTATTCTTTATATAAGCTCCTTCATTTACTTCGTTGTGAAGTGAAAAAGGGAGTTTTTTGGCTTTGATCGGATGGTTCTTCAACCATTTTTGTATTTCTTCATCATCATGATCGTAAATGAAATAATCGTCTTCCGACTGGTTCATTGTAATCCTAAACTTGGAAGCGATATAGTTTTCATATTTGTTATCATATCGATCCAAATGGTCCGGACTTAAATTGGTGAGCACCGCAATATGGGGTGCGAAGGTTTGAATTCCGTCCAATTGAAAACTGCTTAGCTCAAGTACATAATTATCATAGTATCCTATGGACACTTGTTCGGCAAAGCTCTTCCCAATATTACCTCCCAAGGCTACCTTTAAACGTCCATCTTCCAGGAGTCGGTGGGTTAATGTTGCCGTAGTGGTCTTGCCATTACTTCCTGTGATCCCTACCAAAGTCGCCTGGGTATAACCAAAGGCAAATTCTATTTCGGAGATGACAGGAGTTCCTTGTTCCCTGAGCTTCTTCACGATAGGGGCGGAATCCGGAATTCCCGGACTTTTCATCACAATATCTGCCTTCAGAACACGGGTTTCGGAATGACCTTCTTCCTCCCAATCAATTTCATGATGTATAAGAACTTGTTTATAATTTTCCTTTATTTTTCCGTAGTCGGAAACAAAGACTTCAAAACTTTTCCTAAGTCCTAATAGAGCGGTTCCCACACCACTTTCACCTGCTCCTAAAACCACTAACCTTTTCATTTGTACGATCTACGCTATGGATTTATGATGCCACTTTTCATTTATCTAATCTTCAAGGTTACTATCGTAAGCACTGCCAGAAAAATCCCAACGATCCAAAATCGAGCAACGATCTTGCTCTCGTGAAAACCCCCTTTCTGATAGTGATGATGCAATGGCGACATTCTAAATATTCGTCGTCCCTCACCGTATTTTTTTCGGGTATATTTAAACCAACTTACCTGCATCACCACAGATAGGTTTTCCATAAGAAAGATTCCGCAAAGAATTGGCAACAACCATTCTTTACGAATGGCAATCGCTATTACGGCAATAATTCCTCCAATAGTTAAACTTCCGGTATCCCCCATAAAAACCTGGGCGGGATAGGTATTATACCACAGAAATCCTATGAGCGCTCCGGTAAATGCCATGATAAAAATGGACAGCTCACCCGTATTTGGGATGTACATAATATTGAGGTAATCTGAAAAGATCACATTCCCGGACACCCAGGCAAAAATGGCCAGCGTCACGGCAACAATGGCAGAAGTACCCGCCGCCAATCCGTCAATCCCATCTGTTAAATTGGCCCCGTTGGAAATGGCTGTTATGATAAAGATCACAATAGGGATAAAGATGAGCCAGGTATATTTCTTATAATCCTCCCCAGCCCAACTAATGAGTTTCTCATAATTGATCTCATTCCCGCTTACAAAAGGCATCGTAGTAAGTAAGGTCTTCTCCGCATCATTAAATACTTTCTCACCGCTCTCACTTACAATTTCCTGCCCGGTCACCGCATCCACTTTTTCGGTCTTCACTGTGATATCATCATGAAAGAACATCGTTACACCCACAAAAATTCCTAAACCTACCTGACCAATCACCTTGAACTTTCCCGGAAGTCCGGCCTTGTCATTTTTGAATTTCTTTAAGTAGTCATCTATAAAACCTATCACCCCCATCCAGAGCGTGGTCACTATAAGCATGATCACATAAATATTTTCCAATTTGGCGAATAGCAACACAGGGAGTAGGGTAGCGAGAATGATAATAAGCCCACCCATAGTCGGAGTTCCCGCTTTTTCTTTTTGTCCCTCCAAACCAAGGTCTCGGATAGTTTCCCCCATTTGTTTTCTTTGTAGAAAACGAATAATCTTCTTTCCCCAAACCGTGGCAATCAACAATGAAAAAATGGCTGCCATCGCCGCTCGGAAGGTGATAAACTGAAATAATCCAGCACCGGGCAAATCATACGTTCTATCGAGAAAGTCAAACAAATAGTACAGCATAGTTATTTATTGAGGGCGGTTAATAGTTGGTTTACAATCTTGAAATCATCGAAGTCTGTTCGCACCCCTTGAATCTCCTGATAACTTTCATGGCCTTTCCCTGCCACTAAAATGATATCTCCTTCCTCTGCCATAGCACAAGCTGTCTTTATAGCCTGCTTCCTATCTGTAATGGACAAAGTCTTCTTAAAATGCTCTGGTGGGACTCCAGCTTCTATCTGTTCGATGATCCTATCCGGATCTTCTGTTCTCGGGTTATCGCTTGTGAATATCACCTTGGTACTGAGTTGTGCTGCGATACTCCCCATTTTGGGCCTCTTGGCTGCATCGCGATCTCCTCCACAACCCACTACTGTGATTAATTCTTCATTTCCTGTTCGGATGGTATTGATAGTATCCAATACATTCTTCAACGCATCCGGAGTATGGGCATAATCAACAATCGCTGTAATATTGGTGCTTGAAACCGCATATTGAAAACGGCCATCAACACTTTCCAGGGTACTCATTAACTGAAGTACTTCTATGGATTCCAATCCCAGTAATTCTGCTGTAGCATAAATAGCCAACAGATTATACGCATTGAAGTTCCCAATTAGCTTAACCCACAATTCGTTGTTATTGATCTTCATCAAAAGACCACTAAATTGATTCTCCAAAATCTGCGCCCTATAGTCTGCAAAGGTCTTTAAGGCATAGGTGTATTTTTTCGCGGAAGTATTCTGGAGCATTACCGGACCATTCTTATCGTCTATATTGACTACCGCAAATGCGCTCTTTGGCAACTGATCGAAGAAGGTTTTCTTTACGTCTCGATACTCTTTGAAATCCTTGTGATAATCCAAATGATCATGTGAGAGATTGGTAAAAATCCCTCCTGTAAAATGAAGTCCTTCGGTCCTTTTCTGGTGAATCCCATGCGAACTCACTTCCATAAAACAAAACTCCACACCCGAGTCCACCATCTGGCGCAAGTATTTGTTAATGGTTAAACTATCCGGTGTCGTATGGGTCGCCTTAAATTCATTACTTCCAACCATGATCTTCACCGTGGACAACAGTCCAACTTCGTATCCCGCAGAGGTAAAAAGGTTATAAAGCAAACTGGAAATAGTGGTTTTTCCATTGGTTCCAGTAACTCCAACTAACTTAATATCCTGAGAAGGGTTTTCATAAAAATTTGCAGCCATTACTGCCAGTGCCTGCTGGCTGTCCACTACTTGGACGTAGGTTATTCCATTGATAAGTTGATCCGGAAGTTCCTCACAAACAATAGCAATAGCACCCTTATCTGTTGCCATTTTGATGAAATCATGACCATCGGAAAGAGTCCCTTTGATTGCGACGAACACATCATTAAGACTTACCTCTCTGGAATCGAAATGAACATGGGTAAAAGGCACACTCGTATTCCCAACCACTTTTTCCAGGGTTACCCTATACAATATGTCTTTCAATAAGATCATTGCAATGTCAATACTATTTGCTGTCCTTTCTTAAACGATTGTCCCTGAGTCAGGGATTGTTCTGTCACCGTGCCGTTACCTCTCAATTTCACCCGCAAACCTGCATTCTCAAGCAGGGCAACAGCATCCATACCCGCCATCCCAACAACTTTTGGAACCTGAGTATAACTGCTTTGTGTTTTCTGATAATAATGTTCGAAATCGGTCACCAGAACCGGGTCGTTAGAATCGATATCCTCTACCGAATCGATCAAGGGACTGTCTGTAAATATCTTTTGAGCGATCCTTTTGAAAACCGGACCGGTTACGTCCGCTCCATAATAACCTACCTTAGTACTTGGTTTGTGAATGACTACGATACAAGAGTATTTCGGATTGTCCGCCGGAAAATAACCAGCAAAAGATGAAATATATCTTCGATTCTTCTGCCAATCCGGGTCGTTGTATTCGGTTCGGGCGGTACCCGTTTTTCCAGCCATGGAGAAGTATTGAGAATACAAACGTTCTCCGGTTCCCCTAACAACGATATTCTTAAGGATATCTCTTATTTCATATAGTGTCTTGTCGCTGCAAATTCTATCATTTAAGATCTCGGGTTCAAACGTTTCTACCTCATTACCCATCACTCTAATCTCCCTTATAAAACGAGGTTTAACCATTACTCCATTATTTGCGATCGCGTTGTAGAAGGTGAGGGTTTGAAGTGGAGTTAGCTGCAAGTTGTATCCATAGGCCATGGAAGGTAAAGCATTCTTACTCCAAATACCATCACCCGGTTCCGGAATGATGGGCCTTCCCTCTCCTATAATCGGAATTCCAAGTCGCTCGTGAAGCCCCCAATCTTTGATGTGATCGATGAATTTTTGAGGATTCTTTGCATAGTTATCGTCAATGATAGTAGCCAATCCAATATTCGATGAGACCTCCAAAGTCCTTGCCGCCGAAATTTTCCCAAAGCCACCCGTTTTAGAGTCGTGAATATTTCTTCCGTAAAAACGTTTACTTCCCTTTTTTGTATCGATCACTGTGGAGGTATCGATCATTTTATCCTCCAAAGCTGCCATCATCGCCATTACCTTGAAAGTAGACCCGGGCTCATGACTTTCACCAACCGCATAGTTAAGCTTTTCATAGTACTTGCCGGCCGAGGTTCTTCCGAGATTGGATACTGCCTTTACTTCTCCGGTGGCCACCTCCATCACAATAACGCTACCGTGTTCTGCACTATAGATTTCCATTTGTTTTAAAAGGGCATGATGCGCTATATCCTGAATATTGACATTAATGGTGGATACTATATCATAACCATCCTGAGGCTCTACTTCATTGTCGTCATAAACAGGTTTCCACTGCCCTTTGGCAATCTTCTGTTTTAATCGTTTTCCTTCCTTCCCTTTCAGATATTCATTGAAAGCCCCTTCGAATCCAACTTCGTACACTCCCGGTGCATCTTTACGCTGATTTCCAACCAATCGCTCTCCGATCTTTCCCAACGGATGCTCCCGAACCGTTTTTTGCTCTACAATGATCCCGCCTTTATAAGGGCCTTTGTTGAACAGCGGCATATTTTTCACCTTCATATAATCTGAATATCCAAGACCTTTGGCCACCAGCAGATACCGATTCTTATCCGCTCTCGCTTTTCTGAAGAGGTTCTGGTAATAGGAAGGTTTCTTTCTGAACATAGCACCTAGTTCTTTGGAGAGTGGAACCAACAACTCGTTGAAGTTTTCCTTGGAAACCGTTACGGCATCAAACCGAATATCATATTTGGGTACCGAAGTTGCCAACAAGCTTCCATCATCGGCATATACATTTCCTCGATTGGCAGGAATGGTGAAATTTTTCGTGGTATTCTTTTGAGCCAGGTCTCTGTATTTATCGCCATTTACAAACTGAATACTGATGAGTTTAAACGCGATGAGCCCGGCGAAGATGAACATACCTCCGGCGATAAAGTAGAAACGGTTTAATATGTTCTTGTCCGATACTGACACCCGCTATTCGTTTGTATTGATGATTATTTTTTGCGGTGGTGTCTCCGAAGGGAATAACCCTCGACGCTCCATCGCCTTTATTATTTTCGTCTCCATTTTGGACTGCATGAGCTGCATCCGCACGTCTACATATTCACTCTTAAGTTCCTTTACTTCATTACTCAACCGAGCGATCTCGTGTACCTTTCTATCAGCAGCATGAGAACTCGCTATCATCACCAGAGCCAAAGCCGAGAGGAAAATGATGAAACGCCAATTCTTTAGCGCGTCATCACTAACCAAAAACCTACCCTTAATGATATTATAAATGTTCTTCTTCATTTTCTGTAATGGTGGCTTCGATACACCTGCCAAGGCAGGCACTCAGCCACCAAAATCCGTTATAGTTTTTCCGCAACTCGAAGTTTGGCACTTCGAGCGCGATTGTTTTCTGCAATTTCTTCTTCCGAAGGGATCACAAATTTCCCCACCGGCTTAAAAGGCACTTCAGCCCTTCCAAATACGTCCTTCTCTGGTTCTCCTTCAAAAAGACCATTCCGCATATAGCGTTTTACCAATCGATCCTCTAAGGAATGATATGAGATCAAGCTCAACCTTCCACCAGGCTTTAACACCTCCTGTGTTTGCAATAAGAACTCCTTTAAAACTTCAAGCTCCTGATTCACTTCAATACGAATAGCCTGATAAATCTGCGCAAGAATCTTATTCTCTTTATGTTTGGGGAGAAACCTCCCCAGAGCCCCTTTCAATTGATTACTTGAGGTAATTGGCTCAAGCTCCCTGGCCTCCACGATCACTCTTGCCATCCCGGCAGCTGCGCGAAGCTCCCCATATTGTGACAAGATCTTCCTAAGATCATTTTCTGCATAGGTGTTGATCACTTTCGTAGCAGACAATTCACTATCCCTGTTCATTCGCATATCCAACTCCGCCTCAAAGCGAGTTGAAAATCCGCGCTCGGGCGCATCAAACTGATGAGAGGAAACCCCAAAATCGCCTAAAATTCCGTCGACTTCCTTATGGCCGTAAAAGCGCAGAAAGCGTTTGAGATATCTAAAATTTTCGTTGATGAGCAAAAAGCGCGGATCATCGATAGCATTTTCAAGTGCGTCTTTATCTTGATCGAAGGCGATGAGTTTTCCATCCTCGCCCAGGTGTTTTAATATTTCTCTAGAATGCCCACCGCCGCCAAAGGTCACATCCACGTATACCCCATTGGGTTGGATGTTAAGCCCTGCCACGGTTTCGGTCAAAAGGACCGGTTTATGATATTCCATCTGTATCACTTGCATCTCCCATTACTTCTTCAGCCAAATCCGCAAAGTCACTGGCCGCATCGTCAATGGCTTGTTCATATTTTTGCTTGTCCCATATTTCTACAATATTAATGGCCGATGAGACCACTAATTCTTTTCCGATTCCGGCGAAAGACATTAACTCCTTAGGGATGTTGATCCTTCCAGTCGCATCCATTTCGAGCGTTCTTACTCCTGCTGTAAAACGACGAATGAAATCATTGTTTTTTCTGTTGAAACGATTCAGCCCACTTACCTTCTCCATTAATTTTTGCCACTCGTCCATCGGATACAATTCCAAACATGGCTGAAATACGGCACGCTTGATCACAAAGCCTGCACCGGAAACAGGAGCAAGCTGCTTCTTAAGATCGGCAGGGACCATTACACGGCCCTTTATGTCGGCCTTACACTCGTATGTTCCTATTAAATTGAGCAATTAGGAGTGGATTTATTACTAGTTAATTGAATCAAATATAATTAAGTTTTACCACATTTTACCACATTTTACCACTTTGTTGATAAGTTTTACCACTCCTTTTCTTTAAAAACGTTTTTTGTTGTTTAATTATTCTGAATACCAAGTATTTGTAAAAAAATCATCTTGTAAGTTTTCAACATGTTTTTACGACTGATGGTTTCATTAAAATTTGTGTACTTTTGTTCTGTTAATTCACTAACCCAAATGACGCATCCTCTTAAGAAAGAAGGTAAATTCTCATATTTAGAAATAGGTGAAGGCACTCCCATTATCATCATGCATGGCCTCATGGGAGGGCTTAGTAATTTTGATGGAGTAATCGACTTTTTTCCTGCTAAGGGCTATAAAGTTGTGATTCCGGAATTACCCATTTATAGTATGCCTCTTTTGAAGACCAATGTCAAGAACATTGCGGTGTATGTTTCCGAGTTTTTAGAGCACAAGAAATACAAGGAAGTGATTCTTCTTGGTAATTCCCTGGGGGGTCATATTGGATTAATGGTTACCAAACTCTTTCCTGAAAAAGTAAAGGCGTTGGTTATTACCGGAAGCTCCGGTTTGTACGAAAGTGCTATGGGAGAGACCTACCCCAAGCGCGGTGACTATGATTACATTAAGAAGAAAGCAGAGAATGTTTTTTACGACCCTGCGGTAGCGACCAAGGAAATAGTAGACGAGGTATATGAAAGTGTTAACGACCGGAATAAATTGATCCGAACCTTATCCATAGCCAAGAGTGCCATTCGCCATAATATGGGAAAAGACCTCCCGGACATGAAAACCCCTACCTGTATCATCTGGGGAAAGGACGACAATGTAACCCCTCCTGAGGTAGCCGATGAGTTTCATGAAAAGCTTCCGGACTCTGATCTTTTCTGGATAGACCAATGTGGGCATGCCGCCATGATGGAGCATCCGGACACCTTCAATGATCTCCTCTACGGCTGGCTACAGGCTCGTAATTTTTAATCGCTTCTCATGAAAATTAGCTCGGCGGAATTTGTGATGAGCAACAGCGATGTTGCCAAATGCCCAGGCAACAACTTTCCGGAATACGCTTTTATTGGTCGGAGTAACGTAGGGAAGTCATCCCTTATCAATATGTTGATGCAGCGCAAGAGTCTGGCAAAGACTTCAGGACGCCCGGGAAAAACACAGCTGATCAATCATTTCATTATTAACAAGAACTGGTATTTAGTAGATTTGCCTGGCTATGGTTATGCAAGGGTCTCAAAAACCACCAAGAAGGTATTTCAGAAATTTATTACCCAATACTTCCAAAAGAGAGAGCAATTGGTATTGGCTTTTGTGTTGATCGATTGTCGACACGAACCCCAAAAGATCGATCTGGAATTTATGCAATGGATGGGAGAAAACCAGATTCCCTTTTCCATTATTTTCACCAAGGCAGATAAACTAAAACCCAACGCAATTACCCGAAACATTGAGGCCTACGAGAAAAAGATGCTGGAAACCTGGGAAGAAATGCCACAATACTTTATCACGTCTTCCAGCAAGGGCATCGGACGAGATGAAGTACTTGGTTATATTAGTGCTATTAATGATCAATTAGCCTAAGATCGCTTCGATATTTCCTCGATGAGTTCTTCGGAAGAGGATAGTGCATTTAAATCCTCGGCCGGAATAAATAACTCCAAATCTGTATTCCCTTCTGTTAGAATTAGGGGAAAATCATACCTCGGCAACCATTTCGACTTGTATTTCTCTAAAAATTCATCCTTGTGGTAAAACTCCATCGCTATATGCGTGTTTTCCCTAAAAGCCTTCCAAAGTTCATCTTCAGTAAAATTTCCAAATGTAATGGCACACAAATTACATTCGTAGGTCGATGGACTCACAATCTTACGGGCGTTATCGATGATCTTATCCAGAAAACCCGAATTGGCGTTATATACAAAAAGCAGTTTCATAAGATGGGTGGTCCAATGGCATTCATATTTCAAAAGTAAACTTTCTCCATGAAAAAAGGGAATAGCACATGACAGGCTATCCCCTTACGAAGTAATCAAACTATTAAAAGAACTACTTCAAGAAATCTTTATACCGTGAACACAAATTACCTTTTAATCAATTGTTTGGTAATGGCGCTTCCGCTTTCCACATCATTGATGTTGATCAGATAAGTACCTGCGGCCAATTCCGATACATCCACATTGAGATCGGACTGTCCGTTAAAAGCAATTTGCTGAACCACTCTTCCCGCTATGTCGTACAAGGCAACTTCGAGAGAAGCCGAGGTATTTCCACCGTAACTGATAGTGACATTCGAATTTGCCGGATTAGGATAGATACTGAAGTCGTCTTCAGAAATCACATCGCCTATCGACAATACATCACAATCTGAACCGGTTAAACGAGTTACCTCAACAAAATCCACGGAGATACTACTACAATCCTCAGCGTCCAAATTGGCCAAAGGCTGACCGATGAATGTAGATTGATCCAACCCTCTATAGGACCATCCCCAGATTCTGCAAACACCATCTCCTGCTCCATCGAGATCGATGGTACTGGAAGGTGAAATAGCCAGAATAGTATTGTCTGCATCACTATCGGTTATCACATACATAAAGGTAAGATTGGGCGCTGTGTTGGTATGGACTACCACTAATGGATCCGGCACTCCGTCTCCTGCGCAGATCGTTGCCTCCGTATCCCCGTTTTCGAGGGTAACTGAACCTCCATCGGCTTCTTCTCTAATGACGGTAATTACATTATCCGAAATATCCGAACAGTCCTCAGCATCGAGATCGGCCAACGGCCCACCAATAAACGCCGCACCGTTATCCGGAACTCCGCGGTAAGACCATCCCCAGATCTGACAAGTCCCTGGACCCGCTCCGTCTAGACTAATCTCAGTAGAACCTGTTATGGCTAGAATTTCGCTAGCATCTTCGTTCGTAATCACATACCGATAGGACAGAAACTCAGCCGGTGTATTATGACTTACCACTAAAGGATCTGCTCGTCCGTCAACACAAATTACAGCTGTAAGGCCATCTGCCGAAATAGAAGTGGTGTTATTTGGATTCCCTGTTGCATCTATATCAATTTCTATGGAACCTCCGTCGGCCTCTTGTCTTACTACAAGAATATCATTATCCGAAATATCCGAACAGCTTTCAGCCGCGAGATCTGCCAAAGGCAATCCTACAAATGCAGATCCGTCCACATCCAGACTGGACCAGCCGTAGATACGACACGCGCCGACGCCGGCACCATCCAAATCGATCGTATTGGTATTGGCTATGGCTAAAATCGTATCCGATAGATCGGTAATCACATAGGCATAGTCCAAATTGAGGGCAGTATTCTCATGCACCACCACAAGTGGGTCTGCCCTACCATCCACACAAATCACTACAGATTCTCCATTGGTCGAAATAGTAGTCGTATTATTTGGGTTCCCTGTAGCATCGATATCCACTTGAACGGAACCACCGTCCGGCTCTTCTCGCGTTACCGAGATAGGATTAGACAGATCGAAACACCCTTCAATATCACTTACATTATTTCCAACAGCAATTCCGGTAGTTCCCGTTGCGTAGCGTATGTACCAGATATCACATATTCCGGGACCAGCACCATCCAAATCGAATGGAGGCCCTGGAGGTAATCCTAAAATCTCACCAGTAGCATTGTCTGTAATTACCCAACCGCTATTATCTCCTACTCCAGTACCCACTATAGTCACATCAATACCATCGGCCACGCCATCTACACAACTTGTAGCCGTTGTCTCTCCCGTTCCGGTGATCTCAATAGCTGCTGCATCGGCAGGATCTGTTCTATATACAGTAATGGGATTGGAAAGATCGAAACACCCAACAATATCACTTACATTATTTCCTGTTGCGATACCTGTAGTTCCGGTAGCATAGCGAATGTACCATATATCGCACACCCCTGGGCCAGCACCGTCCAGATCGAAAGGAGGTCCAGGAGGTAATCCTAGAATCTCTCCGGTAGTATTATCCGTAATCACCCAGCCGCTGTTGTCTCCTACACCTGTTCCCACGATAGACACATCAATGGGATCCGGAGTTCCGTCCACACAGATAGAGGCCATGGTCTCTCCCGTTCCGGTGATCTCAATAGCTGCGGCATCGGCGGGTGGTGTTCTATAGACCGTTATAGGATTGGAAAGATCGAAACACCCAACAATATCACTTACATTATTTCCTGTCGCGATACCCGTGGTTCCGGTAGCATAGCGAATGTACCAGATATCACAAACCCCGGGGCCAGCTCCATCCAAATCGAATGGTGGTCCGGGTGGTAACCCTAAAATCTCTCCGGTAGTGTTATCCGTAATCACCCAACCATTGTTATCTCCAATACCCGTTCCTACGATGGATACATCGATGGGATCCGGAGTTCCATCCACACAGATAGAGATCATCGTCTCACCGGTCCCGGTAATCTCAATAGCCGCTGCATCGGCAGGATCTGTTCTATATACAGTAATGGGATTGGAAAGATCGAAACACCCAACAATATCACTTACATT
>JBCBDM010000029.1:0-25536 GCA_038529705.1 Bacteroidota bacterium
GAGTTAATTAATAGTTTAATGTTAATTTAATGTTACGTAAATGTTGCTTGAAAGTAAAATTAATGTTATGTTTGTAATGTAATTATTAATTAAATCAATGCTGTTATGAGAAATTTACTAATGTTATTGGCGATTTGCTTAGTAGGTACAGTATCTTTTGCCCAAGAGAACAATAAACCTACCTATGAACTAAAGGGAGATATCATTGAAGCTACGCTATACCATGATAATGGAGTAGTAGCTCAAACAGGATATTACACCAAAGAAAATAAATTAGAGGGTCAGTGGATTAGCTACGACGCTCAAGGAAATAAAACGGCCGTTGCCTATTATAATAATGGGGAAAAGGTGGGAACATGGACTTTCTACAACGGTGATGAAATGAAAGAGGTTCGTTATCAGGATTCCAGAATTGCGGAGGTGAAAACCTGGAAAGCTACAGGGACTCGCGTTGTTGTGAATTAGTCCATTAGAATTTGTATTGTAAAAAAGGGCCGTCGATCGACGGCCCTTTTTGCTATTCAATTAACTTAACTATATGAGAATGATTATAGTCTTGCGTTGATCCAGTTCCAGGTAGAGATGTCAACAGCGGTACCGTTGAATACATCATCCGTTGGAGCGGTCATGGGTACTCCATCAACAATCACATTTTCAACAGGTCCGTCATCTTTCATATCCACATTAATGTTATATCCAGTCAACAATACATTGGTCATGGTAGCGCCAGACTCTTTTTTAAACTGAAGTGCAGTTCCGCCCGTAGTGGAAATAGCAGTAAAGTTAGTGATGGTTGGGTTGAAGTTATCTCCGTCTGCTTCAATAGCCGTAGAGAATCCTTCGATGTTATGCAATACATACGTATTTGAGATCTCTCCGTTCCATCCTTCGGTCCAGTCTACAGAATCATCTTCATTGTTTTCGAAGTACAAGTTGGTAGCACTCACTGTTCCTCCGAAGAACTCGATTCCGTCATCTGCTCCGTTGATCACAGCAATGTTGTCTATGGTAGTAGCGTTACCCACGGCATAAAGAGAAATTCCGTTGTACTGAGACTCAGAATTGATCTGAGCACCGGTTCCTAGGATCACTAGGTAATCGATGTTACCAGAATCATCGTTAGGATCTGTACCTCCGTAGATGAAACCTCCTACTTCGGCAGTTACTCCCACACCTTCAGTAGTAGGGCCAAATCCACAGATCGTTAATCCACCCCAGTCACCAGGCTGAGCAGACTGAGAGGACATCACTACTGGATTTGAAGCTGTTCCTTGAATGTCGATCTCACCTCCTTGTAATACGGCGATATATACTTCAGTTCCACCATCACGAGCCGTGATCTTAGTTCCTGCAGGAATGGTTAGTTTCCCTCCATCCTGAACAATGTATGCATTGTTCAAAAGATACAGTGTGCCAGGATCCAAAGTAACGTCTCCGGTTACATTTCCTTCCAAGATAGTGAACTGCTGTCCGGAATTGTTAGAGTTTACCCAATCAAAAAGAGATGCGTCCACCGTTGGAGGCGCGATGTAGGTGTTAGCTGGGTCTCCGGTCTCACCATCGATGATCACGTTCTCTAGTGGTCCGTCATCCTTCATATCGATAGAGATGTCATATCCGGTAAGAGAAAGACCGGTGATTGTAGCTCCAGACTCCTTTTTGAATTGAAGAGCGGTACCTCCGGTGTTAGAAACGGCAGTGAAGTTTACCAATTTAGGGTTTGCGTTGTCTCCATCGGCCTCCACAGCAGTTGAGAAACCTTCGATGGTATGAAGACAGTAGGTGTTAGTCACTGTTCCGTTCCATCCTTCTGTCCAGTCTACGGCGTCGTCTTCGTTGTTCTCCAAGTACAGGTTGTTTACGGATACCGTTCCTCCGAAGAATTCAACTCCGTCATCAGCTCCATTTACAATAGCTACGTTGTCGATAGTAGTTCCACTTCCTACAGAGTATAATGTAAGACCATTGTACTGAGACTCAGAGTTGATCTGGGCTCCTGCATCTTCGATGATCAAGTAATCGATGTTTCCGGAAGAGTCACCTGCATTGGTTCCTCCGTATACAAGTCCACCTACTTCGGCAATAACGTCCACACCTTCCGTTGTCGGTGCCTCACCACATAGCAGTAATCCACCCCAGCTTCCCGGAGCGCCACTGTCTGATCTCATGATCACAGGAAGGCTCGCAGTTCCTTGAATGTTAATGCTACCACCTTGCTCCACAGCGATATATCTGTCTTCCGCAGACTGAGATACGATTACGGTTCCGGCAGGAATGGTTAAGGTTACACCGGATTTTACCAGGTAAGGACCGGTTACAGTATATTGCTCACTTGGATCCAATACACGGTCTGTCTCCAGGTTTCCACTTAGGTCGGTTACTTCTACTTCACCAGTACCGTCGTCTACTGGTGTAAAGCCATCATCACTACTACAGCTTGTAGCAAAAAGGATAACGAATACAGCGAAAATAGCTGTAAGGTTTTTGAACTGTTTCATTGTTTTTTGATTTGAATTAATGGTTACGATTTTTTAAAAAGAATAATTAAGGTTCAATCCTAACTGAATACCTCTGGTATAGGATAGAACAGTTTCTTCGGTCTCTATGCCCGTTGTACTGGGGCGAATTAACTGGGTTCTTTTGATTTCAGGATTAAGAAGGTTTCTACCTCTAAAGCCTATTCTCCAATGCTCTCCTAATTGCTTATTTAGGATAAAGTCCAGCGTAACAAATCCATTTTCCACTATGGCATCGTTATAGTTGACATCGCTGGATGATTGAATCTCTGCTGCTCCTAAGGCAAATACACGGTCTGAAGCGTAGTTTCCAACCAAGGTGGCTTCCCATGGATTCTCGGTATTGGTATCGAAATTCAGGGAGGTGTTTACGATCCAATCGCTGGCACCCTGGAGGTCTACTTTGGTCAATCCTTTATATCGGAAAGAACGGATAATGGTTCCAGTGGCTTCATCCACTATTTCTTTAAGGTCTTGCTCATGCCACATTCTGGAAGCATTGAAATTCACCCTTAGTTTGGGTTGATCGTCCTCTTCGCCCCCGTCTAGAATGTTGATGCGTCCTTCCAGCTCAACACCAAACACTTCTGCCTCTTCTCCTGAGTTGAAGTAAGAGAAGATCCCGGCAGAACCTCTATCCTGCACACGGTTGATCGGGTCTTCAATTTTCTTGTAAAATCCGGTTACGGAAATCAACTCATCACTGCTTGGGAAGAATTCCCATTTCAAGTCATAGTTAAAGTTGTTGGAAGCCTCAATATCCGGATTACCACGGGTAATTTGTCCCTGAGGTGATACATATTCAAATGGAGCGATCTCCTTGAATTCAGGAAGCGTACGCGTTAGACTGTTGGCAAAACGAATACTGTGTTTTTCATTGATAGCATACTTCAAGTTGATCGATGGATACAATCGACGATAGTCCTTGTTGTTCTGTCCAATACGTCCTGGGAAGTTTCCTACATCCCAAGTCACGTCGACATCGTCTTTTTGATATCGAAGTCCGGACTGCAAACTGAAATCCCCCATGGTTCCTATAAAATCAACAAATCCCGCCACACTTTGCAACTTCCCTTCATACAAATCAGGTCGAAGCAAGTTAATGTCCAATAGATTGTTATCGAAATTGGTCTGCGTAAAGATCGACGTGATATCATCAATGGACGGCGGATTGATGGCGTTAGTAAACGCTTCTTCTACCCCTACGAATTGTGAACCAAAGTCTCGGGTCTTGTTTCTGTAATTGGCACCTATATTTATATGGAAGATATCGGTTTCGCTGTCGTATACTTTGATCAAGTCGCTGATACGTCCGTTATATTCAACGTCTTCTATTTTTTGAACACTCTTACGTTGCTGGAATCCACCCGTACGTCCTAGTTGAACAAATCCTCCATCGGTAATGTTTACTTCGTTTCTAATACGATTGGGCTCATCTGCACTTAGAAAGTTATATCCAGCTGCCCAGCTCAATTCGTTCTTTTCGGAAAGGTTGTGTTCTCCGATCAATTGGGTAACAGAAAGTAAGGTCTTTTTGGTATTCTGGTCGCGAATGAATTGATAAAATACGTTTCCATCGGGTGCAATTTCCATGACATCGGTTTCCTCGAAAATGGTCGCTCTTCCTGCACGTCCGCCTTCAAATACGTTATCCTGTACTTTGTTAATGACCAGCGTGTTGAATTTAAGCGTGTTGTTGTCATTCGCTTTGTATCGAGCGTTTAAAAGTCCTGAAGTGGCCACGGTCTTTTGCCAAGTGATCGCATCCGGAATAGTATCATCAATAAAGTTGGAACGGAATTGTCTAAATACCCCGTTTCTATATTCGTAGTTGGAACTTTGTCCAGCCGTTAAAAGTACTTTAAGTTTCTCGCCAAATTTCTTTCCAGCAGTGAAGGAGATAGAGTTGTTTACCGGAAGGTCTTCGGTTCCAGGAGTCCAGGATTGTTGAGTGATATTGGATCTAGGATTTCCTTCACGTACATAAATACCGAAGGTAACATCTTCCTGATTTGGAGACACTTTAAAGTTATCGAAGACACCGCTTTCCATCACATTGGTATTCACAGAAGTCCCTGCTCTTACAGATAGCTCCTGACTACCCGAAAGTTCTTTGGAAGTAATGTCTATATTTCCAGAAGCCTGATCCGCTGAGGTACTTGGAGATGTTGTTTTGCTTACGGCTACGCTTTGGATCAAACGGGTTGAAAACAATCCCAGATCGATATTCTTCTTTTCAATATCGTCTGAAGGAATAGGTAATCCGTTCAAAGTTGTATATAAGTAGCGATCTCCCAGACCTCTTACAAATACATCTCCGGAACCATCCGTTTTGTTTACACCGGAAATTTTAGCGGTAGCCGTGGAAGCGTCCGAAACACCTAGTTTGGACATTTGTTCGGCACCAATGCTTTCCTTCACCACAACGGCCTTTTTCTGTTCCAATAATAGAGCAGATTCTCTTTCTCTACTGGTTTGAACTTTCAAAACAACTTCGTCCAAGGCCGCTGCGCTTTCTCCAATGGCGGCATCAACTCTTGAAAATTTACCATCTTCAACAACAACATTATCGATGGTTACAGTTTCATACCCAACATAGCTAATTTCAATAGAATAGGTTCCTACGGGAACGTTTTCAATGATGTAATTTCCGTCAAAATCCGATTGGGCTCCTTTGTCGGTTCCCTTGATCACTACGGAGGCAAAAGCCAGGGGTTCGTTATTATAAGATTTGTCTTTCAGGCTACCCTCTACGGTTCCTGTTTGTGCGGTTACAATAGTTACAAATAGTAACGCGATTGTAGTTAAAAATAGTTTCATCAAGTAATTATAAAATTTGATGCAAAGGAACCTTAATTTGTTTCGGAAGCAGTTATCCAAATGTTATGCTTCTTTTAGCTTTTCGTAACATTTGTGTTAGCTTAATGTTAACAAAGCGAGGGGTTCTTTTTAATTCTTCGGCAAATGTAAATTGGGCAGATTATGCCATAGTTAATTCAATTTTAAGAATGTGATAAACTTTCCAATAAGCCTATTTTTATTAATGACGGAAACCGTTATCTTACCACGGTAAAACCAACACCTATGATGCAATGGGAGCAGCTCCTTTCGTTACGAAGACAAGGAGACACCAACAAACGTTTGCGAATTGAACAGGATGAAACCCGATTGGGGTTTGAAGTAGATTACGACCGCGTTATTTTTTCCTCTGCTTTTCGAAGTCTTCAGGATAAGACCCAGGTGATCCCATTATCCAAAACGTCTTTTGTCCATACCCGTTTAACCCACAGTTTGGAAGTGAGTGTAGTAGGTCGTTCTTTAGGAAGGGCCGTTGGGAAGGCTTTATTGGAAAAACATCCCCAGTTAAAAGAAACCCATGGGCATCAATTCAATGATTTTGGGGCGATCGTGGCCGCAGCGGCCCTGGCGCATGATATTGGGAATCCGCCTTTTGGGCATAGCGGTGAAAAGGCGATTGGCGATTATTTTCTGAATGGAAACGGCCAAAGATTTAAGAGTGAGCTCACCGATAAGGAGTATCAGGACCTAGTGGATTTTGAAGGGAATGCCAATGGATTCAAGATCCTCACCGAATCCAAAAATGGCGTAGAAGGAGGTTTGAGACTCTCTTATGCTACCCTGGGTGCCTTTACTAAATATCCAAAACAATCCCTTCCGAAGAAACCCACCCAACATATAGCCGATAAAAAGTACGGGGTCTTTCAAAGTGAAGTGCCTTTCTTTACAGAGGTAGCGCAGGAACTAGGCTTGCTTCAACGAGGAGAGGGAGGATACTGTCGTCATCCTTTGACCTATTTAGTAGAGGCGGCCGATGATATTTGTTATACCATCATCGATTTTGAAGACGGGATCAATTTGGGTTGGATCGAAGAAGAAGTGGCTTTGGAGTATCTGGTGCAATTGGTTTCCAAAACCATCAACAGGGAAAAGTACCATTCTCTTACTCAGTCTTCAGATCGGTTGGCGTATTTACGCTCCCTGGCCATTAGCACCTTGATCAATGAAGCGGTTTCCATCTTTCTAAAGCATGAAGATTCGATTCTCAGCGGCGAATTTTCGGAAGCCCTCCTGGATAAGAGTCAATACAAGGCGCAGATCGATGATATTATTAAAATCTCTGTGGAAAGAATCTACCAAAGTACCGAAGTGGTCGAAAAGGAGATTGCCGGTTACCAGATTTTAGCGACACTCCTGGATGCTTACACCACCGCTTTTGAAAATAAGAGCAAAGGAGAGGCACGGCATTACGACAAATTACTACTGAAGAGTTTCTCTAATAAGCTTCCTGAAAACACTTCTACTTATTACTATTTGATGGAATGTTGCAACTACGTTTCCCGCCTGACCGATGGGAATGCACTACAACAATTCCTGAAGATCAAAGGTAATCTGTAAGATCTTTCCAAACATACATAACTTCTTTATTTACAGGTGTTTCAGTAGTCGATAGCAGCTTTTGTCCACCACTTGTCCTGATACGGTCTACCGCTTGTCCACGGTTAAAACTTCCCCGCCTTTTCTTCTCCCGATATATTCGCCACATCAATCGAGGACCACGGTCCAAATTTTAAAAAACTATAACCATGAAAAAAAAGAATTTAATGCTATTGTGTTTGGCAGTATTTTGTTTTTGGCAAAACGATCTTCTCGCTCAGACTTCCGAGACTTCAGTTATCTTATCTGGCGGAACCCTTACCGTAACGGATATCAATGGAGCCAGTTCTAACGACAACATCGCACTTACTGTAAACAGTGGTGTTCTTACAATTTCCGGCTTGACTTCTCCGGTTGATGTAAATGCAGGAGTAAACCAACCGGATGCGACCACGACTACCATATCCCTTTCGGACATCACTGCTGGCATTGTGATCAATCTTGAAGGGGGCACAGATGCTGTTACCCTTTCTGACGCACTTACGCTGGGGGGTAGTACTAATGGATTTGAGGTAAATGATGTAGAAACCTATACTCACGCGGGCGATTTGATGGTTTCCGGAAATGTTGCGATACAAAGTAATAATCTAATTTCAATTACCGCCTCCATGGAAAGCACAGGGGGTAATATCGACTTACAGGCGGACGGCAATATCAATGGAAGTGGATTTATTGATATTGAAGCAAACGGTACTCTTGATGTGAACGTTGCAGGCGGAGCATCCAGCCGATTGATCAATACAGGAATTTTTATCGTCAAGTTTTCATGCGGTGTAGGAGAATTCGAGATTCCGGAAACCTTCTTTAATAATATTAACACCAATTTACAGGTAATGGCTCCTGATGTTTCAATTCCCAATAGTGTTGAGACGGCATTGTTAACCTTGGACAACAGCGAGGAGGACGCTACTGTCATTGGAGCTGCTACGGCAGATGCTACCACTGGAACCTTTGAAGTAACCGATGCGGAGATCGCGAACGTCACTGCAGATAAAATCAATGTCCTGTCTATTACAGTTTCGAGCCTGTCGACTATGACCCTTGAGAGCGTGAATCTTGGAGGAACCGATTTGGAACTTACCAATGGAAATGGCGGAGCGACGGGTCCCATTAGCTTTGTAGGGAGTTCGACGTTCGAAGATCTCACTATTTTTTCTTCCGGAGGAATGACACAAACAGGGGCCATTACGGTGAATGGAACTACCAATTTTCAAAACATAGCTCCTACTTCAGGTGTGGACATCGTCCTGGATCATAGTGGGAATAGTTTTGTAGGCTTAGTACATATAAATACTCCGGGGCAGGGCCTTACCTTGACCTGTGCTAGTAACTTATCTCTTGGGACTGTTTCGGTGAATGGAACTACCAGTATCACCGCGGGAACAATTGTGATCTCAGAAGATACCACATTCACAAAAAACGGAACGGGAACGGCCAGTTTTAATGGAAATATCGACGTGACCAGTAGTTCGTCTACCGGGACGGCCTTTATCAATCACAACGCAGGGACCCTGAATTTTGAAGGCCCGGATAACGATCTAATTGGCCGATTGGCCTACACGGGAGCTTCCGGGACCATTACTAATTTTACTGGAACCGATACTCGTTTTCCTTTCGGAGGTCCAGGGGTGAGTCTTACGTTTGGTTTTCTTAATGTAACTGAAGGGGAGGTGTATTTCCCCGATTCTCAAGTGAATCTTTTAAATGAAGCTCGACTCAGTGGAGCTACGACTCTGGTAACCGGTTTTGGATTCCTTCAAGGAGGTCCGGTAATTGTAGAAAACAATGCTGTGATCACACCGGGGGGTAATTCGACTACCTATAACCTGAACACTAGCGATCTAGAAATTAGCTCGGCCACTTTTGCTCCCAGAATAGAAGGAGACAGTGCCGGTGATTATGATAGGTTAAACGTTACGGGTACCATTACCCTTGTCGATGCCACTTTTGCACCTACGGAAGGATTTACTGGTTCCCCGGACGATGATGAGATTGTTTTAATAAATAACGACGGAACCGATGCGATCATCGGGACCTTCAATAGTTTACCGGAAGGCAGTGGTGTAAGCTTTGGTCCTTATACAGGAATGATAAGCTATGTAGGAGGTGATGGCAATGACGTTACCTTATTACGGGATACCATAGATCCCATAGCCGTTTGTCAAGATATTTCATTGGCCATTGATTTAGGGGGTGTTACCGTAACACCAGATATGATCGATAATGGATCTTCAGATAATGTTGCGATTGTGCAGCTACTTATCAACGGGCAATCTTCTATCGACTTTACCTATGATGATTTGGGGAGTCAAATGGTAACATTAACCGTTATTGATGGGAATGGAAATTCGGATGAGTGCGCCGCGACAGTGACACTGACCTCTGGTGCCACCCTACCTATTCTCATTAGCGAATACCAACCCGACACTACTAATGATCCGCAAACTATTGAAATTAAAGGGGAACCTGGAGAAGGCTTTGCCGGGGTATTTGTGGTGATCGAAGGAGATACCGATTCGGGTGAAGTAGGTGTGGTGAAAAGTGCCGATAGCTTTTCAGGTACTTTTGACGCCAATGGTCTGTTGATAGCATCCATACCCAATATAAATAATCCAACCCATACCGTGGTATTAACCAGTTCGTTCTCAGGAACTGCCGGGGTAACAGACGTAGATGGTGATGATGATGGTGTGGCAGAAGATCTATCTGCCTTTGGCCTTATACTGGATGCCGTGGGTGTTGGTGATGGAGGTGCTTGTTGCCCACTAGATGAACTCTATGGGACGGACTTTGGAGGGATTAATTTGCCAGGTATTGGTGGTATCCCGGGGGCCATTTTTAGAGAAGCCAGTGTGGGCGATTTTTACCAGATATCAGTGAGCACAGGTACTATTTATGACAATGCAGGTGCGGTAGTAGACGCGTCTATATTCGACGTAGCGCCTACTAACAGTGGTACGTTTGGTGCGATTAACCCGGCCATATTATTACAAACAGTTCCCGACGTTGTAGGATTGACTCAAGTGCAAGCCGAGACCGATATTGTGGCGGCCAATTTTACCGTGGGGACTATCTCTACAGTGATTAGTTTTGTGGTGCCGGCTGGGGAGGTAATGAGCCAAAACCCGGTGGGAGGCACTTCGGCCATACCCGGTTCGGCCATAGATCTTGTGGTGGCTGTAAGCGATACGGAAGATCCGGTGATCAATTGTCCATCCGATATTACAGTAAATAACGACAGTGGTAAGTGTGGCGCTATTGTAGATTATTCTGTAACCGCTACAGACAACGTCGGTATTGAATACATCCAAAATGGAGGTTTTGAGTCCGGAGATTTTCAAAATTGGGATACCTTCACGCAGCTCTCCTTCCTGATCGTCGACGATGGAACTACCAATCCCCCTGGCGCCATGCCGGCACTTACCCCCATAGCAGGAAGTTATGATGCCCTTAGATATGTTACGTCCGGGCCCAATAATACAACGCTTTCTCAAAGTGTTGAAATTCCGGTAGGAGTGCAAACCGCGACCTTGAGTTGGTTGGATGAAATTTCCGCTTTCAACGATTTTGCGGCCGATAATTATTTCAGGGCCGAACTCTATGATAGTAATGATAATCTGGTTCAGGAGGTGTACTCAACGCAACCTGGAGATGAAAAGAATCAATTCAATCCACCAAACACCCGCCTTTATGATGTTACTTCTATTTTGCAGAATTATGAAGGACAGGAACTTGTATTGAGATTTTCTATGACCAGTACTCATTGGTTATCCGTGAGCCTGGATGAGGTAAGTCTGGTTATTCAGGCTACCAGTCAGTTGGTAACGCAAACAGCGGGCCTCCCCAGTGGAAGCTTGTTTCCTGTAGGCGTAACGACCAACACTTTTGAAGTGGTCGACGGTGCCGGGAATACTGCGACTTGCTCTTTTGATGTTACCGTAAATGATACCGAAGCCCCTGTGCTTTCGTGTTTGGATTATGTGGTGGGTAATGATGCGGGAGATTGTGGTGCCGATATCATGGTGCCGCAACCCCTTATTGGAGATTGTGGGAATGGAGCCTCGTTGAACTTTGACGGGGAAAATGATCAGATTAATGTGGCGAACGGATTTACATCAACCATGGACGAGGTGACTGTTGAAGCCAGGATATTTATTGAGCGATTGTCCGGTTGGCATGCAATTCTCAATACGGACGCATTCAGTGCCGCAGGGGATTTGCATTTCCAGATCAGACCGGATAAAAATCTGTCCTGGACCGTTGGGGGCAATAATGTATCGGCCATTTTTGAGCCCAACTTCATACCGAACCAATGGTATGATATCGCTGTGGTGTATTCTACTTCGGCGCAAACCGCGACCTGCTATATTGACGGGGTATTATTGAGTACCTTCAACTTTACAACGGCTAATGCCGTTGGGGCAAATAGACCTTTCAATATTGGGTCATGGAACGACGAACGTTTCTTTGATGGGAATATCGACGAATTGAGAATTTGGAATGTAGCCAGATCGCAAGCAGACATCCAAAGTACGGTGGGGACTACGCTTGTGGGCAATGAAACAGGACTTATCGCCTTGTATACTTTTAATGAAGGTTCGCCCTGTGGAGATAATGCTGGTATTACCACTGTAGAGGATTTGGCAAGTGGATCTTATGATGGGGCTTTGTCCAATTTCGCTCTGGGCGCAGCAGGGAATTGCCAATCTAATTTTGGAGCGCCCAATGTTCAATTTGGATACACTTTGGTGAATGATTTTAACGGAACGGACGACGCTTCGGGGATTTATCCCTTAGGGACTACTACTGTTAATTGGACCGTTACAGACCCCTATGGAAATACCTCTAATTGCAGTATGAATGTAATAGTTGAGGACCGGGAAGCTCCATCTGCAGTTTGCCAGAATGTGACGGTTCAGCTAGATGCTTCTGGGGTGGCCAACATTAGTGCTTCTGATATTGACAACGGATCGTCGGATAATTGTGGAATTGCCTCTTTGGAATTGAAAGGATATATTCTTCAGCCTGAACAAACGGCAAATGCCGGAGATGTTGGAGTAGGACAAACCTTTACGGCTCCGGTGACCGGAGTACTGTCGTCCATGCGTCTATTAGTCCCTACCCAATACAATGACAAGGATATTTATTTTTACAACAGCGCCACGGGAAGTGGAGTTTCCGGATCGATTGGTACACCAGACTATACCGAAACAGGTGCCGTCCTGAATCACGCAGGTCCGGATCAGGATATCTGGACCGAGGTGGTGCTTAGTACTCCATTTCCTGTCATTGCAGGGAACCAGTATAGTTTTGCCTTTGATGGAAGTACGAATGTTTACTATAATCAAGACGACGATTACGCTGGTGGATCACTCATGGTTCAGTATGATTTGAGTTCAGGTTGTTGTACCTGGGGAGATTTGGCATTTCAGCTTGCGTTTGATAGCAAATCATCTTTTGGATGTGATGATATTGGAGATCACACCATCGGTCTCTCGGTAATTGATAATGCAGGGAATATAGCCCAATGTACGGCCATAGTTACCGTGGAAGATCCAAATGACTACTGTGGAGGATGTGATGATATCACGGTTTTTGAAAATGGTAGCTGGAGTCCTTCCGCTCCTACTTCGCTGTCTCATGCTATTATTAGAGATGACTACCTGGTAAGTCTTGACGGCCTTATCGACGCCTGTAAACTAACCATAGATTCCGGGTATCTTTTGGAAATAGATGCAGGAGAATATGTCAAGGTGGAAGGAGATATTGTAGTAAATGGCGACCTGAAAATACATCACGAAGCTAATCTCGTTCAAGTAGAAAATACGGCACAAGTGATCAAGAACGGCACTATAGAAGTAGATGTTACTACGCCCGTGTTACAAACCAGAGATTTCATGATTTTGGGAAGCCCTATGACTGCTGAGACACGAAACGATGTATTTGGAAGTGCCTTTTTGGTCTTGGAACATACTCCTGAGAATTTTATACCCCATCCCGATGTGACACAAGGAGGAACTAATTTTGCTGATGACAATAACGATTTTTGGAGCATTATGAGCGCGGGAACGATCGAATCCGGCGAGGGGTATATTGTACGTCCGCAAGATTCATACACGGATCCGGCCAACGAATCCTATGACTTTACTTACACAGAGGGAACGTTAACCAATGGGATTGTGAATCGGACTATCATCTACAATGGTCCAACGGATAATCCGGATGGAACACCGAATGTTTTGTCAAATCCATATGCATCCGCGATTTCTTCAGACGATTTTATCAATGCGAATGCCTTGATCAATGAGGTTTATTTTTGGGAGCATCTAACACCTCCGGGTACAGGAATTCCAGGTGCGGGAAGTATGAATTTCAGTATGGATGATATTTCCATGTACAATCTTTCCGGAGGAGTGGCTGCAGCCAACGACCCTAGTGGTACGGATACGGCGCCTAATGGGATCATCTCCACCGGACAAGGATTCGGAATCAAGGCTTTTGGGGCTGGTACTGCCAGCTTCAACAATGCCATGAGAAGAACAACGGGTAATAGTACACTACGAAATTCGGAAGATCAGGAAAAGATATGGTTACAACTTACCAACGTAGATTACGACCTGGGGAGCAATACATTGATCGCCTTTAATTCCAATGCAACCCAGGGACGGGATCCCGGATATGATAGTAATCGCCTGGCCACCGTGGTGTCTTTGTATTCTCATCTGGAGAATGGAACTGAGCAGCTGGGTATTCAGACGCGAGAAGCCTTTCATAGTGATATCAAGATACCTTTAGGTTTTAGTACGTTGGTTGATGCCACCGCATTATATAGTATTTCGATCACCCATTTTGAAGGGATTATGATGTCCAACACGGCTGTGTATTTAGTAGATAATGAAAAAAATTCGATTGTAAACCTAAGAGAAATGGATTATGATTTTGAAAGCGGTAAAGGAACTTTCGATGAACGATTTACTTTATTGTTCGAGCAAGAACCTGTGCTGGAGATTCAAGATTTCAATGTGAACAAAATTTCCGTATTCCCTAATCCCACTAAGGACAAGGTCACTATTATATCGACTTATCCGTTAGAGCAAGTTGAGGTATATGATATAAGTGGCCGAATGGTGGAATCGAAAAGGTTCGATTTGGGGGAACCTCAGGAATTGGATCTGTCCGAACTGCCTTCGGCAATATACCTTATCAGACTTTATTCGGAAAGTGGAATGCAGACACAACGTCTAATTAAAGAATAATAAGATGAGGCAATTAATCCAACCATTTTATGTGGACCTTCCCTTATTGGAGAGAGCATGTACCCCCTCTAAAGCATCCCGAGAAAGAGTCACTTTGGAGGGCAAGTATATCAAAATAGAATATCAACTTTTGATACATACCTTGAAGCAGTTTGGGTATGGAACAGAAGATCAACTGAACAATATGGATAGATATTTGGATCTTTCCATACGGAATCAGCAAGTGGCCTGTTAGGCTCGATTGATGATTGGTTTTTTCTGAAAAACTGGTTATAGTTAGCGCCCCTGATGTTGATTTCATCAGGGGTTTATTTTTGTCCGTGAATTAAGTAGTTAATTCTGTTTTTTTAACCTGCTAACTTTCAAATTTTGAATATCTTAGTTTCTTTATTTTTTTCAAAAATGAGGCCTTTAGTATTTCTTTTTTTTCTATGGATTTATCCGCTTGTCTCCATTTCTCAAACCGAGGATCTTGAATCTAAGGTGGAAGAACTTCGAGTCCATATAACGGCTTCTTCCGGAGGAGAAAAGCTGAAATGGTTGGATAGTCTTACGGCCTTGATAAAGAATAGAAGCGAGTTTCAGTATGATGAGGCCGCCAGGGAGGCTATAGCCTATGCCGTTGAGCTGGATTCCAACTATATGGCTACAAAGCAAACGGCCCATCTTATTTTTTATTTGTCGAATCGCATGGGTAAGCCGAAAGAGGCTTTGACGGTGTTCAATGAATTTACTACCACTGGAAATTTGTCCGGGGATCATCGGGTTTTAGCCGAGTTGTATTTAAATGGAGCGGATAGCCATTATTTTTCCGGAGAAATTGAGGAATCCATTGAGATTTATAAGCAAGCGGAGGCCTTTGCATTGAAGGCCGGTGATTCTGTTTCTTTTGGTGCGGCCAAGGAATACAGAGCCGATGCCCATTCCAATCTCGGACAATTTAGTGAGGCTTCGGTGCTGCTTCATGAAGCTGAAGAAGTATACACACAGATCAATGATACTACCAGGATCATATTAACTCAAAATTCCAGGGCCAACTTGTACAGTCAGATAGGGTTTTATAAAGAAGCAGCGGAAGAAAGAAATGAGGTCATTAGTATGGCCAAGCGTATCAAATATTATCCGGCTTTATTATCTGCATTGTATAATGCCGCCATTGATGACCGGAAAAATGGTGATTATAAGGCCCGTATCGGTCATTTGAATGAGGCTCTTGCCTTAACCCGGGAGTCCGAGGAATTTGTCGACCTTTATGAACCGCGTTTGCTCAATACCTTGTTGGAGGCTTACTCCAGAACGGACAGTTTGGAAAAAGCTACGTTATTACTTAATGAAATTGAAAGCAATCTGGAACGAAACACCAAAGGGGTTTTCGAAAGAATGTATTTGGAGGGGAAAGGTCATTATCATTTGGTTCGTAAGGAATTCAATCTTGCCCTGAAACTAGGCAATGAGTATTTGGACAAGCAACTGCCTACAAACGATTATGAAAATATCCTTGATGGACATGAATTACTGTATCAGATCCACCTGGCCATGAATCATTCGGAAGAGGCCCTGCATCACTACAAGCAGTACACCATCATTAAGGATTCGATCCGTGGTTTGCAAAAGGCCAGAGCCCTTTCTTATTACCAGACTTTATATGAAACGGAAAAGCGAGATGCTAAGATCAAAGGTCAGGAGGCCGAGATAGAACTATTGGATACCAAGAATCGTGTTCAATTTCAATGGATGTTCCTTATTGCCCTGGCATTTTTAGGAGCGGGATCGTTCTATTATTTCAATAATAAAAAGAACAAACACGAAGCAGAAATCGCCAGAAACAAACGAGAACTTGCCGAGATGCAAAACGAAATGCTCAACAAAGAAATAGCGTATAAGAAAAAAGATCTATCCGATTTCGCCTTTAATATCTCGCAAAACCAGGATTGGGCAAAAGTGCTCGCCGAGAAGCTGGAAAAAGTTAAAGGAACTACAGGAAGACAGCGGGCAAAGGAGTTAGACGATTTAGAGACTGAGATTCGGAATAAGATATGGGTAGATGAAGGTTCTCAGAACTTTCAGGAGCGCATTGAAGAACTCGGCAGTGGTTTCTACGATCGTCTTAATTCGCAATTTCCGGGTCTCACGAAAACAGAAATTAGGTTGTGTTCGCTCATAAGAATGCATGTGGACAATAAGGAGATTGCTATTCTTCAGAATATAGACCCTGCTTCTGTGAAAAAGAGTCGATACCGACTTCGAAAGAAACTGGCGCTGACTCCGGAACAGGACCTGGATGCCTTCCTACAGGCTTTTTAAGTGAAAAATCTACTTTTTTTTGATTGTCCCCCATTTGTCCAAGATGAAATAGGTTAGTTTTCTTAGCAGCACTCTACCTTCGTTGCTGCTTTTTTTAATTGAGAGCGCTAGGAAAAACAA
Organism: Bacteroidota bacterium; assembly: GCA_038529705.1. Classification (GTDB taxonomy): domain Bacteria; phylum Bacteroidota; class Bacteroidia; order Flavobacteriales; family Flavobacteriaceae; genus Aureisphaera. The sequence continues at coordinate 16,652 of JBCBDM010000029.1, forward strand.
AGAACTATGTTACAAAGATTAATGAACCGCTTCAAGTTTTGGTTGTTAGGAGAAGATGTTAAAGAGGCAATTGATTCAAACTCCCTTTTAAGTGAGTTAGAGGCCTATAATAAAAAACTTTTAGACGAATTGGAGGCTTTGGAGGACATGGAAGAAATTATGAAAAAGAGGAGCAACGAAGGCGAAGAATGATAAAAAACGACTTTAGTATACACTTTCGCAACAAGTTCGATCTCATAATGGTGTGTTTGCTGAAGATGATTTGAAAACACTCTAACCCCCTTATTTTTATACACTTAACATAGTTTTTGAGTTTTTTGTCTACCGATTGTCAAAAACTAGTCCACTGCTTGTCCACTACCTTTTTCAGAGAATTCTCCCTTTGAGGCTTAATTTCGATTTGTATCATAATGCAACGCCCGAATAAGATCGGGCAATTTTCATGAGGAATCTATACCCCCTTAACTCGAAAACGAGTTGGGGGTTTAGAAAAGTTAAAATGAATAGTAACACTTCTCATCAAAAGCTACCTGCCAGGATGGTGTGAGCATATTTAGTGACGGATTCGAACTTCTATATGACAGGGAAATTGCATTTATGACCCAAAATAAATTTAACTATAACGTATTATCATGAAAACACCAGATCTACTAATTGCTCATAGCTTTGAGATGTATACTATGGGGCTGAAGGATTCCCTTTTAAAAAAAGGGTATGTTGTGAAAAAAGTCGTCAATACTGGAAAGGAGACCTTACGGTATATATTCAAAAACCATCCGGCTATCGTTATTCTGCAGGAAGAACTTTCATCCATGTCGGCTTTTGAAATTATTAGTCGCGTCCGCGAAAAGAAGTTAAAGACTCGTTTTATTGTGGTTTACAACAGTTGTGATGAACGGGGAATGATACTTTCACAATGGGTTAAGGTTCATGGGTCTGTTCATTTGGGCGACTCTTTAATCATCCATGAAAACTGCATAAAGAAGGTGTTGGCAGGTGAGAAATATTATAGCTGTTCTTTTTTTAAGGAGCGTTTGGACCGGTCGCTATTGCGCATGGAGCGCTTGTCCTTATCGGAACGAAAAGTCCTTAAAATGATTAGTGTATACGAATGCTCTGAAAAAATTGCCATGAATATGAATCTATCCAAGCGGACCATCGAGAAACACCGCAGTAATATTATTACCAAGTTAAATCTGGACAAAAAAACCAATAGTCTTTTGCAATGGGTCTTAAAGAACAAGCCATACGTAGATTCATTGGCCTTTCGAATTAGCTGATTTATTGTTAATATAAATAGCTGATAATCAGCAACTAAATTATTTTTAGACTATAGTTGTCTACCTATTGTCTACATGCCGTGCACTAGGAGTCTACAGTGTTTTTTAGGGTACTTCCCTATGGAGTTATACTTTCGCTCTGTCATCATAATACAACGCTCGAATGACACCGGGCCATTTTACCTGAGGAGTCTAGACCCCTTAACCGCACCCTATGTTGAGGGGTTTTAAAATCTTCAAAAAAAATTAGCTATGAAACGAAATATTATGAATCTACGATCGAAATTTTCTAACGCTTCTCTTTCAGAAAAAATGATACGGTATGAGGCTCGAAAAAGGGCTCTTGTATTACCTGTGCTCTTATTTTTTGTAAACGCAATGACCCTGATAGTCTATGGGGTATTTCAGCTATTTCTATAACGCAAACCTTATTTTCAAATCAATAGGATCTCTATGAATGTACCCAATATTGTCATTGCGCACAGTTATGAAATATATGCTAACGGACTGAGAGCTTCTCTCATTGATAAGGGCCATGTGGTAGAAAGGGTGATTAATAATGGACCGTCTGTCTTGCAATATATACTGAAGAAAGAACCTGACGTTGTCCTTCTGCAGGAGGAGATGGCAACCACATCGGCATTTGAGATTATAAGACTTGTTGGTGAGAGCAGCTTGAAGACACGCTTTATCATTATATATAATAATTGCGATCAACGTGGAATTATACTGTCTCAATGGGCCAAGGCCAATGGTTCTATTCACCTGGGAGACTCATCCATTACGGTTAATGTATGTATCACCAAGGTTTTGGAAGGTGAGAACTACTACAGTTGTTCTTTTTTTAAGGATCGGCTCGACCGATCTGTTTTGAATATGAATCTCCTATCCTTTAGCGAGAGAAGGGTGTTAAAGATGATCAGCTTGCATGAATGTACCGAAAAAGTAGCTGCTAATTTGAACCTTTCCCGGAGAACTATTGAAAAACATCGTAGTAATATTATTAATAAACTGGACCTGGATAGAAAGACCAACAGTTTATTGCAATGGGTGCTTAAAAATAAGTCCTATGTGGATTCCACGGCTTTTCAAGTAGCGTGATCCAATGAACTTTTTTTAGTTGGAAGATTGCAACAATGCATGAATTTTGTTTGAAGAAATACCTGCTAACTCTTGAAGTTGGGCTACAGTCCCGTGTTGTGGAAAAACATCTGGGATACCCAATAGTTTAACCGTATTCTTATAATGGTGTCTCGCGGCAAACTCTAGGATAGAGCTACCAAAACCTCCCTGAATTACACCATCTTCTAAAGTGATAATGGTACTGTGTTGCTTGAAGATTTCATGGAGCAAGTTTTCATCCAATGGTTTTACAAAACGCATATCGTAATGTGCTATGCTGTGTTCGGAGTCTTCTTCAAATTGAACGATGGCGTTGGAAGCGTTTGTTGCAATGGCCCCGATAGATAATAGGGCAATCTTGTGGCCTTCTTTTAAACAAGTACCTTTTCCTATTTCCACGGATTTGAAGGGAAGTTGCCAATTCAGTGTATTTCCTCTACCCCGGGGATAACGTATGGCAATAGGATGGTCTATTCCCAGCTGAACCGTGTACAATATATTGCGCAGCTCTATTTCATTTCTTGGGGCGAAAACAATCAGGTTCGGAATACAACGTAAATAAGAGATATCGAAGATGCCGTGATGGGTAGCCCCGTCTTCTCCAACAATCCCTGCTCGATCCAGACAAAAGATCACAGGCAGATCCTGAAGGCATACGTCATGGATCACCTGATCATAGGCACGTTGTAAAAAGGTAGAGTAGATATTGCAATAAACGGTCATACCTTGTGTGGCAAGACCCGCAGCGAAGGTAACTGCATGCTGTTCGGCAATACCTACATCGAAGGCCCTGTTTGGAAAAGCCTCCATCATGTATTTTAAGGAGCTTCCGGTAGGCATAGCTGGGGTGATTCCAACGATTTTTTTATTTTTTTCGGCGAGTTCTACGATTGTTTTTCCAAATACATCCTGAAATTTGGGAGGTTGTTCATCACCATTTTTAGGAAGGAGGTTTCCAGTTGCCGCATCGAATTTACCCGGGGCATGATACTTTACCTGATTCTCCTCCGCCTGGCGGAGTCCTTTTCCCTTTTTCGTAATGACATGGAGTAGTTTAGGGCCATCCACTTTCTTCAGGCGTTCTAACTCCGAGAGTAAGGTTGAAAGGTCATGACCATCCACTGGACCAGAATAATTGAAGTTGAGGGCCTCGAAGATGTTATCCGTGTCTGGAGATTTGTCGAGTGTAACCTTGGTGAGATATTCTTTTAAGGCACCCACACTGGGATCAATCCCTATGGCATTGTCATTTAGAATTACCAGAATGTTGGTGTTGGTCACTCCGGCATGGTTCAGCGCTTCGAAGGCCATTCCACTGGCAATGGATGCATCTCCTACCACGGCAACATGCTGCCTATCGGCATCAGATGTCAATTCCGAGGCAATCGCCATTCCCAGCGTTGCTGAGATTGCCGTGCTGCTATGACCTGTTCCAAAGGTGTCGTATTCACTTTCGGAGCGCTTAGGAAATCCGCTAATACCGTCCAGGCTTCGATTGGTGTGAAAAACGTCCTTGCGTCCGGTTAGAATCTTGTGTCCATACGCCTGATGGCCTACATCCCACACCAAAATATCCTTTGGGGTATTGAAAACATAATGCAAGGCGATGGTGAGTTCGGTAACCCCCAAACTGGCTCCCAGGTGCCCTTCTTTAACCGCTACAATGTTAATGATGAATTCGCGTAACTCCCTGGCAAGTTGCGGTAAGTCTTCCCTGGGAATTTTCCTAAGGTCTTCCGGAAATTGAATGTTATTTAAGAGGGTCGCAGGCACGAAACAAAGATACATTTATTAGAGTTAGTTGATTTGTTGATTTGTGAATTCGTTTATTGTAATTTTGAACCACAAACCACAAAGCATGATCCAACATTACGACGATACTTACTTTATGAAACGCGCGCTGCAAGAGGCGGAAATGGCGTCAAACGCCTTGAAGTAGGAATGAAAATTTCGAATTTGATGGTTGAAATAGTTAAGGACTTACTAACTTCATAGTTTACGAATTCAATTAGTTAATAAAATGTTTTGCTCAAAAGTTGACTTACATTAGTCATTTTAATTGATTGATAAAGTACATGAGTCTAAGGTAAATTAACTAGATTTACTTGTTGTTAATATTAATTTTATGAAAAACAAATTATTACGTTTAATTATATTCTTACTGATTGGTTATTCCACTGCTTTCGCCCAGGACTGTAATATTGGTAATGAAGATTCGTCTGTTTTTGATAACACGGGAGATCCTTTTTTTAAAGATTTCTTACTTGGGGTATCTTTTGACTTGAGTGAAGTTGGAACCCTGTCATCACTCAACTTAATAGGTAGAAATACCGGATCATCAGTGCAAATGGCTGTTTATGATGACTTAAATGGTGTTCCTAACAATCTGATTGTAGAATCAGATATTGGTACCGTTGTTGAAGGTATTGTTTCATTACCAGTAGAGAATACGGTATTGCAACCAGGCGATTATTGGGTCATGGCCGTTTATGAATCTGATGGTGGCCATTGCTACAATACTAATAACGCTCCTGGAAATGTGGTCTATTTTGATAGTCTGATTTTTGGAGACCCCATTCCTAGTAACGCTTCGGCTTTTCAAACGTACACTGGAACCGATATGGCTTATTTTTTAGAAATTGATTGTGGAGTATTAGGAGTGGGAAATCAGAAGATTGAAGACATCGTTATGTATCCAAATCCAGCGACGTCTGAATTAAATTTTCATTCTAATGGTTTCTTCGAAAGTGTTGAAATATTCACAATGCATGGACAATCAATTTTAGTTTCTAGAAACAAAACCATTGATGTTTCTCATTTAAGTGTGGGAACTTATTTAGTTAATATTAGAACACAATCTGGGTTCAACAGATCAAAATTCATTAAGATTTAATTAAATGATACGATCAATTTTTCTCATTTGCCTTACCGTGGTTTCCTATCTGGGACGAGCCCAGTGCCCGAATTCTCCGATCTTTTTAAGCACCCAACAAGACATCGATAATTTCGCACTGGACTATCCTGATTGTACGCAATTAATAAATGTTCTAGAAATTGAAGGACCAAGTATTACGAATCTAAATGGATTAACTCAACTGGAATCCTCAACAATTTCCTCACGCATCACTATTGTTAACACCGGTATTGAAAATTTTACGGGCCTAGATAATCTTCAGGCAGTTGGAAGTCGAATCGAAATTTTGGGAAATGAAAATTTAATAAATTTTGTCGGATTAGAGCAACTAACCTCCATTCACCAGAATTTATTTGTTGCTGGTAATGCTTCTTTAGTCTCTTTTGAAGGACTTAGCGGATTAACCTCTGTTGGAGGTGCTCTTCGAATTGAAAACAACCCTTTGTTGCTAGATTTTAGTGGAATGAATAGTATATCGATTCTTGGAATAGATGGTACTCAACCAGTTGGTAACAGAGGTTTAGAGATTGATCAAAACAGTTCGCTAGTTTCATTCAATGGCCTGGAAAATCTAACAGAAATAAATGGAGCGGTTATCATTGAGGGGAACTCTAGTTTAGAAAGTTTTATCGGTTTGCAGAATGTGGTTGTCATACGCTCTTTAGTCTCAATCAATGATAATCATAGTCTAACGGACATGTCTGGTTTGGATAGCTTGGAAGTAATTGAAGATTCCACTTTGAAAGTGGATCGTAATGATGGATTGTTAAGCTTTGAAGGGCTGAACGCCTTGAGAATTATAGGACGTAACCTGGATATCAATGAAAATGACAGTTTAAATTCTATTGATGCCTTGGCTGGAGTTGAACCCAATCCTTTCTCCTCACGGTTAACCATCTCTGAAAATCCAAATCTACCTTTCTGCAGTATAGAAGTAATATGTGCAAATATCAGCGATCAATCACTTTTTATTTTTATCGAAAATAACGCAAATGGTTGTAATTCGGTTGAACAAATAGAGCAAGGTTGTTTGTTAAATATTAATGAAGCGAATATAATTACATTAAAGATTTTTCCAAACCCGACCCAAAATGTCATCAACTTTGAATCTTACGAAGAAATAGATTTAATTCAAATACACGACATATCGGGTAAACTTATTCTGGAATCAAGTACCAGAACTATAGATGTTTCTAAGATGACTTCTGGAATCTACATTGCGAGAATCTTGATAGACGGTAGAACAGAAATTAAGAAGTTTGTAAAGGCCTAATTTGATGATGGATGTCCTCTTTTCGAATTCTATTGATATTGGATAAGCCAGGCTAGTTGAACCACAAACATGATCCAACCCTACGACGATACTTACTTTATGAAACGCGCGCTGCAAGAGGCAGAAATGGCGTATGAAAAGGGAGAAGTTCCCATTGGTGCGGTGGTGGTGGTTCAGAATCAGATCATTGCTCGGGCCCACAACCTAACGGAGGCCTTGAATGACGTTACGGCCCATGCCGAGATGCAGGCCATAACAGCGGCTGCCAATTATCTGGGAGGAAAGTACTTAATCGATTGTACGTTGTATGTGACCATTGAACCCTGCCAGATGTGTGCCGGAGCCTTGTTTTGGAGTCAGATTTCCAAAATTGTGTATGGGGCCAGAGACGAACAACGCGGATGCATTGAAATGGGAACAAAACTCCACCCCAAGACCCAAATGAGTGGAGGGGTATTAGCTGAAGAAGCTTCACAACTTCTGAAACAATTTTTTATCGAAAAACGGAATTTGAATTAGGGAGCTGTTCCAGCAACAGGGACTCACCGTTGCCGAAGGCTTTGGCGAGCTTGTAGGAGTGACATCCTTTTTTAGGTGGTTGAGTGTCCAACGCACTTCGATACATTCATCGAAGATGAACACTCAGTGACCGTTGGATGTATCGAAACCACCAAAAAAGATACAGCGTACAGCCCGGTCGTTGCCCAACCTATTTAGGCACAAAAAAACCCTCTACAAAGAGGGTTACAATTTTGGTTGGTGTAAGATATATCTTATTCGTGGATCACCTTTACTTGAGCGGCTACCATTCCTTTTCTTCCTTCTTCTTCAACGTACTCTACTTTATCACCTTCGTTAAGGGCTTCCCCGTTAAGTCCGGTTACGTGTACGAAAATGTCTTTTCCGGTTTCATCGTTAGTGATGAAGCCGTAACCTTTGGATTCGTTAAAAAACTTTACTGTTCCTTCCATTGTAAATAAAATAATAATTAATAATAAGCAGTAAAGGTAATGGAATTAAATTGTGAAATGTTAAGAAAAGGTAACTATTTTAAAAAAACTCGCTGATTCACAGCCATTTTATCGTTGGATTTCGGGAGTTTGTTCGTAGTCTACATGTCCTTGTCCTCGGCCTCTTGACGCATTTTATCCAGATTCTCTTTGGTCAACATATAGTCCTTTACGTCTCTGTTTTTCCAACGATGGTAGATAAATAAAGGCATCCATAAAAAGAATAAAACCACCATGGAAATGCCGATGCAAAAATCTCCGGTTTTAACATCTACAGGTTTTATGTAGAACCCGTAGCCTAGGGTTGCTGCGATGATAAGGAATAGTGTGATAAGAAAGTATTTCATGATCTCTTTTTTATTTTCCCGAAAAATCAATGAGTTTTCGGCGGTAGGCAGTTAATAATTTGGATTTCGAAATGAATCCGTAATAGCTCCCCTCCGATACGACGGGAAGATTCCATACGCCTGTATCCTGAAATTGTTTCATTACATAGGTCATCTTGTCGTTGGAAAGATCGATCACGGCTGGAGGGTTTTTCATGAGTTGTTCGGCTGTCAGTTCCTTGTAGACGCTTTGGTCGAACATGACGGGTCGCAAGTCATCCAATAAGATGATTCCTTCCAATTCTCGAGTTTCCCGGTGTATGACCGGGAAAATATTTCGATTCGATTTTACCACGGCTTCATGAACGATTTCTCCGAGATTCATGTGCGGATAGACCGGAATAAAATTAGTTTCCACAACCGTTTTTATGTCCATCAAAGTGAGTACAGCATGGTCCTTATCATGTGTAATAAGTTCACCTTTTCTTCCTAATTCCATAGCATACACAGAATGGGGGACAAAATATTTTGTAATGGTGAAAGAAATAGCCGCAGTGATCATAAGAGGAATAAAGAGCTCATAACCTCCGGTTACCTCTGCAATAAGGAAGATAGCTGTTAAAGGAGCATGTAATACTCCGGCCATGAGCCCGGTCATCCCCACCAGTGTGAAATTACTCTCGGATACCGAAATACCGATGGTATTGGAGACCTTGGCTACCACATTGCCCAGGATGCTTCCCATGAAGAGTGTAGGGGAAAAAATCCCGCCTACTCCTCCAGCTCCAAAGGTAAAGGCGCTTGCAATGATCTTAAAAAAGATCAGACCACCTAATAGCGCAATGATGACCCAAATATTACTCATCTCTAAATTGAAGATATTATTTTCCAGGGCCTTTTCCGGATTTCCCTGAACCAGTGTATTGATCACTTCAAATCCTTCTCCATAGAGCGGAGGAA
>JBCBDM010000030.1:0-14647 GCA_038529705.1 Bacteroidota bacterium
TGTGACATATAAATAGATTTATAGATTATAATAGTAAGTCTTTAATCTCTCGCCAGTTATTCACGCGCTCATGCCCGTTATCGTTCCTATCCCGATTGTGCGGTTGGGTGAATAAAAGTGTCCGATTTTCAAACGGATCCAGATTTTTGTAGTGATCATCTATAAGTATATCACCCTGCACTACTGTTTTGACTCCGCACAACACGATATGTTGCCAACCAATAAAGGGAAAATGTTCGTCCAACCAATGGTACTTTTCTTCCAGGCTGTTAGGAAATTCCATGGCAGCAGACACCACGAAGATCTCATAGTGCTTATGTAATTCGGTAATGGTTTGAACCGCACCAGGCATTACAGGTGCTGTCCTAAAAAAGCCTTTCTCACGCACGTGGCGTTTGGCGTTGGGAAAAGCCACGATCTCGTCCTTACCCTGCACGTCTTCCAACCGGATTCGGCGACCACTTTCGGCAAATTCAAAATTAATAGCCTGCTGATATATGTCGGCCATGACACCATCCATATCGATCAACAAGCGTTTTTGGGTTTCCATAGTAGCTATCTTTTTCTGGCTATCACCACACTCTGCTTAGTTCTGGTAATCTGTTGATGCGAAAAAACCTCTACATCGAAGCCCGCTTCATCAAAAAGATTCAAAAAGAATTTCTTTTCAAAACGAACCCGATGTAAATGTCCTTTGGAAGCTCCCAGATAATTCTCTGGGTTTTCTTCACAATTCGGGACATTCTCTTCTACAAAGGCAGTAATATATACCTTTCCTCCTGTAGTAAGTGTTCTTTGGAATTCATTGAGATAGAAGACACAATCTTCGGTCATCATATGTGAAAAAACCGAATTGAGAAAGGCGAGATCGAAGGTATCTGCCTCAAACGGCAACTTTTGAAGCTGCTCCGCTCTCGTATTATATCGCGCATTATAAGCCGGTAGGTGAATAAACTTAAATGGTTTGCCATATTTCGTGATCCATTTCTGGCACCATTTAATGGACTTTAAGTGCGTATCAATACCCACATAGGAGCCCAGAGAAGTCCCAAGGGTTTTAAGACCATTTGCCAGTCTTCCCTGTCCACAACCAAAATCTAAGATTGATTTCTCTTCTGTGAAATCAAAGTGCTGCGAGAGATGCTCAATTTGATCTATAGCAGATTGAATGTAATCCGCATTATCGCTTAGTCCTTGGTTTTCTCTGAACGGCGGGAGATAGAGTTCCTTATATTTTATGGCTTTAAAATCTGGGTTACCAAATAAAGTTATTTGGATTCTTCTTTTAATTCTTCGGAATACTTTGTTCATTGATTCTAGTATATTAACCGTGTATGCTTTCACCTTTGCTAAGGTCTTTCATGACTTCCGCTTCAAAAGCCAGTAACTCCTTCCATTTTCGATCTACCTCCTGCCGCTCTCCATATTTTCTGGCAAAGCTCAGGAACAGTGTATAATGACCCGCTTCACTAATCATGAGTTTTCGATAGAATTTAGCGAGTTTTGGGTCTTCCAATTCTTCACTTAGCAACCTGAAACGCTCGCAGCTCCTGGCTTCAATCAGCGCTGCATAGAGCAATCGATGTACTAATTGATCCGTCCGGCTACCACCCTTTGGAAAGAACTTGGTAATCTGTATAACATAGTCGTCCTTTCTGTCTCTACCCATAATCCAACCCCGTTCGATGATCTTGTCATGCACCATTTTAAAATGACTCATTTCTTCCTGAGCAAGATCTACCATTTCGGCCACAAGTTCTGTGTATTCCGGAAAAGAAACGATCAATGAAATTGCGGTGGAGGCAGCCTTTTGTTCGCAATAAGCATGATCTGTCAAAATCTCTTCAACGTTCTTTTCGACAATATTAACCCAACGGGGATCCGTGGGTAATTGAAGCCCTAGCATTTTAATATCTCCTTTGTTCTCAGTTTTCATGATTTCGAAAGTATACAATTTACACGTCCAGATCGAATTCTTGCCTTAGCTTATCGATGAGCGGGTTTTTTTCCATCAATTTATCGAACTTTTCCCTGGAAGTATAGGCATATCGTTTTACTTCAGCCTCATTAACCTCAATAGAAAGATCGATTTCATAATTCTTGAGGGTAGAGCGCAAATAGGAAAGGAGATCATATTTGGCACGTTCTACTTCCACCTTGATCGTACTATTGGGAAAGACCAAATGAATAAGGGTGCCCTCCAATTTAGGGATGCCCATAGTAAGGTGAGAGAGAAGATTATATTTCCCCTCTTTTTCTATTTTCTTTGCATAATCTGTCCAGGCTGTTTGCATTTCAGATTCGGTGAAGGTCTCCACAGGCAGGTTTTCCTCATCCGGTTGTTTTGCCACTAATTCCCGTTGCAATTCCTGTTTCTTCTGAATACTCTTCAATGACAAAGCGGAAACTTTCTTAGCATTGCGTTCGGCCAGGATCTGCGGCCGTTCTATAACACGTTCGGGTTTCTTGGGAAGGTCTATTGGCTCAGGAACGGACGGAGATTGCACGATTTGTTCTTCCGCTATCACCGACTTTTCATGTGCGGTAGTACTAGGAGAAGAAGGGGTTACTGGCTGTGTCACTTCTGAAGGAATCGAGGGGCTTACAGCACTTCGCTTAAAATGGGAGGGAGGAATTACGAATCGCTTTCCGCTAGGCTTTTTTTTTTCGCCTTCAAACGTAATGGAGGCCAATTGAAGTAAACAAAGCTCGATTAACAATCGTTGGTTCCTGCTATTCTTATATTTTAGATCGCAACTATTAGCCAGGTCTATGGCCTCGACAAGAAACTCATGAGAAGCCTTTTTCGACTGCTCCAAATACATTTGCTTCACTTGTTCTCCAACTTCCAGTAGCGAAATGGTCGCCTGGTTTTTACACACTAAGAGATCTCTAAAGTGCGAAGCAAGTCCGGAAATAAAATGATGCCCGTCGAATCCTTTCGCCAGGATCTCATCATATTGCAATAATACCTCGGGAATCTTGTTTTCCAATAGCAACTCGGTTACACCGAAGTAATAGGTATAATCCAGGACATTCAAGTTCTCTGTTACCGCCTGACGGGTTAGGGTATTTCCTGAAAAACTTACTACTCGGTCAAAAATAGAGAGAGCATCCCGCATAGCGCCATCTGCCTTCTGCGCAATGATATGTAAGGCATCATCCTCTGCCGTGATTCCTTCAGACTTCGCCACTTCGGCCAACTGACCTTTGATATCGTTAACCGTAATTCTTCGAAAATCGAAAATCTGACAGCGAGAGAGAATCGTTGGAATGATCTTGTGCTTTTCTGTGGTTGCAAGAATGAAAATAGCATGCTTGGGCGGTTCTTCCAGTGTCTTTAAGAATGCATTGAAGGCCGCTGAAGAAAGCATATGGACCTCATCAATGATATAGACCTTGTAATTTCCAACTTGAGGCGGTATACGAACCTGATCGATCAGATTCCTGATATCATCCACAGAGTTGTTCGATGCCGCATCCAGCTCGAAGATATTAAAAGCGAAATCTTCGTCTTCATGATGAGTGCCGTCATCGTTGATCTTCTTCGCCAGAATTCTGGCACAAGTGGTCTTTCCAACACCTCTGGGTCCTGTAAACAATAGGGCTTGCGCCAAATGATCATTCTCTATGGCATTTTCTAAAGTATTGGTAATAGCCTGTTGCCCCACCACATCTTTAAACTGCGCTGGACGGTACTTTCTGGCCGATACGATAAAATGTTCCATAGAAGTAAACAAATATAAGTATGTCCCTTAGATTTAAGGAATATTGAAATTACATTTTTGGAATAATTATCAACAATTCTAACTCCTCTTAGGAGTTATTAGGACTACTACTTTCTTGGAGCAATTGTTGTCCCCAGACTATACCTTCCGAAAGCGTATGGAATACCTTGAACGGTTTACTATAAAACTTTTGTTCGAACAATGCGGTCTCAAAAGCAGACCGGGAATAGCATATCACAGCGATCCCAAGAAGATTGGGTATATAATCTGAGCGCATCAAACAAGTAGGGTTCACCGTATAATCGAATTTCCTGTTGGCAATAGAGACGAAAGGCCCATCGGTATAGTTTGTTTTAAAAACTTCTGAGATCGTTTCCAGGTGCTCAAAATCGAAAGCTACTCCGTCCTTTATCGTAGTGACCGCGTATGACTCGAAAAGCTCGATGGTTATAAAATCGAGTTCTATAATCGTAGGTGAAGTTTTCAATTTGTCGATCATTTTGCTTGGGACTGCAATGATATTTAATTCTTTTGAAATTTACCAGATACTTACTTAAATATTACTATTGTACTGAACTATTCTTATTTTTGCGGCGCAGGCCGCCTTATCGCTGGTATACGAAGTTCGCTTTGATATATTGGAGGAAAGTCCGGACACCAGAGGGAAGCATAGCGGCTAACGGCCGTCGCCCTGTAGTGCGAACTAAAGGGTAGGACAAGTGCAACAGAAAGGATGTACAGGTAATGCTGTAGTGAAATCAGGTAAACTCTATGCGGTGAAATGCCACATATATCCGGGCTTGAGAGTACCCGCTCGATCCGGAAGGGTAGGCAGATAGAGCATTTTGGCAACAAAATGTCCAGATAAATGATAAGGACCCTCAGCTCGGCTGAAAGGTACAGAATCCGGCTTACAGGCCTGCATTTTTTAATAGGCTCTCTATCCATTCAACACATTCATCCATGGTATAAAAAGCCTTATGGGGCCAATCGAAAAAGCGCTCTGCAAAATTGGCATTTATATAAGTAACTTCAGAATAACAAAGGGTAGCCACACCCACAATCTTTGAACTAAATTTTTTAGTTTCGATATAGCAAGTTGGATTGATGGTATAATCATTTATTCGATTCGATATATATCCAAAAGGCCTGTTGTAATAATGCTTGTCGAATATTTCATGAAACTTGATGAGATGTGGTGTATCGAATACAACTCCTTCCTTGATCGTAGCCACTAAATAATTCTCATGCAGATCGAAGTGCGCAAAGTCAATATCAAGCGATAGCTTTAGCGGGGAACTCATGAAAATACTCTGTTTAGTTAGTACCCAAATATAGCTTATTTTCTTTAAACGACTATGAATGAGACGCATGTAGCCAAGGCAAAAGCCAAAAGACCACATAACTCATAAGGCTACCTACCCACCGGCGGTTTCTCCTTATAGTGGTTTTGAACTCTACGTACAATCCATTCCAGACAGGTCTCGAGGGTATAAAAAGGTTTATAGGGTCTATGCTTATAAAATTTGCGTTCAAATAAGGCACTTTTATAAGATCGTTCTGTATAGCATAGAGCAGCATAGGCAGCCAGCCATGGAGCGTCGTTCTCTTTCAAATAACAGGTTGGGTCTATGGCGTATTCAAACTGTCTGTTGGAAATGTAACCAAAGGGACGATCCGGAAAATACAGATGAAATATCTCATACAATTTTTCCATATGAGAATGATCGAATAACAGTCCCTCATTGAAAGTGGCTATCACGTAATCGTTATAAATATCTACTGTGCCAAAATCAAGAGGTAATTTCTTCCTCAAGTGGGGAGTCATGAGCTGCAATTTTAAAAAAACTAAATACGGATCCTCCGTATCGTCTCGATTCAACAAAACCAGCTAGCTGATTGAGTTCGGTCTGTTTAGGGTGCTCAATGATAAAAATTCCGTCCGATTTAAGCAAGGCATTTTGAAAGATTTTTCCCACTAAGTTTTCAAACTCCTCTATTTCAAAGGCGTAGGGAGGGTCTGCAAAAATGAGGTCGAATGAAGTACTGCAACTCCCTAGGTACTTATACACATCACTTTTTACCGTAGTAATTGGAAAATTTAGTTCCCTCGCCGTTTTTTGAATGAACTTTACACAGGCAAAATGACCATCCACACAGGTAATGGAAGGCACCCCTCTGGAAGCAAATTCGTAGCTAATGTTGCCCGTACCCGCAAAGAGGTCCAATACTTCGATATCCTCGAAATACAATTGGTTTCTCAGTATATTAAAAAGAGCTTCCTTAGCAAAATCTGTGGTGGGCCTTACCGGAAGGTTTTTCGGTGCCGTAATTCGTTTGCCTTTATGCGTTCCGGAAATAATGCGCATTACAGCCTGGTTTTAAGAAGAATGTGCTCATGAGATTTGGCATCGCCAATGGCAGGGTGTTGCACCTCCATAAAACTAACGTGCCGCACATAGGTGTAGAGTATTTCATACAAGGGGCTTTCTACAGAAATAATCCCACATAAGACCGTTTCTATTGTATCGGGATTCAATTCCAGCTGTTCGAAGCAAAACAGTACGTAATAGATAAAATCTTCCGGTGTTTTATATGCATAAGAATTGCATAACTCAAGTTTACCTTTTGAAACAATGATACAGTCGAACTGACCTTCTAATACATGCAAATACACACAGGTATCGCCAGAGTGTTTTTCTCGTTTCAGGATATGCGAGAGCAGGAGCGTGGTGGAATGATAATATTGAAAGCTGCCGAACCTTTCGAAGATGTAGTTATTGATATTAACAAATGGAACATAGACCACTACAATGGCCTCGTTCTGGAGTTCATCATAACTTATATAATCATTCCCCAATATTTTCGTATTGAACTTGAGGTATTCACTTGCCTTTTTCTCATTGAATAGAGGAGCTGGCACCAGCGAATAGTTCTGCGTGGTATAAATAAGAGTGACGTTCCCGAATCGACCACCCAGGGCGGTCTCTCCTATAAAATGAGAGTCTACTTCGTAAAGGAGTTCATTAGGCGTGTGAGGGGCATCGAATTTCTGCTCCGAAAAATGAACGATCCTTCCCTCTTCGGATGTCACCAAAAAAGAAAGTCCGGTCAAAGATATTTGAACGGACAATCTGTTAGTTTGGTTGGTATTTATGCTATTGGTCTGTGGCTTTGTCATATAATTTAGGCCAGTTACCACTGGTACTGATCTCGGTCATAGAACCTACCGAGATAAACGCGCCATTCACACCGTCTACAGAGTTCACCTGCTCCTCTTGGAGGATAAGGTCTTTATTCATCCCGTCTAAAACGATCTTCTTGGCCACCTTAGCTTCGAATACTGAATAATTGATTCCGTTCTTCTCCAATTTTCCAGATTTCAATTCGAATTTGGCGTCAGAATCCGGAACATTTGCCATATTCTTATAACGAGTATCGTCCTTGAATAACGAATCCTTTACAGAAACAAAATCCAAAGTGTCTACAACAATCACATCGATATAGTAGCCTTCATCGATTCCGTATGCCTTGTTTTTTTCAACGTCGGCATAACTACTGTCACGTCTTTCTGTAATAGCGAACTTCGCCGTATCAAGAAAACTTACCAATCCGTTAAAATCTCCTGAAAAATCTCCGGTAATTTCTTTATGAGCTAACTGGGCGGCTTTGATGTCCTTAAGTTTTGCGATTACCTGTTCGTATCGTTGCTCCTTCTTTTTGTTGAATTGTACCGGTCCGATGACAGAATCGTACAATTTCCAACCTAAGAAGAGAATAATAACCCAGAGAACTAATTGAATGATAAGCTTCATTATTGTGAGAGTTTAATTTTTAGTTATATTTTGAAAAGTTTAGGTCTATCGCAAATCTACAATTTTTTTTTATTCGTAAAACTATATTCCGAAAAAAACCTACCTATCTTTGAACGATAGAACTACCGTGACTTTATGGATGTTTCCCATTTTTATAGCCTGCTCAAGAGCGACTTTCCTCATACTGTGACCCCTAAGCAGGATATCACCTTGCAATTGCTGTCAAAATTCATTTTAAGCGATAAGAAAAATGAAACTTTTTTGCTAAAAGGTTATGCTGGAACTGGCAAGACGACCATCGTAGGAACTCTTGTCAAAAACCTGGGAAAAGCGAGACGGTCTTCCGTTCTATTGGCACCTACCGGACGTGCCGCAAAAGTAATAAGTAATTATAGTAACAAAGAAGCTTTTACCATCCATAAAAAAATATATTTCCCCAAAAGCGTGAAGGGTGGGGGCATTTCCTTTACTCTTCAGCCCAACAAGCATAAGAATGTCATCTTTATAGTAGATGAAGCTTCTATGATTCCAGATATTAATCAAGATTCGAAATTGTTCGAGAATGGCTCCCTATTAGATGATCTAATGCAATATGTGTACAGCGGCCATAATTGTAAACTTCTGCTTATTGGTGATACGGCTCAACTTCCACCGGTAAAACTGGATATTAGCCCTGCCTTGAATCCCACTACACTTGAAAACTATTACAACAAGGAAGTGGTTACCATAGAACTTGATGAAGTGGTGCGGCAGCAAAAGGAAAGTGGAATTCTTTACAACGCAACCCAAATAAGAGATACACTCGATAACGGGTTTTTTGAAAGCTTTAAATTTAATGAGCTTCCCTATCCGGAGGTGATTCGACCCATGGATGGTCAGGAGATTATGGATGCCATTAATGACAGTTATTCCGAATTGGGCAATGAGGAGACGGTAATCATTGTAAGGTCGAACAAACGGGCCAACATATATAACCAGAATATTAGGAACCGTATTTTGTTTCAGGAAGAAGAGCTCTCCGCAGGCGACTATCTTATGGTGGTTAAGAACAACTATTTTTGGGTAAAGCCAAATTCGGAAGCTGGCTTCATCGCAAATGGAGATATCATAGAAATACTGGAGATATTCAATTTCAAAGAATTGTATGGATTTCGTTTTGCTGAAGTTTCTATGCGTATGGTGGATTATCCCAAGATGAAACCTATGGAAACCGTTTTGCTTTTGGATACTTTAACTTCTGAGACTCCCTCGCTTTCCTATGAAGACTCCAACAGGCTGTATGAAGAGGTAAGAAAAGACTATGCGCATGAAAAGTCCAATTACAAAAAGTTCCTAGGGGTAAAAAACAACAAGTATTTCAACGCCTTACAGGTTAAGTTTTCGTATGCCATCACCTGCCATAAGTCCCAAGGGGGACAGTGGAATACAGTTTTTATAGAACAGCCGTATTTACCCAACGGGATTGATAAGGATTATTTGCGCTGGTTATATACCGCGGTAACAAGGGCCAAAGAAAAATTATATCTCCTTGGGTTTAAAAATGATTTTTTTATTGAAGACGAGTAAACCTTTTCCACAAATTAACATCTAGATAATATAATCTAAAGGAAACCCTTTAGTATATGGCGAAACTTATTATTTTTGAAACCTCATAAAACTAACCGCACATTGAAGATAATTGCTATGATTCCCGCGCGTTATGGCGCGTCAAGATTTCCGGGTAAATTAATGCAGGACCTGGGAGGGAAGCCTGTTATTGTAAGAACCTATGAAGCCACGAAGGAAACGAATCTCTTCGACGAGGTATATGTTGTTACCGATAGTGAAGTGATCTTTAAAGAGATCGAACTCCATGGAGGAAAGGCGATCATGAGCAAGAAGGAACACGACTGTGGTACGGATCGTATCGCGGAAGCTGTAGAGGATATGGATGTGGATTTAGTGGTAAATGTACAGGGAGATGAACCCTTTACCAGTAAGTCCGGATTGCAGCAGGTTCTTGGTGTTTTTAAAGGCCCGGATGCCGATAGGATCGATCTGGCGTCGTTAATGACGGAGATCTATGACTGGAAGGAGATTAGCGATCCGAATGCTGTTAAGGTAATCGTAGACAAGGACAATTTTGCGCTATACTTTTCCAGATCGCCCATACCATATCCCAGAGACAAGAATGCCGCTGTACAATACTATAAACACAAAGGCATTTATGCGTTTAGAAAACAGGCGCTGCTCGATTTTTACAAATTACCCATGCGCTCCATGGAAGCAGCGGAAAAGATTGAATGTATTCGATATCTAGAATACGGTAAGAACATAAAAATGGCAATTTCAAACACACAAGGAATAGAAATAGATACCCCTGAGGATCTGGTGAGGGCCAATAAGGTGCTCAAAGAAGACAAAACCATAGGGGTTAACAATAAGTATCGGAATTTTCCCATGGTACCCAAAGTGGTCTTTGGACGTGGAAGTTTTGATCAGTTATCGTCCATCTTAGCGCCACAGCGCAAGGATAAAGCTCCCTTTATCTACTTAGTGGATGATGTATTCAAAGGCAATCAGGAGTTTATTGATAGAATGAACCTTCGTTTTAACGATAAGCTCATTTTTGTTTCTGCAGAAGAAGAACCCAAGACGGAACAGGTTGATACCATCGTAAAAAGTATTAAGAACGAATTTACGTATCAACCGTCAGGAATTATCGGAATTGGAGGAGGAAGCCTCTTAGACCTTGCCAAGGCAGTGTCTTTACTTCTTACCAATAAAGGAAGTGCGGCAGACTACCAGGGGTGGGATCTCATTAGAAATAAAGGGGTCTACCATGTAGGAATTCCTACGATTTCTGGTACCGGAGCTGAAGTGTCCAGAACGGCTATACTCACAGGACCCGAGAAGAAACTAGGTCTCAATAGCGACTATACGCCTTACGACCAGGTAATCTTAGACCCGGACCTTACCATAGGGGTGCCTAAAAACCAATGGTTCTATACTGGGATGGACTGTTTTATTCACTGTGTAGAATCCCTCAACGGAACTTTCTTGAATACCTTTAGCCAAAGTTATGGAGAGAAGGCTTATGATCTATGTAAGGAGATATTCCTAGGAGACACGCTTTCGGAGGAAGAATCCCGATCAAAACTCATGATGGCCTCCTGGCATGGTGGAATGAGCATTGCTTACAGCCAGGTGGGAGTTGCTCATGCACTTAGCTATGGCCTTTCGTATGTTCTTGGCACCAAGCACGGTGTAGGTAACTGTATCGTCTTCGATCATTTAGCCGAATACTATCCGGAAGGAGTTCGTCTCTTCAAGGAAATGGTAGCCTATCATGATATTGAAATTCCACAAGGGATTTGCAGCGCCCTGTCCGAATATCAGATGGAAACTATGATCGATATCGCCTTAAGCCTTGTACCTCTATGGGAAAATGCGCTTGGCGACAATTGGGAACAGATCATGACCAGAGATAAGGTACGCGACTTATACTTAAAAATGTAGTATCTTACTACGTATGGGTCTTACCAAATTTATTTTTAACCGGCTAATGGGGTGGAAAATCGTCGGCGATTTCACTCCACATATCAAAAAGGCCGTGATCATTGTGGTGCCGCATACCAGTTGGCATGACTTCTACATAGGGGTGTTTACCAGACGGATCTCAAAAACAGAGATCAACTGGGTAGGGAAGAAGGAACTTTTTAGATTCCCTTTTGGTGGGTACTTCAAATGGATGGGAGGAGCTCCTCTGGATCGAACTTCAGGGCAAAATAAAGTAGAAGCTATCACTAAAATATTCGACAGTAAGGAAGAGTTTAGACTTACACTGGCCCCTGAGGGTACCCGAAAGAGAGTAGAGGCCTGGAAAACGGGCTATTACTACATTGCTATGTCGGCCAAAGTGCCCATCATACCCGTTTCTTTCGACTATAAAACCAAAACGGTGACCATCAACAAACCTTTTTACCCTACCGGAGATATCGAGGCAGATACTTTGGTACTTAGATCCTACTATGAAGGGGTGGTTGGGAAGAAACCTGAATATACGTGATGATCAATGTTCAATGCTCCATTTAATAATAAATCTCAATTTAGCTGTATTATGGTGTTTTTGTTGCTCCTACCCATGGTACATGCACAGTCTGACGGGGACCAGATTCGTTCCTATTCGAACAAATTTCTCATTCCGATAAAATTAGGTAGTCACTCCGGGAACTATGAAAAAATCGTTGATGGTATCTACAAGATAACCTCAAAAATTTCAGAGGATCCGAATTATTACATGGTAAAAGTGAATGAGACTCCTGTTGTTAAGCTAGGCCGTTTCAGCAAAGAAGAATCGGTCAATCTATTTGAGGTTTTTGACAAGCGATTCTTGCTCATCTCAAAGTATAAAAATTTAGGAGCCGCAGGTTCTGAAATGATTCTACGCGAAAATGTTCATATCATAGCGCTCCATCAGCCTTCTAGAAAAATACAAATAGCCAGCAATGAACCCATTCAGTTCTTACAAAGCCGCCGTTCTCATCAATACTTCAGAAAAGGTTCATTCAAGCCAAATATTTACCTAATTCAAGATATTCTTGACAACAGGGTCGAGTTTCTGAATTTAAAGAATGAACTGATAGGAATGCCCCTTATGGTTACATGGGGCCTTATTACTATTGAATGATGTACTGAACTTTCAGCTCATTTTTCGTACATTTAAGCAAAAGATATACCCATGAAGAGACAGCTACTATTCGTATGTACGATATTCACAACATGGGCCTATGCCCAAACGCCGTGCAGCGGCGGTATGGCAGGCTCCTTTCCCTGTGAAGGTTACGATTTAATTTCACAGATTCCTCTTTCCACTTTTAATTCGGTTAAGGCAAACGATTCCTGGGGCTGGACAGATCCGCAAGATGGAAAGGAGTATGCGATCATTTGTTTGAATGAGGCTACAGCCTTCATCGATATTTCCGATCCGCTGAATCCCGTTTATTTGGGGCAGCTTCCCGGAGAGAGTAGTCAACATACCACATGGAGAGATGCAAAGACCTATAATAATCACGTATTCATTGTAAGTGAAGATACCGGGCATGGAATGCAGGTATTCGATCTTACCCGACTTAGAAATGTAAGCAATCCACCAGAGATATTTACTACGGACGCGGTGTATAATGGCTTCGGAAATGCTCATAATATTGCCATCAATGAAGCCACAGGCTATGCTTACGCCATTGGGACTTCTACTTTTTCAGGAGGGGCACATTTCGTAAATATCCAAGATCCCGTAAATCCGGTGGCCGCAGGTGGGCATTCGGCAGATGGCTACACACATGATGCTCAAATTGTAACCTATGACGGGCCGGATACGGATTATACGGGACAGGAGATCCTCTTTGGGAGTAACGCAACGGAGATAGTGATCGTCGATGTTACCAATAAGGCCAATCCACAGACTATTTCAACCATTGATTATAACAATGTAAGTTATACCCATCAGGGTTGGTTGACCGAAGATCATCGCTATTTCCTGCTAGGTGATGAAACGGATGAGATTGACTTTGGATTTAATTCAAGGACGCTCATATTCGATTTTGAAGATCTGGATAATCCTCAGTTTCACTTCGAATATTCCGGGGCAACCGGAGCTACAGATCACAATGGCTACGTTAAAGGTGATAAGTTCTTCTTGGCAAACAATGCTGCAGGTTTACGAGTCATGGATATATCGGATATCGCAAATCAGAATATGGTGCAGGAAGGATATTTCGATAGTAACCCTGCTACCAATAGTTCGGGATTTACAGGCTCGTGGAACGTGTATCCTTTCTTTGATAGTGGGCACATTGTAATTAGTGACCGGGTAGAAGGATTCCTTTTGGTGAAAGCCCCTACCTTGGGTATTGAGGATATCACTATAGATGGAACTATTACTTTATACCCTAATCCAACGAGTGATCAATTAACGATCGTTTCAGAATCTATACCTATTCAGCGCGTTTCGATCACCGATATCTCAGGAAAGATGATCTATGTTGAAGAAAATATGAGCCTACAATCAAAAGTGGTCGATCTTTCGGAATTTGCAGAAGGGATGTATTTTGTACGTGTGAATAATTCGGAAGGGAAACGAGTGATCAAACTATAAACGATTTCCCAGGAAATGTAAAAAGCCGTTCCTTCGAACGGCTTTTTTATTCATATTATCTTAGAAGCGTTTACTCCTCACCCGAAGAACTCTCATCCATGGTGTGGTATACATTCTGAACATCATCGTCTTCTTCAATCTTTTCTAATAGTTTTTCCACATCGGCTGCCTGATCCGCAGACACCTTCTTGGTGACCTGAGGAATTCGCTCAAAGCCCGATGACAGGATTTCAATGTTATGATCTTCCAGATACGACTGTATCGCACCAAAGCTTTCAAAAGGAGCATAGATAAGCACCCCGTCTTCATCTTTAAATATTTCTTCGACACCAAAATCAATTAGTTCTAATTCTAATTCTTCCATATCCATTTCACCGGCATCTACACGGAAATTACATACATGGTCGAACATAAAAGAAACAGAACCTGAAGTTCCCAGGTTTCCATCGCACTTGTTGAAATAAGACCTCACATTGGCCACGGTTCTGGTGTTATTATCTGTGGCCGTTTCCACAAGTATGGCGATTCCATGAGGAGCGTACCCTTCAAAAAGGACTTCTTTGAAATCTCCCTGCCCTTTTTCGCTTGCTCGCTTAATAGCCCGTTCTATATTGTCCTTGGGCATATTTACAGACTTTGCATTTTGTATCACCGCTCTCAAGCGGGAATTACTATCGGGATCCGGGCCACCTTCCTTGACAGCCATTACTATATCTTTTCCAATACGTGTGAAAGCCTTGGACATGGCAGACCAACGCTTCATTTTTCTTGCTTTTCTAAATTCGAAAGCTCTTCCCATTTCTCATGATGTTTGCTACAAAATTAAAAAAATGCAAGTCTTTTCAAAGGGAATTCATTTTGAGAAGTAAGAAATTCATCCTTTTTGAACTAAAGAAAGTGATAGCCTGGATCTTGGCTTTTATTAAGAGCTTGAAAACCAATTGGCTAGAGGGTTTCAATTTACCGTG
>JBCBDM010000030.1:14657-24489 GCA_038529705.1 Bacteroidota bacterium
AAAGAAATAATACTATATTTAGTTTTCAATTAATCTAACCACAATGCAAAGTTTATATACTAAAGGGCCAGAAAATGTCCCTGCTGGTTTTACAAAACCATCTCCCTCTTTTAGAAAACATGTTTGGCTGGCCATCCTGGGATTGTTCTTTTTTGCCGTATTGTATATCGTATTGATGACCTGGTTCGGACGTCTGGCATACCATGCCTGGATATCCGGGGAAGGATTTTGGAGTGTGCTTTTGGCAGGAGGGTATGCCTTCCTTTGTTTATTCATGCTAAAGTCTCTTTTCTTTTTATCCAAGAAAGAAGAAAACCCTTTACGACGATACCTTACCCAAGAAGAGGAGCCCGTTTTGTTCGATTATCTCTATAAATTAGCCGATGAAGCCGGAGCACCTCGCCCACACAAGGTATTCCTTACCGATAGGGTAAACGCGAGTGTTTCGTATGATCTTTCCATATTGAACCTCATTATTCCCTCAAAAAAGAATCTTGAAATTGGATTAGGACTCATCAATGTGCTGAATCTTGGTGAACTAAAGGCGGTATTGGCCCATGAATTTGGTCATTTTGCTCAAAGATCTATGTTGCTAGGCCGATATGTTTATGTCGCTCAACAAGTGGCAGCGCGTATTATTGGTAAGAGAGATATTTTTGATAGCTTCTTGAACCTTATCTCCAGTATTGATATCAGAATCTCTTGGATTGGCTGGATATTATCAATTTTGGTTTGGGCCGTGAGATCGCTAATAGAAACTTGTTTTAGTGTGGTGGCAATTGCAGAGCGAGCTTTATCCAGAGAAATGGAGTTTCAGGCAGACTTGGTTGCTGTTTCGCTTACCGGAAGTGATGCATTGATCCATGCATTAAGTAGACTACAGGTGGCAGATGAAGCCTATGCCAATGCCACCGAAATGGTGAACGAAGCCTTAGGAGATAAGAAAGCTGTTCCCAACTTATATACGCTTCAATCCAATTATATTGAAAAGATGGCCTGGGTATTGAACGAACCGGATTTTGGACAGTCCCCGAAAATCAGAGAAGAGAACCCTTCTGCTCATAGAATTTTTTCTGAGCGGGCGTATAATCCCCCTCAGATGTGGGCTACACACCCGGCAGATAAGGATCGAGAGGAAAATGCCAAGCAACACTACGTTCCGGCTTCCATTGATGGCAGACCGGCAGAAGACCTTCTGTCTCATCCAGAACAGTATGAAGAAGACATGACGGCAGCACTTATTAAGACGGCTAAGGTGGAGACGGAACTTATATCGAATGAAGAAGCCATCGCCCGACAGAACAAAGAGCATTTCGATTGGTCCTTCCTGGATCCCAAGTATAATTCCGGCTTCCTGAATCGATTGGCATTTACCAATTTTGACAGCGTGGATGAAGCCTATAGTCATGAAATTATCGATGCGAATCTCGCTTCGGAATTTGAAACCTTGTACAAGCATGCCATGGCCAAAAAGCTCGAGGAGTTCAAAGAAATAAAGGAGGAAATTGAGGCCCTCGAAATCGCCCGAAATGAAGTGGTAACCGTAGAGAAACGTATTATATGGCACAGAGGGGATCGGATCAAACGAAAGGACATTCCGGAAATTCTCAAGGGCTTGGAAGCCGAAGAAGAGGACATAAGAAGCCGCTTAAAGAAGCACGATAGCAGAGCTAGAAGTGCACATTATGCAGCAGCCTTGAAGCTGGGTAATGGTTGGGCACCCTATTTAAAAGATCTTTCAAGGTTGATTCATTATGCCGAACATTCCGTTGCGGACATCACCGACTGTGCCAGAAAATTTCACAATGTATTGGCCGTCGCTCTGGCAGATGGCAGAGTTTCCTCTAGCGAACTGGATGGTATTTTTTATGTGTCCAATGATTACTACAAAACCGTTAAAGCTCCGTTCGAACATAGCGGTAAAATGAAGTTGGATCCCTATCTGCTCAACAAATTTGGGCATGCGTCCTATGCAGACGGCTTTGAAGATTTTACACTCGGTTGGCCGGATAAGGAGAATATTAATCGTTGGGTCAATGTTATTGACGGCTGGGCAGGATCTGCCAGGCAGTCACTGCTGTTACTTCGAAACATAGCCCTGGAGCGCCTATTGGATGTAGAAGATCAAGTCCGTACGCACTACCTCAATGGTACTTCAATGACCGAACAGGCACCCGCAAGTATTTCTGTAGTTACCAATTACAATCTGCTTACTCCAGGAAAAGAAAGGAGTATACAGCGTAAGCTTAAGCTTTGGGACCGATTCATGATAGGTGAGGGGCTATTCGGATCTGTAGCCAAATTTGGAGTTTCCGCGCTTCTTGTTTTTGGGGCCATTGGATTGGGAAGCTTCACCAAAAGTGGTGAACTCTATCTTTACAACGGATTGGGAATCCCGGTTACGGTTTCAATAGACGAGCAAAACATCCAGGTAGATCCTAATTCTTACCAACGAGTGGATGTTACCTATGGCACCAATTACAGCATAGTGACCACTTCGGAAGAGGGAGAGGTGGTAGATAATATATCCGAAAGTCTGGACAATCCCAAGCGAAATTACGTCTATAATATTGCCGGAGCAGGTGCTTTTGTGCAATATGATGTTTTTTACGGATACGAGGGGGTCTCTGCAGATAAGCCATTCGGAGCACAGCGCTGGATTGAAACCAATGCCGATTACGTGCTACGAGAACCCCCTTCAACCATTAGTTTACCCTCTGGAAGTAGAGGAACAAAGAAGACCGCATTACAAGGATATAGCGATTTGGATCCCTATGACCTTATTTCGGTCATGGACAGTGAACAGGATATCCAGGATCTGGTGGCCGCGCATGTAGAATGGGATGCCCCCAAAAGCACACAATTGATCAATTGGCTGAATATTGGGTCCCAGGTAATAAGTTCTCCTGAAGCCCTTAAAAACAGAATCAAACATTATGGGGAAGATGTTGCAACATTACGAGCCATGATGATTCAGGCGGACTCCCTGGACAAGACGAAATTTTGCCAGGGAATGCATCAAAAATCTTCAGATGCACCGGACAATCCGAATTACTACTATCTTAAAACACGATGCCTGGAAGACGAAAGTGTGAAGAATAGTCTGTTTGTGCAAGGGTCTCAAAAATGGCCGGATAATGATTGGTTGGCTTATGCGGCAGGTTATGTATATGCGCAAGATGAAGAATGGGAAAAGGCTTACAAAGCCTTTAGAGTGGCAGCCGTTAACAAAGGACTCATGGAAATTGCTGCCGTAGATGCAGAAAGGGTAAAACGAATGATCGATGACCCTAATGTAATTGCTAATATGGGACCCTCTGTTGAAATGGTGAGCGATGATTCTATCTATTTTGAACAACTGGCAGCTGGAAAACACAAAGACAGTGAATATGATGGAAACACGGCTTATTTCTATGCTTCCAAAGGGCGTGTTGATGAAGCTTATGAATTCATTCAGGAGTTTCCGAATAGCAAATCCTATGTACTTCGCATACTCGCCGTTTGCGAAGGAGCAAGTCCAAAACTCAAAGATGAGGTGAAGCAACTTACTCCTGAAGAAGGTCTAAATAGGAATACTATTTGGTACGCGATTGCTTTTTGCGAAGTGGAAAACCTGGACAATTCACCTTATATCTCTGCTTTAGAGAACATGGGCATGGACGCTTCAGAATTAAAGCAATTCATCCAATTGGTGAAACAAGGAAATACAGGGGCAGCTAGAGAAATCATTAGAAAACAGGAGGTTTACATCAAGGGACATTTTTATGCCATAGGCGCAATCATCATGAAGGGAGAAACTCCAAAGTCCTGGAAGCGACTGGCGAATAAACTATTGATGGTATCGGAACGACCTTATCTGGGTGTTATGGACTAGTTAGCTTACTAGCTCATCGATGATACGGGCCAATTCAAAATCATTTTCCGTAACTCCTCCCGCGTCATGTGTAGAAAGACTTATTTGAAGCGTATTGTAAACATTGGTCCAGTCTGGATGATGATTCAATCGCTCCGCTTCAAAGGCGATTCGTGTCATTACCGAAAACGCATCCTTAAAATCCTCAAATTCAAAAGAAGTGTGAATGGCATTTTCATTGTATTCCCATCCGTCGAGGTCCTTGAGGGCAGATCGAATCTGCAATTCTGTTAATGGTTTCATCTCCTAATTCTTTAAAGTGATTATTTCATCATTCAGTGTACAATCTTCAATAACATCGGCAACGGTGATCCTGTAATTCTTAGGTAGTTTGTTCTTCTTTGGTAGAATCGCTAAAAACTTA
This sequence comes from Bacteroidota bacterium, assembly GCA_038529705.1. Lineage (GTDB taxonomy): Bacteria > Bacteroidota > Bacteroidia > Flavobacteriales > Flavobacteriaceae > Aureisphaera. The sequence continues at coordinate 18,935 of JBCBDM010000030.1, forward strand.
TCCTCGTTGCTGCTAAATACACTTTTAAAGATAGGGTTTTTATCACTAATCTTTTCAGAAATTTCTTTGAATAGATCGTCATGGTGTACAACATCCTTACTCGCCAAATGGAAAATACCATAAAGAGATTTATTCACAATATAGTGCACCTGTTGCGCAATTTTATCGGCTGTAGTAACGCTAATAATCAATTTGGGAAAGACCTCAAAGGCGGCTTGTTTATCGATAGCTTGCCGCAGCTGAAAGATCCTGGGGGCATTGATCCCTAAAACCAATGGCAACCTTAAAATAGCATAGTTTTCTTTTGGAAGGGTCTGTAGAAGCTTTTCAATTGAAATCTTGAATTTCCCATAGTCACTTTCGGCATGTGGCTTTTCATTTTCATAGGAAGGGTACGCCCCATTGCCGTCAAAGACATTGACCGTCGATAAAAATAACAACCGTGTATCTGTAGCAAGACAATATTCCACAAGGGTTTCGTGCGCCTGGTACTGTGAATTAAAATCGCCTCTCAAGGATGAAATAACTACGGTAGGTTGAACCGTTGCAAGAATCCGATCCAATGGGCCGTCTTCAACCCTGTAGGGATAAAATACCTTGTTATTTCCGTAGATGCCCTCCTGACTCGCGTAGGTACCATACACGTCGTAATAGGGAAGCAACTCCTTGTAGAGGGTATTTCCTATAAAGCCCGAAGCACCGAGTATTAAAATCTTTTGAGTCATAGGTTTGGGGCCGCAGACCGCAATTCACACTAGCCCTTATAAAAAGGAAGTTTGACTACAGTTGCTGGTACAGCATTTTTTCTAATTTGAATATGAATTTGGGTTCCTACATCTTTCATGATGGCAGGTACATACCCCAGACCAATACCTTTGCCTAAAGAAGGAGACATCGTTCCACTGGTGACAGCACCTATCACTTTACCATTACCATCCACGATATCATACCCCTGCCGAGGAATTCCGCGATCGTTTAGCTCGAATGCAATTAGCCGTCTGGAAGGCCCATGTTTCTTTTCTTTCTGAAGGTTTTCGGCATTGATAAAATCCTTGGAAAACTTTGTGATCCACCCCAGACCTGCTTCGATAGGAGATGTGGTGTCGTCAATATCATTACCGTACAGACAATAGCCCATTTCCAAACGAAGCGTATCTCTGGCAGCGAGACCAATAGGCTTAATGCCCCAATCGGCACCCGCCTCCATCACTTTGGCCCATACCTGCTCAACTTCGCTATTCTTGCAGTATATCTCAAAGCCTCCGCTTCCTGTATAGCCTGTTGCGCTGATGATAACATGCTCTATCCCCGCAAAGTCACTCACCTTGAAGGTGTAGAACTTGATGGCACTGAGGTCTTCACTGGTTAGAGATTGCATGGCTTCAACGGCCTTAGGCCCCTGGATGGCAAGTAAGGAGTAATCCTCGGAAAGATCGCGCATTTCCGCTCCCATGGTATTGTGAGATGTAATCCAATTCCAGTCCTTTTCAATATTAGAGGCATTGACGACCAACAACCACTTTTCTTCTTCCAATCGATACACAATCAAGTCGTCTACAATTCCATTTTCATCGTTAGGTAGACAGCTGTACTGCGCCTGACCATCTACAAGTTTTGACGCGTCATTGCTCGTCACCCGTTGGATCAATTCCAAAGCTTTGGGGCCCGTAATCAAAAACTCTCCCATATGGGAAACATCGAATACGCCAACACCATTTCTAACGGTTTCATGCTCTGCATTCACTCCCTCGTAAGAAACGGGCATATTATAACCTGCGAAAGGTACCATTTTGGCACCAAGGGCCTTATGTATCTCTGTAAGTGCTGTATTCTTCATACGATCGGATTTGTAAGTTTGGTTTGCAAATTTATAGAATCTGTAATAGGAAACATCGGTTTTGAATGAATGTTTTCAACATTTTGAATATTCTATTCTCACGTTGAATACTATACTCCTATGGAATAAAGATTGAAAAAAATAAAGTTATCTTTACGTTCCTAAAATCCATATCAACAACCGTTATTCATGAATATTTTTTCCGCAGCCCAACTCTATGAAGCCGATAAGATCACCACTGAAAAACAGGGCATAAGTTCTACCGATCTTATGGAACGTGCTGCCACCCAGATCTTCAATTGGTTACACCAAAGGATGCAAGGCGCCCAGGTACCCATTCATATTTTCTGTGGTATTGGTAATAACGGTGGTGATGGGCTTGCCCTGGGCAGATTGCTTATAGAGAGTGGTTATAACGTCACCCTCTACGTGGCAAATTTCACCGACAAGCGGTCAAAATGCTTCCTTATCAATTATGACCGGGTGAAGAATGTGACCAAGAAATGGCCTATTTTAATGACTTCTGAAGAAGACTTTCCCGCCATCCATGGTGATGATATTATTGTGGATGCTATCTTCGGAATTGGCTTAAATAGGGCTCCGGAAGGTTGGGTTAAAAATTTGATCCAATATTTAAATAGCCAAAAAGCCTTTAGGTTATCTGTAGATATTCCCAGCGGACTAAGTGCCAATACCGCTCTTCTGGATTCCGAAGCGGTAATTCAAGCGAATCATACCTTGACCTTCCAAGCACCCAAATTGTCTTTCTTTCTTCCGGATACAGGCAAATATGTTCCCTATTTCGAAGCGCTGGATATTGGTCTCGATCCCGAATACCTAATGACCACCATGCCCTTAGCCAGAATGGTTATGAAACCCCAGGCACAAACATTCTACAAGCAACGAGAAAAATATGCCTATAAAGGTCATTTTGGACATACATTACTCATAGGGGGATCTAAAGGAAAAATGGGAGCTGCTGTACTAGCGGGTAAAGCAACCTTACGAACAGGAGGGGGGTTGGTTACCGTTCATATTCCTGCAAGTGGAACGAACATTCTTCAAACGGCCATTCCCGAAGCCATGGTCAGTATCGATGAAGATGATACTGTTTTCTCCGCTATTGATCCGGATTTTAAACCTACGGTCGTAGGAATTGGACCTGGACTTGGGCAAGATGAAAAAACAATAGAAGGGGTTAAGAAGTTACTTTCCGAAATACAACAACCCATGGTGATCGATGCAGACGCCATTAATATTCTGGCAGCCCATCCTTCTCTCATGAAGAAAGTTCCCAAACATTCCATTCTCACTCCGCATCCGGGAGAGCTCAAACGTCTTGTAGGGGAGTGGACGGACGATTTTGACAAATTGACGAAGACCAAGGCTTTTGCAAAGAAATATGAGGTAATTATAGTGATAAAAGGAGCCAACACGATTACGGTATTCGGAGATGAATTGTATATCAATACAACTGGAAATCCAGGGATGGCGACAGCCGGGAGCGGAGATGTGCTTACTGGAATGATTGCGGGATTGATGGCGCAAGGGTATGAGCCACACGTAGCAGCTATGTTCGGTGTTTACTTACATGGAAGTTCCGGTAATCTTGTCACTCAGGAAAGAGGGTTCGAAGCACTCATTGCCGGTGACCTTATAGAAAATATTGGCGCCGCTTTTTTAGAGCTGTTCCGGCAGGAAACACCACCGCAAGAAACGCAGCAGCAGACATAAAAAAACCGCCGGTTTCAAACGGCGGTTTTTCATTTAGATGATCTCTTCCAGTAAAGTCCTCAATTTAGGGTCGGATGGTCTGGGCGCATCCGGACTTACAATATTTCCATCGGGGTCGATAAGAATGAACCTGGGAATTCCTTTGATGAAATAATCCTTTACGAATTTGGATTCCCAGTCACTGTCTGCAAATAATTGCACTCCGCCTAATTCCTTTTCGCTTACCATGCTCATCCACTTCTCATGATCCTTTAGCTTATCGATAGACACACTAACAAACTCAATGTTCTTATCGTGATAATCGGCTTCCACCTTCTTTAGGTGAGGGATTTCCACCTTACATGGGCCGCACCAGGTGGCCCAAACATCTATATAAACGTACTTCCCTTTCAATTCCTCCAAACTGGTGGCCCCGCCGGCATGATTCTCATAATTACTAAATACGGGTGAAGGAGATCCTTTGGGCAATTTGACTCGCAAGGCAATAAGGTCTCCCAGGTATCCTTTGTAGCCCTTTATACTTTGCTCAATTCCCAACTTAGTATCACTAACTATGGCAGTATCTAACGCTTCAACGGACGATAAGTGTTCGTTTAATTGGGCTTCAATACTCGCCATTTTTACGTCTAATCCGGCCTGATCCATGGTATCGATATCAAATTCAAATAATTTTTCTTGCAACAATGCACGTTGGGCTAGAAAATTATTGTCCTTTTCACCTTCTCCTTCATATACAATAGTTTCATCAAATTCTTTAGTGTCAAGAGTCATTTTAAGGTTGAACCCGTTTTTCAGAAATAGACTAGTACCTTCTCCACCATCATAAAAAGAGTAAAAACCGTCTTTTACCTTTAGTGTATCATTAAAAGATCCATCTTCATTCACTTGAATGACTTTTCTAAAACCCTCTTTCCTATTAGAAATAACAATAGAATCACTATTCTTGTTCGCTATTTGTCCGGAAAAGGTAACATAATCCTTTTTTTCCTCTTGAGTATTACAGGCTACGAACCCAATGGCAGCAGCAATTAACACGAGTTTTTTCATTGTTCAGTAAGTTAAATTTGAGCTAATTTATAATAATATTTTAACCAAAGGAGAAAATACTGAAAACCTTAACAGGAAAATGGTATTTTTGTGAGAAACAACCACTCGAATATGCGTCCAATTCATTACGTGAGTAGTGAAATTCTTTCACTTTCTACGATCAAGGATATCATCGACGAAAACAAAGCCCTTAGTCTTTCTGAAGAAGCCGTCGTCAACATCAATAAATCCCATGAATACTTACACAATAAACTAAAGGATGATCAAAAACCCATCTATGGTATCAATACCGGGTTTGGCTCCCTTTACAATGTAAAGATTTCTTCAAATAACCTCTCCAAGCTCCAGGAAAACCTAGTGATGTCCCATGCCTGTGGAACTGGGGAGTTGGTACCAAAACCCATAGTTAAGTTAATGCTTCTTCTTAAGATACAGTCGCTAAGTTATGGCTATAGTGGAGTACAACTTGTAACGGTACGGCGTTTAGTGGAATTTTATAATAATGACGTTTTACCCGTTGTATACAGTCAAGGTAGTTTGGGCGCTTCCGGAGATCTGGCGCCGTTGGCACATTTATCATTACCGCTACTCGGAAAGGGAGAGGTCTACTCTGAGGACGACATAGTTTCGTCTCATGAAATGCTCCAAAAGCACCAATGGAAACCCATTGTTTTGCAGGCGAAAGAAGGTCTTGCCCTTTTGAATGGCACGCAGTTTATGAGTGCTTATGGGGTACACTGTCTTCTCAAAAGCTATAAACTCTCCTACCTGGCAGACCTAATAAGTGCCGTTTCCATAGATGCTTTCGATTGCAATATGAGTCCATTCAATGAGTTGGTCCATCTGGTGAGACCCCATAGAGGACAAGTAAAAACAGCACAACAGATCCTGGAGTTTTTGGAAGGAAGTGAAATTGGCACTTCGGAAAACAAAAAAG
>JBCBDM010000031.1:0-24182 GCA_038529705.1 Bacteroidota bacterium
AGAATGGAATTATTATCGATTCTGTCTCCAAACGATACAGTATGTGTGGTGCTCGAATTGGTTGTTTGGTTTCGAAGAACCAGTCCGTGATCGCTACGGCCCTCAAATTTGCGCAGGCCCGATTAAGTCCTCCTACTTTCGCACAGATAGCCAGTGAAGCGGCCTTGGACACCCCTCAGAGTTATTTTGACGATGTGATCCACGAATACAAGGACCGGAGGGATACGTTGGTTAAGCATTTACAGGAAATTCCAGGAGTCCAGGTAGGAGAACCCAAAGGAGCTTTTTACTGTATCGTACAACTTCCCGTGAAGAACAGCGATGCCTTTGCGCAGTGGTTACTGGAGGAGTTCGACTTGAACGGAGAGACCATTATGGTAGCTCCGGCTGCAGGATTCTACTCCACTCCCGGCGTAGGACTCAATCAGGTGCGAATTGCCTATGTGCTCAAGAAAGAAAGCCTGATCAAGGCCGTTGAGATCCTAAAAGTTGCCTTAGAACAGTATCACGATTAATGCAGATAGAACACCATAAATCGCTTAAAGAATTCAATACCTTTGGTATTGATTGCCAGGCGAAGCATTTTGTTTCTATTACCACCGTACTGCAATTAAAGGAAGTCCTCTCCCAGAACATACATCCTTCCCTCTTTGTATTAGGCGGGGGCAGCAATATGTTGCTTACCCAGGACATTGATGCTCTGGTGGCCCATATCGATCTTAAGGGTATATCCATACACTCTGAAGATGAAACCCAGGTTATTCTTGAGGTGATGGCGGGTGAAAACTGGCATGATTTTGTCCAGTATTGTATTGCTAACAATTACGGCGGTGTTGAGAATCTTTCGCTTATCCCAGGCAATGTAGGTACGGCTCCCATACAGAATATAGGGGCTTACGGAGTGGAGTTGAAAGATGTATTTGAAAGTTGTACTGCCGTAGAAATTGAAACAAGAGAAGAAAAGACCTTCCGTAAAGAAGATTGTAAGTTTGGTTACCGAAATTCGATCTTCAAGAACGAAGCCAAAGGAAAGTACATCATCACTTCTGTCCTATTCAAACTGACTAAAATAGACCATAAGAAGAGTACTTCCTATGGCGCTATTCAGCAAAAGTTAGAAGAACGTGATATTAAAGACCCGAGTATTAAGGACATTTCGGAAGCGGTAATTGCCATCAGACAATCCAAATTACCGGATCCGGCTGAGTTAGGCAATAGTGGGAGTTTCTTTAAAAATCCCGTGATCGGCGCAGAGGCCTTTCAGGAATTCAGAAGTAAACATCCGGGCGCTCCCTTTTACGAGGTTTCCGCTACAGAATTCAAAATTCCTGCGGGTTGGCTTATCGAGCAAGCAGGTTTTAAGGGACAACGATTTGGAGATGCCGGCGTACACAAGTACCAGGCCCTGGTATTGGTAAATTATGGCGACGCCACAGGCAATGAGATCTGGGAGTTAGCACTCCGCATTCAGAAGAAGGTAAAAGATGATTTTGGAATCTATATAGAGCCGGAAGTAAATATTATTTAGTTGTTAGCACTGCATCGATGATGTGCACTTTTCCATTACTGGCAAGTATATCACTTTTACCCAACTTCCCAATCACTCCCTTGGAATCCTTGAATACAATATCACTTCCCTCCAAATAAACCATAAGATCCGCGCCACCCATTGTTTTTAATGTACGCACCTTGTTCGTTCTAAGAGATTGCAACAAGGCAGCAGAGGTAAGGTCCTCTTCAACGATATGATTTTTAAGGATGGTGGCCAAAGACTCCTTATGCTGCGGATTAGCCATTTGGTCCTTGGTCAAATCCGGTAAGGCCTCAAACGCCTCGTTGGAAGGAACTACCAGCGTGTAAGGGCCTTCGTTCTTAGATAATATGTCGGTAATACCCGCACTAACCGCATTGCTCATAAAGGTCTTGGTCTCCGGAGTCACCATGAGTTTTGCCATGAGGCTATTCGCAACTTTTTTCTGTACCTGAGCCTCTTCGGTTTTTTTAGTTTCTTCGGAAGTATCTTTTGTTACTGCACTGGAAGGAGTCTCCTTTGTTTCAGTTTCATTCTTACAGGAACCAAAGGTTAAAGAAATCATTAAAAAGGCAAGAAAAAGTCTGAAAGTATTCATGTTGGTATGTAGTTGTTTTGGTCTTAAAAATAACCAAATTCTGTTCATATCCGAAAGAAAGATTGTATTTTTGCACCATAATTATTTGGTATGGGAATTTTAGTGATCACACTTGTTTTATTGCTATTGGGCGTTGCGGGTATCGCCATTAAAATCTGGGCGAAGAAAGACGGAAAATTTGCCGGGACTTGCGCCAGCCAGAGTCCTTTCTTAAACAAGGATGGCGAAAATTGTAGTTTTTGTGGAAAAACTCCAGATCAGTTTGCTAACTGTTCGGAAGAAACTCATCAATAAGTCGTAGCCTATGCTACTACTTTCCATACTCTTTGCAGTTGTCCTTCTCAACGCTGCTTATTTCATTCTTTTTTCCAAGTTTTCTTTCCTGAAAATCCCTGAAATTCAAGCACCTCAATCGTTTCCGGTATCCATTATCGTCTGCGCCAAAAATGAAGCTGACAATCTCAAAGAGAATATTCCGCTATGGTTGGCTCAGGAATATCCTAATTTTGAATTGATCCTCATCAATGATGCCTCTACCGATGATACCATGGAAGTGATCGAGTCTTTCGCCAGAAACAACGAGAAGGTGCATACGGTCAATATTGAAAACAACGAGACTTTCTGGAGTAATAAAAAGTATTCCATGACCCTCGGTATTAAGCGGGCATTGAACAAGCGAATGCTATTTACAGACGCCGATTGTAAACCCGCCTCTACCCAGTGGCTCACTTTAATGACCCGAGCTCTGGACAATGAAAAACATTTGGTATTGGGCTATGGTGCTTATGAGAAGAGACCCGGTATTTTAAACGCCTTGATCCGGTACGAGACTCTCATGACGGCTACGCAGTATTTTTCATATGCCCAGGTGGGAATGCCCTATATGGGTGTGGGCAGAAACCTGGCATACACAAGTCATCTCTTCTACGAAAACAGAGGATTCATGTCCCATATGAATGTACATTCGGGGGACGATGATCTCTTCGTGAATGAAGCTGCTACTCAGGAAAACACTACGTTCTGTTTCCATAAGGACGGTTTTACCTATTCCAAGCCTAAAGAGTCTTTCAAGAGTTGGTTTCGGCAAAAGAGAAGGCATATAACCACAGCAAAGCACTACAAAGGAAAGCACAAATTCTTGCTAGGTCTATATTATGTTAGCAACCTACTTTTCTGGGTATTGGCGGTATTGTGTTTTATCTTAACCGACTGGAAAATCCCAGTGGCACTTGTTATCTTTAGGCTGATACTGCAGTATATTTTTGTGGGAAACGCGACCAAGATGTTGCGTGAAAAAGACTTGCTTCCTTACATGCCCCTGTTGGAATTATTTTTAGTATTCTTCCAATTGACTATCTTTATTTCCAATAAAGTAGCAAAACCAAAAAGGTGGAAATAAACGACGAGGTCATTTCGGAGCAAATTGCCCGGGCCAAAGAAGGTAAGCAAAGTGCCTTCAACTTCCTCTTGGACCATTTTTGGAATAATGTTTACGGTTTTCAATTGAAGCGAATTGGAAATGAACACGATGCAGAAGACATTACCATAGAAACCTTTTCAAAGGCTTTTGATAAAATTGCCACTTTCGACAAGCAATACGCTTTCAACACCTGGCTTCTTACCATTTCCAAAAATATTCAGATAGACAAAAGCCGTCGAAAAAAAGCATCCATTCATTCCCAAACTACGGATGCCAGTGCTGAGCAGGTAAGAAAAATTGCAGACAAGACCCCTTCTCCGGAAGACCGTCTTATTACGGAACAAAACCTGGCGGAACTACTTCGGTATATCAAACAACTGAAACCCCACTACCAGGAGATTATCAATTTGCGATACTTTCAGGAAATGACCTATAACGAGATCTCCGATACGCTGGAAGAACCACTGGGAAATGTCAAAGTGCGTTTGTTAAGAGCCCGTAAATTATTATCCGAGATCATTACTCAAAACAGGCAATCTTGAAAGGTGTACTAAAAAAATTGGGGCCTGGCTTTTTATTCGCTGGAGCCGCCATAGGTGTTTCACATCTTGTACAGTCTACAAGAGCCGGTGCCGACTTCGGTTTTGGGCTCCTATGGGCTTTGCTGTTGATCAACCTCGTTAAATATCCTTTTTTCGAATACGGCCCGCGATATGCCAGTGCTACGGGAGAAAGCCTTATTCAGGGATATAAAAAAATGGGCACTCCAGTGCTCGCCATTTATTTCCTGGTCACTTTCGCCACTATGTTTACCATTCAAACAGCGGTAACCATAGTAACCGCAGGAATTGCTTCTTCTCTCTTTGGAGGAGGTGCTCCGGTACTATGGACGGCCATTATTACAGCCGTTTGCTTCGGCATTTTATTGTTTGGACGATATAAGGCCCTCGATACTTTGATGAAGATAATCGTAATTAGTTTGACCATCAGTACCCTGATCGCAGTCCTCCTAGCCATAGAGACCTCCCAGCACATTCGCTTCCATCAAATACTTCCGGAAGATGCCATTTCCGTCGGTTTTTTAATTGCTTTCATGGGATGGATGCCTGCGCCGTTGGACATTTCCATATGGCATTCGGTATGGACCGTAGAAAAGAAAAAAATCGATCCGAATATCTCTCCAGAGCAATCTCGTTTCGATTTCAATGTGGGCTATGTGGCTACCATCATTCTTGGTATTGGTTTTGTAGCCCTGGGTGCTCTGGTCATGTTCAACAGCGGGGAGCACTTTTCTTCCAATGGAACGGAGTTTGCCAATCAACTCATCTCTATGTATACTTACAGCCTTGGTGATTGGGCGAAGATCATCATTGGAGTCGCGGCCTTAACCACTATGTTCAGCACTACTTTAACTACCCTGGATGCGTCTCCTCGAGTCATGCATCAGGCTTCAGAAATACTCACCCATAGGTCTTTCAAAAAAGGCTATTTATTCTGGCTATTGGTACTTATTACCGGAACCCTTTCTATCTTCATTTTCTTTATTTCCGAAATGGGATTGCTCATTAAGATTGCCACCGTTCTTTCTTTCTTAACGGCTCCTTTCTATGCCATCATTAATTTTAGACTTATTAATAGCAAGCACACCCCTGAAGCCGCGAGGCCTTCTCTTTTTATGAGAGTATATAGTATAGCATCTATTGTCGTTCTCATTGCCTTTAGCCTCTGGTATCTTTCTACGCTCTAGATGCCCGGGTTTCTGGCTGATTTTCTCGATTCCCTATCCTAAAGGGCCTATTGTTTTACGATCGGGCTATTGTAAATTGGACGTTTTAAGTTGTATCTTTGTAGTGCTTATGGAAACACAGTCAGTGGAAATTCAAAAACCAGCTCCAAAGCCAAAATGGCTGAGAGTAAAGTTACCTACCGGAAAGAAGTATACCGAGCTTCGCGGTTTGGTAGACAAATATAACCTACATACCATTTGTACTTCCGGAAGTTGTCCTAATATGGGAGAATGCTGGACAGAAGGTACTGCTACTTTTATGATCCTTGGAAACATCTGTACACGTTCCTGTGGTTTCTGTGGTGTAAAAACAGGGCGTCCGGAAACCGTGGACTGGGATGAACCCGAAAAAGTGGCTCGTTCTATCAAACTCATGGAGATCAAGCACGCGGTGATCACCTCGGTAGATAGAGACGACCTAAAGGATATGGGCTCCATTATATGGGCAGAAACGGTTAAGGCCATTCGAAGAATGAACCCTGAGACCACGCTTGAAACACTAATTCCTGACTTTCAGGGAGTTACGAGAAATATTGACCGTATCATAGAAGTCGCACCCGAAGTGGTTTCTCATAATATGGAAACGGTAAAAAGATTAACACGAGAAGTTCGTATCCAGGCAAAATACGAAAGAAGCCTGGAGGTTCTGCGCTATCTCAAAGAACAGGGAATCCACAGAACCAAAAGTGGAATTATGTTGGGACTGGGAGAAACAGAAGCAGAAGTACTGCAAACCATGGAGGACCTTCGAAATGTTGGATTGGATATTGTAACTATTGGCCAATATCTTCAACCTTCCAAAAAACACCTTCCTGTAAAAGAATTCATCACTCCCGAGCAGTTCAAGAAATATGAGGAGGTCGGATTGCAAATGGGCTTCCGTCATGTTGAAAGCGGTGCTTTGGTGCGATCTTCATATAAAGCTCAAAAACACCTTACCTAATTCTCTGAACAACGAATGACGAAACCCGTTACAATAGGGATTAATGGTTTTGGGCGTATTGGCAGAAATCTTTTTCGTTCGTTATTGGACCACCATCAAATTGAGATAGTGGCGGTCAATGATATTTCGGATACCCGTACCATGAGTCATTTATTGAAGTATGACAGTATCCACGGTGTTTTAGCGGATGACGTTACCTACACCAAAGATTCGATCCAGATCAATGGGACCTCGGTGCGTTTTTCTTCGGAACGGGATATTGGGGCTATTTCCTGGCCGGATGTAGATATGGTTGTAGAGTGCACAGGAAAGTTCAAAATGAGGCACGATCTGGAAAAACACCTGGAAAATGGTGCCAAAAAGGTAATTCTCTCCGTACCGCCTTCAGAAGATAATATTAAGACCATTGTTTTGGGGGTGAACGATCATATCCTGCTACCGGAAGACACCATTGTTTCAAACGCCTCCTGCACCACTAACAATGCGGCTCATATGCTTAGGATCATTAATGATCTTTGTGGTATTGAACAAGCCTATATCACTACGGTCCACTCCTACACCACAGACCAAAGTCTGCACGACCAACCTCATAGAGACTTAAGACGGGCAAGGGCAGCAGGACAGTCTATCGTACCTACCACTACCGGGGCTGCTAAAGCTTTGACCAAGGTTTTCCCTCAATTGGCCGATGTGATTGGAGGTTGTGGAATTCGGGTTCCAGTGCCTAATGGTTCTTTGACGGATATTACTTTTAACGTAAAGAAAGTAACCACCATAGAAGCTATCAATGCGGCTTTTAAAAAGGCTTCAGAAACCGATCTCAAGGGAATATTACAATATACCGAAGATCCCATTGTTTCCATTGACATCATTGGAAACACACATTCCTGCATTTTTGACGCCGGAATGACCTCTGTCATTGGGAAAATGGTAAAAATCATTGGTTGGTATGATAACGAGATCGGTTATTCGACGAGAATTGTTGATTTAATCCTTCAATTATCGAGGAAATAACTATATTTATCGGCGAAGTGCACGAATTAAATGAGGGAGAATAAACTGAAATACAAGAAACTAACCCTTTCATTATTCCTTTTTCTTTTGGTATCCGGCCTATTTGCGCAGGAAACCAAGCGAGATACTCTTGCTCAAATTATAACCTTCCAGAAAGAATCAAGAAAGGCTCTATTTTCACAGGATTATGAAACAGCCCTGGTCGAGCTCCTCAAAGCCGGGAAAATGGCCGATGCCATCGAGGATAAGCAAGTAAAAGGGAAGTTAAAAATTGCCACTGCAAATGTTTATAACGTAATCCAAAATTTCCCGAAGGCCAAGAGTGAAGCGGCCCAGGCCATTACCTTACTCAAAGAAACCAATGAAAAAAGCCTGTTAGCGCAATCCTACAGTCTTTACGGACTCATACTGGTTCGATTGAAAGAATTTCAGGACGCTGAAGAATATATCAAAAAGGCTAATAACATTTATATCGCGCTGGAAGATGAGTTTGGGCAAGCCGAAGTGATCTTTGCACTGGGAGTTTTGGAAGAAGAGCGTGAAAACTACAAGAATGCTATCAATTACTACGACGCAGCAGTCCCTTTGCTTCAAAATGTTGAATATAGTTATTTGGAGGCTTTTGCGCGCCTGAATAAGGCAAATTCTTATCTTTTTCTGTCTACGGGAGACCCTAGTGAGAATTTAACAAAAGCCAAAGAATCTTTGAGACAGGCGGAAGCCGTTATCGGTACTAAGTCGTATACCAAGCTAAAAGTAGATAGTTACCGCATTGGTGCCACTATCGCTATTAGAGAGAACAACTTTGCAGAAGCTCAGGAGTTACTGGAGAAATTTGAATTTAAAAGCGACTCGTTGAATCAGGTATTTATGAATGCCGTTTCCAAAGGGGTTGATGCCGAGACCAATGTTGGAGATCTTACCGAGACCATTGCCAAGCAGCAAAGTGATCTGGACAAACAGCAACGTTCCATCAACTTTGGTAAGATGACCACTGGCTTGAGTATTGCGCTCATTGTGATCCTTTCTCTACTAACCCTTTCTCTTTACAAGAATAACAATCTACGAGCCAAAGCGAATGAATTGCTTCAGGATAAGAATAGCGAATTGCAGCTGGCCAAAGAGAAGGCGGAAAAAGCCTCTCTGGCCAAGGCACAGTTCTTATCCACCATTACCCATGAGCTAAGGACACCTCTCTATGCAGTTACCGGACTCACTCACCTATTGTTGGAAGAAGACCCGAAACCGCATCAAAAAGAACATTTGAACTCCCTCAAATTCTCCGGGGAATACTTGCTTTCCCTAATCAATAACATCTTAGATCTTAACAAGCTGGAGGCCAACAAGGTGGAAGTAGAGAAAACTTCCTTCAACCTCAAGAAAAGGGCGAACGATGTATTGGTGGCCTTAAAGAAATCTGCCGACGACCGGAAGAACAATTTGCACTTCGAATTTGATGAAACTATCCCGGAAAAACTGTTGGGGGATCCTTTAAAACTCTCCCAGATCTTGATCAACCTGATAGGTAACTCCTTGAAGTTCACTCAAAATGGAGATATTCACGTACGTATTCGCAAAATAGGGGAAACCAAAGACAGGGCAACCGTACATTTTGAGATTGAGGACAACGGGGTAGGAATCTCCAAGAAAAAACAGAAGAGTATTTTCGAGACCTTCTCTCAGGCTTCACTTCAGATCAACCGAAAGTTTGGTGGTACGGGATTGGGATTGTCTATTGTAAAGAACCTCCTCGAGTTAATGGGTAGTAAGATTCAACTGGAAAGTCAGCTAGGAAAAGGGTCAAAATTCTGGTTCGATATTAACTTTGCCATTTCAGAGGAGTTCCAGGAAACCAAGAATCCGAATAATATTATCTACGATGTGGACTATGTGGCTCTTGAGAACCGCAACATCCTGGTGGTGGAGGATAATAAGATCAACCAGATGATCACCAAGAAAATTCTGGAAAAGAACAAGATGGTCTGTCTGGTAGCAGATAATGGGACAGATGCTATCGCTCTTGTGAAAGAACACAATTTCGATGTCGTCCTCATGGACATTCATATGCCAGGAATTAGTGGTATCGAGGCGACCCAGGAAATTAGAAAGTTCAATAAACAACTTCCCATCATTGCCTTAACTGCTGTGACCATTGATGAAAATCTGGATGATTTCTATCGGGCAGGTTTTAATGAGATCATTCCCAAGCCATTTAAAACGGAAGAATTCTTCGAAAAGATCTATCGTACCCTGGACAATAAAAAATTGCCCGTTGGCGATTAGTGCTTCTCAAAATCCTTTACCGCATTCCGAATAGCCTTTTTGAATACTTCATCTTGACCATTCAAGAGAATCGTCTTAATGGGTAGATGGTACAAGGCGAATTTTTTCAACTTGGGATATAGGCGCATATAATCTTTTTCAGTGGTAAGAATAATTTCCTTTTCTCTAAGAGTAGCGATTTCTGTTTCACTAAAATTGTGATGATCCGGATACCGTGCATGATCAAAAACCATATGCCGCTTTTTTAGAAACTCAACCAAAGGTTTGGGGTTGGCAATACCGGTGACCAAAGTAAATGGTTTGTCTTGAAGGTATTCCAGAGGTAACGACTCGGTGGCACTGTGCACAGCCCTGTCGTAGCCGATCATCGAAAAATAGATTCGTTGATGCGACTTCAGGTTCATTTTATATTGAATCTCTTGAAGTCTTGCATACGCCACTCCTTCCGGACACTTTGTAACGACGATTACATCTGCTCTTTCTGCACCCCGACGAGACTCCCGTAAATTACCCGCAGGCAGAATAAGGTCTTCCGTGAAAAGGTCGTCGAAAGGGGTAAGTAACACAGTAAAAGAAGGCTTCACTTTTCTATGCTGAAGCGCATCATCCAGAACGATCACTTCGGCCTTTGGCCGCAGACGTTCGATCCCCTCACGCCTGTCTGCACAAACAGCAACGGTTACCTGTTGGAATTTCTGTTTAAACTGAAGCGGTTCATCACCTACCTCTTCCGTAGTGCTGTCCGTAGTAACCTCTAAAAACCCGCTGGTCTTTCTCTTATATCCCCTACTCAAAACAGCCACTCGAAAATCCTTCCGAAGAAAATCGATCAAATATTCTACCATAGGCGATTTTCCAGTACCCCCCACAGAAAGGTTTCCCACGCAAATGATCGGGATATCATAACTCCTACTTTCCTTCCAACCTTTGTTATAGGCGGCATTTCGGAGCGACGTAACTCCGTCATATAAAATAGATAGGGGAAATAACAGTTTCCGAAATTTCATAGAACGAAAGTACAAATTAGATGTGAGATATGAGATAGTAGCTATAAGACCCTAGGCCTCGGGCATGATACGTAAAGACAGAAATACAAATCCAACATGAAAACTTTAGTCAATAACAACATCAAATAACAAAGCTCCTTCCCTAATTCCTATCTTTACCCTAAATTAGCTTTCATGAAGGTACAAAATGTCATTTCCATTTTAGAAGAACTCGCTCCACTCTCTTATTCGGAGGGTTTTGATAATACCGGGCTATTGGTGGGAAACCCTAGAAACGAAGTCTCCGGGATTTTGGTCACCCTCGATACCCTGGAAGCGGTTGTTGATGAAGCTATAGAAAACAATTGCAACCTTATCGTGAGCTTTCATCCTATTATATTTAAAGGGCTGAAGAAGATAACAGGAAAGACCTATGTGGAAAGGGTGGTTTTAAAAGCTATACAACATGATATTGCTATCTTCGCCATCCATACGGCTCTGGACAACGCCTGGAATGGGGTAAATGCGATGATATGTGAAAAACTGGGTTTAGAGAAAAAGAGTATTCTCATACCACAATCGGGCACCATAAACAAGTTGGTCACCTTTGTTCCTTCTGAAAAAGCAACGAGTGTGAGAGAAGCTTTATTCGCAGCTGGCGCTGGAAACATTGGCAATTACAGTCACTGTAGTTTCAATCATTCCGGAATGGGTAGTTTTAAAGGGAATGAGGCGTCGAATCCTACCGTAGGAACCAAAGGAGAAACCCATTTCGAAGCAGAGATCCAGATAGGGGTAACCTTTCAGAAACATTTGGAATCCAGAATACTTAAAGCCCTCTTCGAAACACATCCCTATGAGGAAGTAGCCTATGAGATCACTACCCTCAGCAATACCAATCAACATATTGGCATGGGGATGCTGGGAGCGTTCGAAACAGCTATGAAAGAAGAAGATTTTCTGGCACATCTCAAAGAAACCTTTAACACCGGATGTGTCCGGCATTCGGCTTTGCTGGGCAAACCTGTTAAAAAGGTCGCAGTGTTGGGAGGCAGCGGTAGTTTTGCTATTGGAGCTGCAAAAGGACTTGGAGCCGATGCCTTTGTAACGGCAGATCTCAAATATCACGATTTTTTTAGTGCGGAACATTCAATTCTGCTCACCGATGTGGGACATTACGAAAGTGAACAATACACAAAACAGCTATTAGTTGCCCACCTTAGCAAAAAAATTACTAATTTTGCAGTCGTTTTATCACAAGTAAACACCAATCCTATTACTTATTACTAGCATATGGCAAAGAAAACAGAAAGCACTGTAGAAGAGAAGTTAAGAGCATTATTCGATCTTCAATTGATCGACTCCCGTGTAGATGAAATAAGAAATGTTCGCGGAGAGCTTCCTTTGGAGGTTCAGGACCTGGAAGATGAAGTTGCCGGAATGAATACTCGTTTGGAAAAAATGGGTGCCGATCTTGAAGTAATCGAGGAGAGTATTAAGGACAAGAAAAACCTGATCGAAGAAGCGAAAAGCTTGATCAAAAAGTATACTTCTCAACAAGACAATGTACGTAACAATCGTGAATACAATAGTTTGAGTAAGGAGATTGAATACCAGGAATTGGAAATTCAATTAGCCGAAAAGCATATCAAAGAGTTCAAAGCTCAGATCGAGCAGAAGAATGAGGTGATGGACACCACCAAAGAGAAACTAAAGGAACGCGAAGAACACCTTAAGCACAAGCAAGGAGAATTGAACGAGATTCTTGCGGAAACCGAAAAGGAAGAACAATCCCTCATCAAGGAATCCGAAAAGTACGAGAAGAATATTGAGGAGCGTTTAGTAAAAGCTTACAAGCGCATCCGTACCAACGTAAAGAATGGCCTTGCCGTTGTGCCGGTGGAACGCGGAGCCAGTGGAGGATCTTTCTTTACCATTCCTCCTCAGGTGCAAATGGAGATTGCGGCCCGAAAAAAGATCATTACCGATGAACACAGCGGACGTATTCTGGTAGATCCTGCCCTGGCAGAAGAGGAAAGAGAAAAAATGCAAAAATTGTTCGCTAAGCTAAAATAATAAGCTTCGAAAATTATAACAAAGCCTTCACATCCACGTGAGGGCTTTTTTTGTTACTTTACTGAAAGGTTTAAAACCTTTACCGACTTACCCCTCAAAACAAAATTGTTATGAAAAAGTATTTGCTTGTCTCTCTTTCATTGATCCTTTTAACGTTGCAGGCATCCTGTCAATCTAATACACAGAACAAAGAAGCCGAAGCCATTGCTCAAAAGGAACAAACTCCTGTAGTGGTAAAAAGTGAAGATGGGCTGGATCGGGCCTATTTTGCCAGCGGTTGTTTCTGGTGTGTAGAAGCTGTCTATGAAAGTGTGAAAGGAGTTAAAGAATCCATTTCCGGTTATAGTGGCGGACATACAGACAATCCAACCTATGAAGAAAGCAATACCGGACGTACCGGTCATGCGGAAGCGGTAGAGATTATCTACGATAGTAATGTAATTTCTTTTAGTGACCTTGTAGATGTCTACTTCGGATCTCAAAATATTACCCAGGTCAACGGACAAGGACCAGACAATGGGTCTCAATACCGTTCGATCATCTTTTATCAAACTTCAAAACAAAAAGAGATTATCGACACTAAGATCGCGGACATAGAGAAAAAAATTGGAGAAGGAAACGTAGCGGCACAAGTACTACCCTTTCAAAAATTCTGGGTAGGGGAAGCCTATCATCAAGATTTTGAGAAGCGCAATCCCAATCACGGATATATTAGAAATGTATCGATCCCAAGACTAAAAAGATTTCAGGCAAAGTTTCCGCATTTGTTGAAGGACAGTGAAACTCACTAGTTCTTTTTTTTCGTAACTTTCCGTTTCACATGAAGTTATGAAAAAAATCGCCCTATTTTGTATCGTATTATTTTCAATTTCTTGTTCTAACGATGATCAGGATACAGCAGCCTTAACCGTCACGGTTCAACCTATTGAGTCACTCCAAGTTACTATTAATTGGACCTTTACTGGGGGAAATGGTCAAACCTTGTATAGAGTTCTTCTCAATGATGTTGTTTATGAAGAAGCATTCTCTGGGACCCAATACACTTTCGAAATTCAAAACGAAACGGCCTATAATGGTGTCATTTATGCTATCTCTGAGAATGGAGATGAAACTTTTGCCACTTTTAACTTCACCACCGTGGGAAGTGAGATTTGGTATGGAGATGCAAAAATTTTCTTAGGGTTTCAATCAGAAAATTATCCTTACCGAATTGTTACTGGCACCTTCACGATAACTGGTGATTGGAACCACATCTCTGATTTAGCAGGGCTTGAGGAAGTCGGAAATTTACATATTCGTAATGTTCAAAATACCACAAATTTAAATGGGCTCTCACATTTGCGATTCTACAATGATAATTTTGGAAGAATTCGAATTGAAGAATGTAACGACTTAACTGATGTTTCCGCTATTACACAACTCAAACCCTTTACGGGCACTATATATTTATCAGAAAATTTATCTCTTAACAACCTAAATGGCTTGAGTGTTGTTAATAATGGTAACGTGACCATTATTGATATGCCATTAACGGATTTATCTACATTACAAACAGGGACCATACTAAACGTATTGGATCTCACAGGTCTACCTAATTTAACATCTTTGAACGGACTTCAAAATGTGCAGCAAATAACAAAAAGTATAACTTTGAATAACCTACCAATAACCAATCTTGATGGCTTAGGTAATCTAAGTTCTTATGGACAACTTAGACTAATTAGCTTAGCCAATTTGAATAGCTTAGAAGCGCTTCAAGGAGCTACAATGTTAGAAGCACCTCTTTCTTTAATTGATTTACCAAACCTTACTAGTCTTGATGGCCTCGAAGGTGTTAGGAACATAAAGACATCACTGTCACTTACGCAAATACCCAATTTAACGGATATTAACGCACTATTAAATGTAGAAACCTTCAGGGCCACTAAGAGCAGTTCAACTTTTAGCAGATTCAATTTTAATATAGGCAATTGTAATTCTTTGCAAAATCTGGATGCATTTCAGAATGTAAGATACGTGGGAGAGAATCCTACAAGAGAGCAATTCGGCCTTACGATTATTCAAAACGATCAACTTTCCAACTTTTGCGGATTTAGGAACTATGTTAATTCCATACCTACAGGCGCTATCTTCCTATGGTCTATTTATGGTAATCTGTACAATCCAACACCACCAGATATTAAAACAGGGGCTTGTGCTCAATGATTAAGGTTTTTTGGATTTTTCCGTCCTTGTCTCAGTTCACATAGCCCAACAAAGCAAAAAAATGTATACAGGTCAGTGCAGCCAATAAATTATTTAGATTTCGTTGCTTTCACTTCAAACAATAAAGGATACAATTTTTGTTTTAACTCATAAAGTCCCGAATTATTCTTAACAAGATTGGGGAATACATCATAGGGAGAAGCGTCATATTCGTTTAGGAAATCAATGGTGAGACCGGCTTCGGTAAGCGAATTAATCACCTCGCTTAAAGAATGATTCCATCCGTACTCCTTGCTTATCATTTTCGTTTTACCATCTTCCGCATAGGTCCCTTCATACTCTTCGTAAATAGCCTCTTTTTGATGATATCCGTATTTCATCACCGGGGGTGAAACGGTATAGTCGAACATCCAGGCAATGGGATGGAACTCCACCATATAGAAGGTTCCCCCGGGGATAAGACGCTCAGCGATCATTTGACCCCAGGATTTCAAGTCCGGTAACCAGCCTATGGTGCCATAGGAGGTAAACACGATATCAAAGCGTTCGGAAACGTGTTGAGAAGTTTCTAAAACGTTACAGCATACAAATCGCACATCTAACTCCAGCTCTTTAGACAAGCCTCGAGCGAGTTTAATAGCTTCATCCGAAATATCCACCCCCGTACAATAGGCTCCCATCCGCGCCCAGCTTAGGGTATCCTGCCCAAAATGACATTGCAAATGTAATAGGGATTTACCGGAAACATTCCCTAATGCCTCAAGCTCGTAAGGATTAAGGGAAGACTTCCCGGATTTAAAATCCTCCATCGCGTAGAAATCACTTGCCGCATGAATGGCTACTTTCTTATTCCAGGTTTCTCTGTTTGTATCAAAGGCTTTCTTTAAGTCCATTATAGATAATTTATATAAAGATAAAACAAAGAATTCAATCTTCTTTTAGGCTGCCATTAACAGATCAAACCAGTGACATAGCCTATTTTTATCATATGAAATATTACAGTAAGGAAGCCATTAAGGCACTGGACAAAATCTTCCGCTTGAACCTCGTTAATAGCTGCACTGGTTATAAGTCGGCTAACCTAATAGCGACACGTTCTAAAGACGGTAGCTCCAACGTTGCTATATTTAATAGTGTAGTGCATCTAGGCAGTGACCCCGCCATACTCGGTTTCATTTTACGCCCGGTTACCGTTCCCAGGCATACCTGGGAGAACATACAGGAAACCAAGGCTTTCACGGTAAATCACATACATACTGACATGATAGAGGATGCCCACCATACTTCAGCCAGCTACCCAAAGGATATATCAGAATTTGACGTAACCGGACTTACTGAAATCTACAAAAGTGACTTCCCTGCACCTTTTGTATCAGAAGCCAGAATTCAAATTGCCTGTCACTACTTGAACCACTATGATATCGTGGAGAATGGCTGCCTCTTGGTATTAGGAACTGTGGAACATATCTATATGAAGGAAGGAATCCAGGAAGAGGATGGTTTCCTCAACCTTAGCAAAGCACAGACAGTCACCATAAATGGACTAGACGGATATGCCTTACCCGCGTTACTGGATCGGTTTGAATATGCCCGTCCTGCAGAATAGCCTAAACATTGTAATTAGGAGCCAAAATCTCTTTCCATTCGGGATGTCTCTTTATATAGGCCGCAACAAAGGGACAGAGCGGGGCTACTTTTGAGCCTTCTTCTTTTAATATATGAAGGACGCTTTTTACAAGGGCAGAACCTACCCCTTTACCTTCCAATACCTTAGGAACCTCAGTATGCGTAAGATATACAGCTCCCTTAGCCCTTATATATTCAATAACCGCCATTTCTTGGTCTATGATAGCTTCAAAACGTTTCCTTTCGGAATTTTCTATAACATCCAGTACCATTATGAATCGATATTATGCGATCCATCGCAGTAAGGGTTGTTTCCTGTTTTCCCGCAACGACAAAATGCCGTGGTTCTATTTTTTAACTCGGTAGATGCGTTGGCATGTGTTATTTCAATAGCTCCATGAATCAGAATTGGCCCGGGATTCATAATCTCAACACGCGTAATAGTTGTAGAATCTGCTTCTTCGGAAGGACTACCATCTTTGTTCGTATAATAGGACAAAGCACCACTAGGACATTTGTCAATGGTTGCCTTTAGTGCTTCAGTATCCGAATTTTCAACTTGTATCCAGGGCTTTTCATTCGGCTTGAACACACCGGGTAATCCATGTACGCATTCTTTGGCATGAAAGCAAAGTCCAGGCTTCCAAACTACCGTAACTTCTCCGTTAGTATATTCCTTTTTCATTTCCATATTTAAAAATACAAAAATTATGTGCTAACTCATAGTTTCCGTATTTTTACTGAAAACCAATCCTCATGAAAAAAATACTAGCCTTA
Source organism: Bacteroidota bacterium (assembly GCA_038529705.1). Lineage (GTDB taxonomy): Bacteria > Bacteroidota > Bacteroidia > Flavobacteriales > Flavobacteriaceae > Aureisphaera. Next base: position 17,246 of record JBCBDM010000031.1, read on the forward strand.
TCCTTTACTTGCCTGGCTCTTTTTGCCTGTAAAGATGTTATTAAGGAATTGGAAGACGATGCCAATAACGATGGGAAACGAGATTGGATCCCCGAACCCGATGCCAATCCACCTCTCACCACGGCAGAGACTATTGCCTATAAAAATGGATTCGACAAATGGAAGGACGTTTCAAAAATTAGTTTTACGTTCAATGTAGATCGTGGAGAACGTCATTTCGAGCGGTCCTTCGTTTGGGAGACTAAAATCGGAAACGTTACTTATATGAATGGTGAAGATACTATTCAGTACAATAGAAATTTGTTAATGGATAGTTTACAGATCGCGGCAGACCAGGCCTTTGTCAATGATAAGTACTGGCTATTAGCCCCCTATCAATTGGTATGGGATGAAGGCACTACTTTTTCGGAGGAGTATAATCAAATCGCTCCTATCTCAAAAGACACCATGGACGTTCTAACGATTACCTATGGATCCGAAGGAGGCTACACCCCCGGGGACGCCTATGATCTTTATTACGGAAAAGACTTTATGTTACGAGAATGGGTCTTTAGAGAAGGAAATGGCGAAGTGGCTAACATGACAACTACCTGGGAGGATTACGAAGACTTCAATGGACTAAAGATTGCCAAAATGCACAAAGATTCTACCGGAGGTTTGGAGTTATATTTCACGAATATCATTGTAGAGAAATAAATGGAAACTGCTCTTTTTACTTTGGCCGGAACTCTGGTAGGAGGACTCATCACCTATCTTTTACAATACCAACGTTACAAACATGAAATCAAGGTATTACGAGAAGAACACAAGACTGAGTTTATGGCTGAAAACACAGCCAAACACTTTCTCAATCATAAATCGTATACGGACCGTTCCTTTGAAACCCTAAAAAAACAATTGGGAGGCTTCAGCGATGATGAGCTTAGAAAGATTTTGGTAAGAGCGGGAGCAATCAGGACTTTCCGGGATGATGGAAGCGAGTGGTGGAGATTGCTTTCGCGCATGGATGAATACATCGAGAGTAAGAAAAACTAATTGAATACTGCCTATGTACCAAAATAGCTTGGATTATGCCCAACAATGTGATCGTAACGACCCTCTAGCACATTTCAGAGATCGTTTTTTATTTCCAACAGACACCGATGGAAATAGGCTCATCTACCTTTGTGGAAATTCATTGGGTCTGCAACCAACTGCCACTGCAGGCTATATTAAAAAAGAATTAGACGATTGGGCAAAATATGGGGTCGAAGGTCATACGGACGCAACACATCCATGGCTTCCCTATCACGAGTTCCTTACCGAAAAGATGGCCGCCCTGGTAGGCGCGAAAACGGGAGAGGTAGTCATGATGAACACCTTGACCACTAATCTCCATTTATTGATGGTTTCTTTTTACCAGCCAACATCGACCAAATATAAGATCGTAGTGGAAAGTGATGCCTTTCCCAGTGATAAATACGCTGTTGAGAGTCAGTTGAAATTTCACGGCTTCGATCCCAAAGAAGGGCTTATCCTCTGGACACCACCCGAAGGAGAGGATCTATGCAGAATGGAAGACCTGGAAGCCATCATGAAGGATCAAGGCGATGAAATTGCTCTCTTAATGATAGGAAGCACTAATTACTACAGTGGACAACACTTCCCCTTGAAAGTGATCACAGAACTAGGCCATCAATATGGCTGTATGGTGGGATTCGATCTGGCACATGGCGCCGGGAACATTCAGCCCAATCTACATGAATCCGGTGCAGATTTTGCCGTTTGGTGTAGTTACAAATATCTGAATAGCGGCCCGGGAAGTCTGGGGGGATGTTTTGTACATGAACGGCATGCAAAAAATGATAAGCTCAAGCGCTTTACCGGTTGGTGGGGGCATAATAAAGAGACTCGCTTTAATATGCGCCATGAATTCGACGCCCTCCCCGGTGCCGAAGGCTGGCAGCTAAGCAACCCCCCGATCCTTTCTATGGCAGCCATAAGAGCCACTTTAGATGTTTTTTCTGAAGCAGGTTTCGGCAATCTCAGGAGCAAGTCTGTTAAGCTTACCGGATTCCTTGAGTTTTTATTGGATGAACTCAACGATCACCGAATTCATATAATTACTCCGAGAAATCCCGAAGAACGAGGATGCCAATTATCCATTCAGGTAAAAAGCGCCCGTAAAGCCTTGCATACGGAACTCACCAAAGCAGGTGTAATAAGCGACTGGAGAGAGCCCGATGTGATTCGGGTGGCACCGGCACCACTATACAATAGCTTTGAAGATGTTTATGAATTTGTAGAACGCTTGAAAAAAGTACTCCATTGAACAAAAAAGATAACATACTCATAATAGGCGCGGGTCTCTGCGGAAGTTTGCTCGCCCTGCGTATGGCCCAACGAGGCTATCAGGTAACACTCATTGAAAAAAGACCCGATCTCCGTCAAGTAGAACAAGATGCCGGTCGTTCGATCAATCTGGCATTTTCCAATCGAGGCATCAAAGCCATGAAAATGGTGGGACTGGAAGAAAAAGTGATGAAGCTTTGCATTCCTATGTATGGACGGATGATCCATGACAAAGAGGGCAATACCTTTTTAAGCAAGTACAGTGGGCGGGAATCCGAATATATCAATTCCATTTCCAGGCCCGGACTTAATATGCTCCTATTGGACGCAGCAGAAAAGATGCCCAATGTAGAGATCATTTTCAATAAAGCCTGTCTAGCCGTAGACCTTGAAAATGCGACAGCTACTTTTAAGGATGATCGCACAGGCGAAGAAGTAACCTACAGCGGTGATGTTTTATTTGGAACCGATGGGGCTGGATCTGCGGTTCGCAGAAGTATGTTCAACCACAGAAAATTCCTTTTTAGCTTCTCACAGGAATGGCTTACACATGGATATAAGGAAATAACCATCCCAGCCACGGAGGATGGAGGGTATCGCACGGAAAAAGCGGCCTTACACATTTGGCCCAGAGGAGAAGATATGTTGATCGCTCTCCCTAATTTGGACGGTAGTTTTACGGTGACCCTATTCCTACCCTATTCCAATAGCGACTACTGTTTCGATAACCTCACCACCCCCGAAATGGTCATGAAATATTTTACCCAGGAATTCCCGGATGCTGTTGCATTAATGCCGAATCTTGTGGAGGAATTCTTCGAAAATCCAACAGGTCCTTTGGGAACCATTAAATGTTCGCCGTGGAATAGCTACGGAAAGACATTGCTTTTGGGAGATGCGGCGCATGCCATAGTGCCTTTCTATGGACAGGGAATGAATGCATCTTTTGAAGATGTTGTGGTGTTTGACGAGATTCTGGATAAGTTGGAAGGAGACTGGAATGCGGTGTTCAAATCCTATGAGCAGGAAAGAAAAAAGGATACTGACGCCATAGCCGATCTAGCGGTGGACAATTTCCATGAGATGAAAGAGCACACCGCAAGTCCCTTATTTCAGGAAAAGAGGAAATTGGAAATAGCCTTGGAAGAAGAATTTCCAAAAGATTACAGCAGCAAATATTCTTTGGTTACCTTTAATGAGAATATTCCCTACAGTGAAGCCCTACGACGGGGTCGTGCACAAGATAAGGCGATTCTCAACCTTATAGATGACGGAAAGTTATCGGATGTTAGTAGTTTGAGTGAAAAATTGCACATAGTAATCAAGGAAACTGAAGATATGCTGCACGACGATCAGGTCGTTGGGAATTTATAAGAACATGCCCGGACATGGGGTGAAAAGCAGAATAGGCTTGCTTTCAGCGCAGAACCTTCGGTGTCGCAATGGGTGAAAACTAAACATCATGATTAAAAGAGGTCTCGACTGCGCTCGACCCAACCATAGGTTTATGAACAACAAGAGTAGATTAGTAGAAGGAAAGGCCACACCCAGAGGCGCTTATCCCCACGTAAAGAGAGCCGGAGATTTTATCTTTGTAAGTGGTACCAGCTCACGCTTACCGGATAATACATTTGCCGGGGTGAATCAAATCGATGAAATGGGTACCATGCACCTGGATGTAAGAGAACAAACCCGGGCCGTTCTAAACAATATAAAGGACTATTTGGCTACCGAAGGCGCCACTATGGCCGATGTGGTCGACGTCACCAGTTTCTTGGTAAATATGAACGATTTTGCCGGGTATAATGAAGTATATGCCGAATTCTTCAGTAAAGAGACGGGACCTGCGCGAACCACAGTAGCTGTGCATCAACTCCCGCATCCCAATCTGGTGGTAGAGATTAAAGCTATGGCATATTGCCCCAAAGGTTAGTGAAATAGTTGATAGTTGATGGTTGATGGTTGATGGTTGATGGTTGATGGTTGAAATTAAACACATTTTCATTCGAATTAAAGTGTAATATCTAAGAAAAAACAAGGAATAAGGTGAAGAAGATTCGAAACTATATCAATGGAGTATACACAGATCCCGTAAAGGATAACTGGATGGATAATTACGACCCCGGGAGTGGGGAAGTATATTCGAAGATCGCAGCCAGTACTTCAGAAGATATTGAGACAGCGTATCAAGCTGCCAAGGCTGCCTTTCCCGTATGGTCCAATACCAGTATTGAGCAAAGGAGCCGGATATTGTTACGTGTAGCAGATCTCATTGAAAGGAATTTAGAATCTCTTGCCCAAGCTGAATCCAAGGATAACGGCAAACCTTTGAGTCTAGCCAAGAAAGTGGATATTCCAAGAGCTTCGGCTAACTTTCGGTTTTTTGGGAATGCCATTACGCAGTTTTCCAGTGAGGCCCATGAGAGTGTTGGGCTGGACACGATGAATTTTACGCTTCGTCAATCCATAGGTGTGGTGGGCTGTATATCGCCCTGGAATTTACCACTATACTTATTTACCTGGAAGGTGGCGCCGGCCATAGCTGCAGGTAATTGTGTGGTCGCCAAACCCAGTGAAGTAACTCCCATGACAGCCTTCATGCTTGGTGAGATTCTAACAGAGGCTGGTCTTCCTCCCGGGGTTTTGAATATTGTTCACGGAACGGGCCCAACAGCGGGTCAGGCCATTATAGAACATCCACACATTAAGGCCATCTCCTTTACCGGCGGCACCAAAACGGGCGAACATATTGCCCGAACAGCGGCTCCTATGTTCAAGAAGTTGTCTCTGGAGCTGGGAGGAAAAAATCCCAACCTTATCTTTGCCGACTGCGATTACGATACCATGTTGGCCGTTACCGTAAGATCTTCCTTTGCCAATCAGGGGCAAATATGTCTCTGTGGTAGCAGGATCTACGTAGAAGAAAGTATGGCGGCTCAGTTTAAAAAGGATTTTGTCACCAAAGTGTCCCAATTGAAAGTAGGGCATCCCTCTGTTGAAGATACCAAGGTAGGCGCCCTCGTTTCTCAATCCCATAGGGAAAAGGTAGAATCGTATATCGAATTGGCCAAGGAAGAAGGAGGACGTATCTTGTTCGGAGGAAGCAGGGTGACCGTAGAAGGATGGGAGAATGGATATTATCTGGAGCCTACTGTAATTGAACTGGACTCTAACGACTGTCGTGTTAACAAAGAAGAAATCTTTGGCCCGGTGGTGACCATTGTTACCTTTAAGACAGAAGCAGAAGCATTGGCCATGGCCAATAGCGTACGGTATGGACTTTCTGCTACGCTGTGGACCCGTGATCTCAATCGGACGATGAGAATCTCCAAAAAACTGGAGGCGGGCATTGTATGGGTAAATACCTGGCTGAACCGTGACCTAAGAACTCCTTTCGGGGGGATGAAAGACAGCGGAGTTGGACGGGAAGGTGGTTTTGAAGCCCTTCGATTCTTTACAGAACCAAAGAATGTATGTATTAAGTATGAATCTAATGACCCCTCGAGTGCAGTCGAGCGGTCGAACTAGTTACCATTTTAAAGTAGGTCTCGACTGCGCTCGACCTGACATAAATCATGAATTTAGACCTGAGAAACAAAAATGCCTTAGTCTGTGGAAGCAGTGCCGGTATTGGTAAAGCATCTGCCATAACACTTGCTTCTATGGGAGCTACTATTACACTCGTAGCCAGAAATGAGAATAAATTACAGTCTGTACTTGAGGAACTTCCCACGGACCATAACCAGGATCATGGTTATTTAGTGGTAGATTTTACAGATCCGGCAGACCTAAAGGAAAAGGTGGTGGAAGCCACGCTTTTGAAGAATTATCACATTTTGATCAATAACACAGGCGGACCTAAAGGAGGCCCCATATTTTCTGCAGAAGTGGGTGAATTTATTCAGGCTTTCTCCAACCATTTGGTCTGCAACCAAATCCTAGTTCAAAACGTAGTACCAGGTATGAAGGAATCCGGATATGGTCGGATCATCAATATTATTTCCACCTCGGTCAAGCAACCTATAGATGGTTTGGGAGTTAGCAACACCATACGGGGAGCCGTAGCTAACTGGAGCAAGACCCTTGCCAACGAATTGGGCCCTTTCGGAATTACCGTGAACAACGTTCTACCGGGCTTTACCGCTACGGACCGCCTGGAAGATATTGTGGGGAATGCAGCCAAGCGTTTTGGAGGTTCTGTTGAAAAAGCGAGCGAATTTATGAAAGGGTTGGTTCCTGCCAGGAGATTTGCCCAACCAGACGAGATCGCTAATGCCGTAGCTTTTTTAGCCAGTGCCGCCGCGAGCTATATTAACGGAATTAACCTTCCAGTTGATGGTGGAAGAACGAAAAGTTTGTAACTTTAACAGAACTGTATAGTCCCTTCCGTTTTCGGGCAGGGATTAAAGTGACATCCTTTTTTTAGGTGGCTGAGTGATTGCGGAGCAATAGTATCGAAGCCACCGGAAAAAAGATACAACGGAAAGCCCGGCGAACCGCAGCTATTGCGGAGGTGCGGCCCGCCTAATGAATGTCCGTTAATTCGCAGTTTTCTTTTCATTTTGTTCCCGGGAAAACGGGTGTTTTAAGTTAGGTTGGCTATTCA
>JBCBDM010000032.1:0-23914 GCA_038529705.1 Bacteroidota bacterium
GAAGGATTGGATATTTACCGTACTGAAGATTATGAACGAGCCATTGGAAAATTCAAAAAAGCAGTAAAGAAAGATAAGAACTTTGCTTTTGCCTATGATATGATCGGTATTAGTTATCGAAGGTTAAATCAATATGAAAAGGCGTTAAAATACTACCGTAAATCGCTTGACGTTGATCCCAGAGGAAGAATGCCCCTAATGAACATTCCCATCGCTTATTCTTTACTAGAAGATTTTGAGAATGCCATAAAAGGCTATGAAAAATTCATTGAAATTTTCCCAGATGACCCAGAAGGGTATTACGGTATTGGCCGAATTCATCATATCGTTGGAGATTATGAGAATGCTCTGGATACTATGATGAAATCGTATATCATGTACAATGAACAAGAGTCGCCCTACGCAAGAGATGCAGAGGCGAATTTGGGCATTTTCTATCGGGAACTCAAAGAGAGCGGCCAATTAGAACTGTTCCGTCGCATGGCGAAGAAGTACAACATAGAAATAGGAGAATAATCGATTAAAATAAGTAATCAAACCCATGAAAATAATTGTCCCAATGGCGGGTCGCGGTTCCCGTTTGCGCCCTCACACTTTAACCATTCCGAAACCTCTAATCCCGGTAGCGGGAAAACCCATAGTCCATAGATTAGTGACAGACATTGCAGGAGTTCTTAATCAGGATATCGAAGAAATTGCCTTCATTTTGGGGGATCCTGCCTTTTTTGGAGACGATGTGGTACATAGCCTGGAGGAACTAGCCCATAGTTTGGGGGCTAAGCCCAGTATTTATCGTCAGTTGGATCCCAAAGGCACAGGCCACGCCATTATGTGTGCTGAACCTTCTTTAAGTGGTCCGGCAGTAATCGCATACGCCGACACTTTGATTCGAGCCAATTTCGATCTCGACAAGGAAGCGGACAGCGTGATTTGGACAAAGAAGGTTGAGAATCCGGAAGCTTATGGAGTGGTTAACCTCAATGAAAGAAATGAGATCGTGGAATTGGTGGAAAAACCTGCAACCTTCGTAAGCGATCAGGCTGTGATTGGCATCTATTATTTTAAGGATGTAGGGGTATTGAAAAAGGAATTACAATACGTATTGGATAACGACATCATCCATGGAGGGGAATATCAGATAAACGACGGGATCAAACGAATGATGGCAGACGGAAAAGTATTTAAAACAGGCACGGTAGATGAATGGATGGATTGTGGAAATAAAGAAGTAACGGTGGAAACCAATGCCAAGATGCTCGGGTTTTTATCGGAAGCTAAGGCACCTTTAATCTCAGAAAATATTAGGTTGGAAAACGCCCATATCATTGAACCTTGTTTTATTGCCGACAACGTGAGCTTGAAAAATTGTTCGGTCGGGCCTTTTGCCTCCATAGGGGAAGGCACAATAATTGAGGATAGTACCGTTAAAAATAGTATAATACAGACCCATTCGGTAGTGAAAAACGCTACATTAGACAATGCAATGATAGGAAATCATGCCACTTTTGATGGTAATTTTACCAATGTGAGTATCGGAGACTACTCTCAATTGAAATGATCTGTACGTCCAGACAGAAGATAAAGCTAGTTTCTACAGGTACCCATCATTGCAAAGCAAGTGGACCTAATTGATTCTTTGATTATGAAATTTTACACCACAATTTTTCTCTTTTTCTTCGGAATTCTTGGTTCTGCAGGTGCTATATGGGCTCAGGAAACAGAAGAGCTTCCTACAGATGATTTGGGAAACGTGAGTGACGCCTTTCAGGAGAGCTTTTTTGAAGCATTGAAGCAAAAGGGTATTGAAAACTACGAACTCGCCTTAAATGCACTTAAAAAAGCCGAAAGAGCCGCTAAAAAGAATCCTACCCAGGAAGCGGTGGTATATTTTGAGACCGGGAAGAATCTGAAGTATCTGAAACGCTACCCCGAAGCCGAAGAGAACTTGCAAAAGGTACTGGCCTCTCAGGGAGAGCGAATGGATGTAATGGAAGAGCTCTATGACCTGTATTACCTTCAGCGTAACTACGCGGCGGCCATTCCACTGGTCAAAAAGTTAATGGTGATCGATGAGGATTATAAAGAAGACCTGGCCAATTTATACCATAGGACCCGGCAATATGAAAAGGCATTGGAGTTATTGGATGAGTTAGACGAAAGCTGGGGAGAAACTACCTATAGAAATGCGCTTCGAAGGCAAATATACCGGGTAACCGGGGACAGCGAAGGAGCGATTCGGAATCTTGAAACCAAGATCGATAAGAATCCAAAAAAGGAACAGGATTATCTAAATCTTATTTATCTCTACAGCGAACAGGGAGAATCTGCCAAGGCGTTTGAAACAGCAAAGGAGTTGCTAAAGAATCAACCAAAGTCCGAATTGGCTCACCTCGCTTTGTACAAATTTTACCTGGATGAAGGAAATACCACAGAAGCGATCAAATCCATGAATGTGGTTTTCGGTTCCAATAAGATTGAGAATGAAAGTAAGTATAAAGTGTTGGGAGATTTTCTCGGATATGTGGGAAGGTATCCGGAATTAGAATCGAATCTGGAAAGGATAGTTTCTAGCCTTTCTGAGGATGGGAACGGACAACTATATCAGCAATTGGGAGAATATTACATTGTTAAAGGAGACAAAGATGCCGCACTTCGCTTCTACCAGAGGGGTTCCGAGTTAGATCCAGATAATTTTAGTGTCATAAAAAATACGCTTTTGTTGCAAATCGACGTTAATAGGTTCGAAGATGCCGCCAAACTCAGCGAAGATGCTCTGGCTACTTTTCCGGCCCAATCCTTGCTGTATCTTTTGAACGGTGTCGCCAACAATGGTCTGAGCAGATCGGATAAAGCGATTAAAAGTCTTGAAATGGGAGTGGATTTCATTTTAGACGACGCGAAGATGGAAAAGGATTTTTATGAACAATTGAGTATTGCCTATACCCAAAAAGGAAATGATAGAAAAGCCAACGAATATAGCAAGAAGGCGGCTCAGCTGAAGTTGCCAAATTAATATGAAATTATTCATACCCATAATACTGCTATTGCTTATAGCCGTTTCCTGCAAGGGACCATCGGCTGTAGTTGGATCGGATAATGCGAAAAGTGGAATGGCCATGAAAAGTATCATTTCTGCCCATCGGGCTGCTACCCCTAAATTCTCTACCTTGTCTTCCCGAGTGAAGGTGGTTTACGAGGATGCCAAGCAACGTCAAAGTATTACGGTTAGCTTGCGAATGGAGAAAGACGAAAAGATATGGGTGAAGGCATCAGTATTAGGCATCACCCTGGCCAAGGCCCTCATTACTCAGGATAGAGTGAGCTATTACGAAACTCTGGGGAATAGTTATTTCGATGGAGACTTTGCTTTGCTAAGCGATTGGTTAGGAACGGAGCTGGATTTCGAGAAAACCCAGGCCATCTTGTTGGGGCAGTCGATTTTTGGAATTGATAACAATAATTATGGTACTACGGTTTCGAATAATAAATACAAGATCGAGCCCAAACAACAGCCTAATAATTTTGTGCATTCTTTGCTTTTAAACCCCAGTAATTTTAAAGTGGATTCAGGAACGGTGTCGCAACCCAGAGATGGTCGGGAATTATCTATTGAATACGGGGCTTATCAAGAATTGAAAGGAAGCTTTTATCCGTCGGAAATACACATTGAGTCTCTGGAAGGGGAAGAAAAAACCCAGATCGCCGTGAACTATCGGAAGATAGACCTGGATGTTTCGGTGAGTTTTCCGTTCAGAATTCCGGAGGGATACGAGGAAATCCAATTGTCTAAATGAAAAAATTAATTCCTTTTCTTTGTTTGCTTTTCTGCCTCTTTCTGGCTGCTTCGGTTTCCGGACAATCTAAAAAACAGAAGGAGTTGGAGGCTAAAAGGCAAGAGATTCTGTTAGAAATAAAGAAGATCAACAATTTACTCTACAAAACGCGTGGAGAGAAGAAAAGCGTGTTAGCCGAAGTGGAGGATCTGGATCAAAAGATATCGGTTCGGGAAAATCTCATTCGGGTCACCAACCAGCAAGCCAATCTCCTAACTCGAGAGATCAATAATAATCTAAGTACCATCGATCAGCTTAGAACCGAATTAACTACCCTGAAGGAAGACTATGCTTCCATGATCAATAAGTCCTACAAGAGTAAGAGTGATCAAAGTAGAGTCATGTTTTTGTTTTCGTCCGATAATTTTCTACAGGCCTATAAACGCATGCAGTATATGAAGCAATATACGAAGCACCGAAAGAAACAAGGAGAAAGTATTAAGGCGAAAACGGCAGAATTGCAGGTGTTGAATGAGGACCTAATTCAGCAAAAGAAAGACAAGAAAAAGCTCATCGAAGAAAACCGTATCGCCAAGCGAAAATTGGATGAAGAAAAACGGAATCAAGTGGCCCTGGTGGCCAGTTTGAAAAAGGATGAAGGTAAATTTGCCAAACAAATCCGAACCAAACAGAGAGAGGCCAATAGAATAGACAAGGAAATAGACAAGATCATTGCCGCAGCGATCGCTGCTAACAATAAGGCTTCCGGAAAAAGTACAACTGCCTCGTCTGCGAGTAAAAGCACCTTCACCCTTACTCCCGAAGCTAAGGTCATTGCCAAGAACTTTAAGAATAACAAAGGGAAGTTGATTTGGCCCGTGGAGAAAGGACGAGTGTTAAACCGTTATGGGAAACGGCAGCATCCTCAGTTTCCCAATGTGACGCAGAATTTCAATGGTGTGGAAATCATCACCGAATCGAATACGATGGCGAGAGCTGTATTCAATGGGGTGGTGTTAAAAGTACAACAAATAAAAGGGGCGAATAAAGGGGTAATGATCCGACACGGAGATTATATTACCATTTATAATAATCTGGCTACGGTTTTGGTTAAACCTGGGGATAAGGTAACAACAAAACAATCTATAGGCACGGTATTTACCCATCCTCAAACAGGACGGTCTTTATTGAAATTTTACGTCTACCAGAATACGAAAAAAATGAACCCCGCCGATTGGGTCTACAAGATGTAGTTAAGACACCTTGGAGTCTATACCAGCTTGTAGAGGAATATGGGTTTCCTTAATGTCCTTAAACCCACCGGCGATATCCACCAAATTATGAATTCCCCTGCTTTTTAGTATGGAAGCTGCAATGACACTTCTGTATCCTCCGGCACAATAGACGTAGAAAGTTCTGTCGCCGGGAAATTCGGATAGATAATCATTTAACAAGCTTAAAGGAGTGTGATGAGCACTTTCAATATGTTGGGATTCAAATTCACTGTCCTTTCGAACGTCAAAAATGGGAACAGACCCTTGTGCCATGATGTTCTCCAGGGCGACAGCAGGAATGGATTCCAAGGTATCTGTTTCTTTTCCGGCATTTTGCCATGCCGTAAACCCTCCCTCCAGATATCCCAGGGTTTTATCAAAACCTACTCGGGACAAACGGGTAACGGCTTCTTCTTCTCTTCCCGGATCTGTGATTAAAAGGATAGGTTGTTCCACATCGGCTATCATGGCTCCAACCCATGGGGCAAAACCGCCGTCTAAGCCAATAAAAATAGATCGGGGCACATGACCCTTCACAAATTCATTTTGATGGCGCACATCCAATATAACGGCTCCGGTTTCATTAGCAGCGGCTTCGAAGGCTTGAGGAGTCAATGCCCGTGTGCCTCGTTCCAAAACGGTATCAATGTCATCATATCCCTCGCGATTCATTTTCACGTTGAGTGGAAAATATAAAGGAGGTGGTAACAGGCCGTCGGTAACCTCCTTAACGAACTCGGACTTGGTCATGTCTGCCCGAAGTGCATAGTTCATTTTTTTCTGATTCCCCAAAGTGTCTACCGTTTCTTTCATCATGTTCTTACCACAGGCAGAACCTGCGCCATGAGCGGGATACACAATGATATGATCTGGTAGTGGCATAATTTTGTTCCTAAGACTATCGAAAAGTATTTCGGCTAGCTGATCTTGAGTCATATCCTCTGCTTTTTGAGCGAGGTCCGGCCGACCAACATCTCCCAGGAAGAGAGTGTCACCGGTAAATATGGCATGTTCCTTACCTTCCTCATCTTTAAGAAGATAGGTGGTGCTTTCCATAGTATGTCCGGGGGTGTGTAAGGCGGTTATCGTGATATCTCCCAGGTTAAAAACTTGATGATCTTTCGCAATGGTAGCTTCAAAGGAAGGATTGGCATTGGGGCCATAGATTATTTCTGCACCTGTTTCTTTTGACAGCGTAATATGACCACTTACGAAATCGGCATGAAAATGAGTTTCGAATATGTATTTGATTCTTGCCTTGTTGGCGTCTGCTTTTTTGATGTAGGGTTTTACTTCTCTCAAGGGATCAATGATCGCAACTTCTCCATTACTTTCAATATAGTAGGCACCTTGCGCTAAACAACCCGTATATATTTGTTCTATGTACATATTTCAATCTTGAATTTTACGAAGGACGACATACCCCACGTCTTAGACAGTACAAAGATATCAATAAAAAAGACCGCCCAAATAATTTTGAGCGGTCTATCATAAAAGAATGAAATCCTATCGCCTACTTCACTAACAATTTCTTGGTAGTGGCCTGCGTATCAGTTTTGATACTTACAAAGTAAATACCTGTATTCAAGTTTGAAACGTCTACTGAAGTTTGAGTAGCCGAAGTGGTTAACGTTTGAACGGTTTGTCCAAGGCTGTTGGTTACAGTGATTTGAACATCACTATCCACAGCAGACCCAAGATTTACAGTAAACTCGTTGCTCGCTGGATTTGGATAAAGTACAACACTGTTAGCAATGTCATTATCGTTCAGTCCTAGCTCACAGTCTAATAAACCACCAGCATAGCTGCGGGCAAGATTTCTTTCACCCACCCAACCTTCGGTGTCATTTCTTGGAGCCACTGCATACCAGAATCCAGCTTCATAGTCCAGAATTGGAACTGTTATCGTGGTATTGGTTGTATTACCTACAAGGTCCATATATTTTTCACCTAATACGTACATGTCATAAGACTCTGCTTCTGCCATGGAGGCCCAGGTAAAGGTTGCTTCCGTTTCACAAACCTGAATAACATTCGTGCTTCCTACCAAGGAACCTGTAATATTAAAAGGGTCGTCACTTTCATCGGAGAAAGAGCCACTAGTTACTCTAACTCTGGCTGCTCCTGTGAAGGTATCTTCTGGCACATCCCAGTCAAAATAGTATTGGTCTCCGGGAACAGTTCCTGCAGACACCCATGTAGTTCCATCCAAAGTATATTCGATGTTAAAAGAGGCAGCGGTATTAATAGCATCCCAGTGAATAGGGACATTTACACCGGCGATCGGCCAGAACTTCTCACCGCCATTAGGATGAACGACCGTAATGTTGTCGGTAATGATTTCATATACTACGAAATATTCCTGAGGCCCCATAGGTACGTTGAATCCACTGATGTCGATATCATAATTTCCGGCAGCAGGATTGTTGATCAATACCTGCTCTACATTGTTCATGTGGTCTGGACCATTGGTAGCAGGAAGATCCAATAAAGTAGGATCTGGCGTATGATCAAGTATCCATGGCTCGTAATCTGTGTTAGAAGGATCTGTAACGATCATATCCAAGTCGTTTACAAGCGCAGGGTTAGCTCCTATGGTTGCTTCAGGATCACTCCAGTATAGCATCACTCTCATTTGAGTTGTTCCCGATGGGATATTGATGGTATGAGTGTTAGATCCTCCTTGGCTAATCTCATCAGATAAAAATCTGTCATCCTCCAAAAGCATACCTGCTCTCAAACCGTTTACGATTCCCCAACCAAATTTAAAGTCGGGACCCACGTTACCGGCATCATTTGCTGTATTTAACAAGGCCGCTTTAATCAGTGCTGCCTTTGGCAAAGATCCGTTTGCCTCTTCGTACAATTCGTAAAGTTGAGCAGAAATACCAGCAATACCAGGAGCAGCTCCGGAAGTTCCACCAAAACTTAGGTAACCATGGTTAGGAGCTGTAGAGAGCTGATTTTGTCCGTTAGCAGCAATATCCGGCTTGATTCTACCGTCATGAGCTGGCCCACGGCTACTGGAATTAACCAAAGTACCTTCATAAAATACGTTCGCTGTAGCGATTACGTTCTTACCTTGCTTGTGACCTCCTGTGATATTCCCCCATTGAGATCCGGCACCATAACCACAGTTATTGTTATTAGAGTTACCAGCAGAGAATACGTGCATTACGGTCTCCAGGTCATACATTTGCGAATCCACATTTCTTGTTCCAGAAGTATATCCAGCATTACATCCATCACTGTAAGAGGAGTTGGTTACCTGAACGGTACCATCGTTAATTAAAGTAGTGGTATTAGGATCCAGGAAAGAAGGCACATAGTTGATCACATATAAGTCTGATCCTGCCGCCATTCCACGCTTTCTTGGGTCTCTGTTACCGGAACCTGCCATGATACCGGATACTCCGTCACCATGAGTTCCTGTTGCATCTGTAGTATTGTTTGTGATTCTTCCATGGAAATCTACATGTGGCCCTACCAATCCGTCATCTCTACAAAGTACACCAATTCCAGCACCTGTGTAATTTCTTCCTGCACCCGTTTGGGTATCCAAGCCGTTCGCTCTGTGTAAAGCTCTTCCTCTATCGTCGTCGAGTACCGGAGGAGCGTAGGTTACATCTACCCATTTAACATACGGTAGGTTGGATAGGTCTTCCAAACAGTTATTTGGAATGAGAAGTTCTAATTCATTAGCTCCTTCATAGCGTTTCACCAATGAGATTTGCTTGGTAGCTAATTGATTGATCACGTAGTCTGTATCTACATTGTTGTGATGGACAAGAGTTACACGAATATTATCGCCCTGGATGGCCCAATCTCCAATATCACCATTTCTTAGGTTGGTTGATAGTTTGAAGCTCCCTTGCATAGGAATGATTCCTCGAACACCATTATCTTTTAGGTATTGGATAGAAGTGTTGGACGGAAAATAAAACATATACGCCCGGTGAGGGAGATAGTCGAGTAATTGCAGATTTCTGCTTTTGAAAGAATCCTGCACGTCCTGGGTTGGAGTTTCATAGAATTGAACCCAACCAAAATATCCATCCGCCAAGCGAGATGAGATAGGCATTTGACTCCATTCAAAAGAATCGATATTCTCAGGAATTTCAATTGTTTCATCTTGAAACTGAATCGCATAAGGATTCTGCGCATTGGAAAAACTAAAGAACAAGGTAAAAGCCAATAAGGCCATGATACCGTTTTTCCAATCTGAAAAAATAGTAGTCTTTTTCATGTTGATTTTAATAAAAGGTGAATACTCTTTAACAAATGTTAAATTTTTTTAGGATATCAAATATATCTAATTCACTTCTATAAACCATAGGAAAATGAGAAAAAACACAGGTTTTTAACAGATTAAATTCCTAGTAATTAGATAGGTTACTAGAATTGTAAAAAGCTAATTACGATCTGTTTATGCCTCGAAAAGGGCTTTTAATTCGGTCGCATTTTGAGGAGGCATTTTACCCGCCAGTACGAGACTAAGTTGTTTTCTTCGGAGTGCTGCATCGAACCTTTCTTGCTCCAGGTCGGTTTCGGGAACCAGGGGAGGAACACCTACCGGACTTCCCATTTCATCAACGGCCACAAAGGTATATATCGCTTCATTTGCCTTACTTCTCATACCACTTTCACGATCTTCTATCCAAACGTCCATGTAGATTTCCATGGAACTTTTAAAGGCTCTGGAAACATGGGCCTCTACAGTGACAACACTTCCCAAGGGGATCATCTTATTAAAGGCAACGTGATTTACGGAAGCCGTAACCACAATTCTTCTACTGTGACGTCGAGCTGCAATACTGGCAGCTCTATCCATTCGCGCCAGCAATTCACCGCCAAACATATTTCCAATGGGGTTGGTTTCGCTGGGAAGTACTAAATCTGTGATCACGGTTCTCGATTCCTTGGGAGTCTTGGCGGTCATATCTATTTTTTTGACAAAGGTAAGGATTCCTGAAAGTAGCGAAGCATCCAGGCAGGGGTATTTAAATAAAAAAGGAGGAGTTATTTATCGAGATCCTGAACCAATAACCAGGCATCTTTGTTTTCCGTTCTCTTTATGGTTCTTAAGGTTTGCAAAGCCTCAAGGCGGCTCTCATGCGAACTGTAAATTACCTGGTGCAAGCCATAGCGATTCTTGCCAATGAGTTGAGCGGAAAATCCTTTTTTTGCCAGCTGCTCCATTTTCTTTTGTGCATTTGCCTCGACTCGAAAAGCTCCGGCAATAATATGATAACGTCCCGTTTGCTTATGCACACTTATATTCAAGGCCGGTAAAGGGTTTTCTATGATGAAAGTAGCTTCTTGAATTTCTGCTTCTACCAGAGCCTTGGCCTTTTGCTCTTCCACATAATTATATTTTTCAACTTGCCCTTCATAGATTTTTAACCCGCTTACACTTCCCAAAGTAATAGCGAGAAGGCCAACAGCTGCATATCTCATAAAAGGATAGGCTGTTTTCTTCTTTTCCTCATACAGGGGAATAGTCTCTTTTTCGACCCGTAATGGCTGCTCTCTGGAAATAGCTGGTGAGACGAATGCGGACAAGCCGAAAGCCGCAGTATTGAAGTTTTCCTTTTCCGAAGGAACAAATTGAACCCTATGCTCGTCATTGAGGAAAAAATCTCCTACATTGAGAAGGGTCACGGTCTTTCTTTCCGAAAGCTCTAAAGAAAGTCTTCCTGTAAAATTTCTGATCTTCTGTAACGCCAATTCATAGCTGCAGTTTTCAACAGAGGCAATATAGCTAGCCAAAATGCCGTCGTTGGTTTGTAGCTGACGATTAAACGAGATGGTTTTGGTTGGCGGATAAAAGGTCTGAGTGGCATCATCGATCCTGGCGGAGCGATTCTGAGTGAGAAACGCACCAAAACCCGGAATGATAACACACTCGTATCTATAGAGTAAGTCCTTTATGTAGGTCGCCAATTGCATATAAACAAACATAGATTATTTTGGGCAAGCATTCAATAGCTGTCAAAGTAACTTATTAACAACCCAAAAAGTTGTATTTTTATCCCAACTCCCCTTTTTACATGTAAGATTTATGCTTTCGACAAAGGAGCTGCTCTACACGCTTGCCTTACAGCGTGTTCCGAATTTGGGAGATACTACGATTAAAAAATTACTGCACCTGGTTGGATCTGCAGAAGGTGTTTTTAAAGAGAAGAAGGCCCATTTATTAAAAATCGACGGCATTGGGCAGATTAGGCTAAAAGGCCTGGATGAAAGCCTGCAGTTACCCGAAGCGGAAAGGGAACTCCAATTTCTGGAAAGCAACGCCATTGACTATTACTATTTTCAGGATCGAACTTATCCGGACCTGCTGAAACAATGTATAGATGGCCCGGTGCTTTTCTTTTCCAGGGGTCATATCGACCTCAAGGCTAGGAAAATTATAAGCATCGTTGGGACCAGAAATATTACACCTCAGGGCATGCTCTTTTGTGAGAAGTTAGTGGAGTCACTTTCGCCCTTAGACCCGGTTATCGTATCAGGGTTTGCGTATGGGGTGGATATAACTGCACAGAAAGCCGCTGTTTGGAATGGACTTCAAACTATTGGTTGTTTGGCGCATGGACTGGATCAAGTCTATCCTAAGCCCCATCGTAAGTATATGAAAGATATAGAGAAACACGGAGGGTTCATTACCGAATTTTGGAGCGATGATCCTTTTGAACGCAATAACTTTCTAAAGCGGAATAGAATTATCGCAGGTTTAAGTGAAGCTACTGTGGTGATCGAATCGGCTGAAAAAGGAGGTAGCCTGGTTACAGCAGATATAGCTAATTCCTATAACAGAGAAGTCTTTGCTGTCCCGGGAAGACCCTCAGATAATCAAAGCAAAGGGTGCAACAACCTCATAAAAACTCAAGGGGCTCATATACTCACTTCGGCGGCAGACCTCATTTATCAATTAGGATGGGAGCTTAACGAAAAACCTACGAAGCAAAGGCAAACAAGGTTGTTTGAGGACTTTTCCAAAGACGAACATACGCTATGGAAGTATTTAAAGTCCAGGGATAAACAACTTCTGGATATAATTGCATTCGATTGTTCCATTCCCGTTTTTAAGGCCGCTTCCCTATTGCTGGAACTAGAATTAAAGGGTGCGGTTCGGCCGCTCCCTGGAAAGTGGTTTGAGGCTGTAGTCTAGTTTACTTTACATACCCTAGAAGAGGAGTATCATATTTATTTGTTAGCTTTAGGATGTGAAAGTAGTCCTGAAAAGGTTGATACAACTCGCTCTATTGGTCACGATGGTTTGGCTATTGTACGCCAGTTATAGCGAGAATCACGGAAGGGTATTAGAACTTTACTTTTTTCTCTACTTTTTTGCGCTTACCTACCATTTGGTCCATGATAAAAGCAAGAGCAGACTCTACATGGTCGTCCTCAGCCTTTTTGTTGTTTCCGGTATTATTGGGGTGTTATACTTCCATGAAAAGGCACGGCCGCGTCCTTTTGCGTATGTCTACGCCTTGAACTTCGTTTCGTTTTTAGGCTACTTGCTCATCTTCTTAAAAATGTACAAAGAAAACCGCCCTTACTTTGTGATTAATTGGAGGAGTATCATTATTGCAGGTATCCTGGCTTTGAATATATTCTTTGGTTATAAAATCGTGGCGTTAGTGCAGAAATATAATCTTTCGCTCGATCACTTTTTCTTCGGGATAGCCTATACCATTTTTAAGATGATCTTTATGAGCGCAGGAATGATCTTCTATCTTACCAGTAGAAGGAAGTCCAGAAAAATTTCGTTGTTAAACGGGTCTTTTATTTCTTTTTTTCTTGGTGACATCGTTGACACACTTAACTCGTTGGTATTTATAAGAGATCCCATTCCGGCTTCTGGGATTATACACAGTGGTTTGCTCGGAATTGGATTGTTTTTCTTCTATATGTATTGTACTTCTCCAGAGATCGATCAGAATTTGGAAAAAGAGGGCTATATTTAAAATTTTGAATATATTTACTAGGTAATGAACCCACTAAAAACTCCCCTTCAGTGGCTATTGGTTTTAGCTACGATCACTCTTGGATATTTTAGTTTCTCCCGTGACTTTGGAGGTACGATTATTGCCTTTTTGGCGATATTTTCCCTCGGGTTAATCTATCATATCTTTGTCGACCGCGTGATTAGCGGTCTTTTTGTTCTGGTCATTTCCTTTTTTATTCTTTCGGAAGCGTTTTCTGCCCTAGCCTATTATCAAGTGCTACCGGGTAGTATGCCCATTTTCATGTCGTATCTCCTGTCGATGGCGGGATGTGTTCTAATTTTTCGGAAGATCATTCTAGAGGCGAGGATAAGACTTACATTCGGACGAAATAGTTGGATTATAATCTTAGTTATTGCCGCTAATACTTTTATTGCATATTTGATGATTCAATTGATGTCCCAGCTGGAATTAAGTTTAAAACATCTGTTTTTAGGGTTTGGGCAAACCTTGCTCAAATTGTTCTTGTTAAGCTTGGGCTTGGTGTCCTATGCCCTGGCAGGAAGAAGATCTAAGCGCCTCAATTTACTTTATTGGACCATAGGATGTTTCTTCTTAGGAGAAACTATCGACATTATAAATTACACGCTGTATTCGGACCAATTGGTGTTGGCCTACATCTTTTTGAGAAATGGATTATTGGTCATTGGGGTATTTGCCTTCTACCTTTTCTGCAGGGGTGCTGAGGAGAGAGGTGAATTATCTCATACCAAGGATTTTCTTAAGGTTTAATCTAATATCCTACTTTGCTGCGAACTCGCTTTAGCACAGCATCGGCCGTTTTGGTTGCCTTAGCGGCCCCTTTGGCAAGGGCTTTATCAATTTCATTCAAATGAGTCATATAGTGTAAATAACGACTGCGTTCTTCAGAAAAACGGTCCAGGATCAATTCGTAGAATGCCTGCTTGGCATGACCATACCCATAATTACCACCTAGATAGTTCTGGCGCATTTCGGCAATTTGAGATTCTGAAGCAAGTAGTTGATATAGAGCGAAAACATTGCAACGATCCGGATCCTTTGGTTCTTCTAGAGGTGTGCTATCGGTTTGAATGCTCATAACCTGCTTGCGAAGCATCTTTTCGGGTAAGAAAATGTCGATATAATTGTTCTTGGACTTGCTCATTTTACCTCCATCGGTCCCCGGCACCAACATGGTGTTTTCCCTTACCTTTCCTTCAGGAATGACAAAGGTTTCACCTACTTGAGCATGAAAACGAGAAGCAACATCCCTGGTCATTTCAATATGTTGCAACTGGTCTTTCCCAACGGGAACCACGTTGGCGTCATACAAAAGAATGTCTGCAGCCATAAGCATGGGATAGGTAAAAAGTCCTGCATTTACATCTTCCAATCGATCTGCTTTGTCCTTAAAGCTATGGGCAAGGGTAAGCCGTTGATAAGGGAAAAAGCAACTTAGATACCAGGAGAGTTCTGTTACCTGTGGAATATCACTCTGACGATAGAATACGGTTTTTTGAATATCCAACCCAAAAGCCAGCCAGGTAGCGGCAGTACTATAGGTATTGTTTCTTAGTAATTCCGCATCCTTGATTTGAGTAAGAGAATGCATGTCTGCAATAAAAAGAAAAGATTCATTTTTGGGGTCGTTAGCCATTTCGATGGCGGGTAGGATGGCCCCTAAAATGTTACCCAGATGTGGTGTCCCTGTGCTTTGTATTCCTGTGAGTATTCTGGACATAGTAGAAATCCGTAAAGAGGTGGATGTTTTGAGTTAAACTTTAATTTCGACAAAGGTAATTTTTTTGACGTATTTGAAAGATTCAATTCACTATTTTTGGGACTTATGAAAATACTGAAAAGCCTGTTTCAAGTTTTGTATCGCATCTGGTTCTATATCCTGGTTACTGTGCCCATACTTGTATTATTTCCAATACTGGTTGTTAGTATTTTAAAGGAGAGCTGGTACCCTTTCTTTTTTAGGTTGGCACGGTTCTGGGCTAAGATCATTCTGTTTGGAATGGGTTTTTATCCTAGGATCAAAAGAGATGTAGATTATAAGAAAGGAGAGAGTTATTTGTTTGTCTCTAATCATACCTCTATGACAGATATTATGCTAATGTTGTACATAACACGGAATCCATTTGTTTTTGTGGGTAAGGCAGAATTGGCCAAAATCCCGTTGTTCGGTTTTTTCTACAAACGCACCTGTATTTTAGTGGATAGAAGCAATGCGAGAAGCCGACATAATGTTTTTTCTGAAGCTCAAAAACGACTTCACAAGGGTCTAAGTGTCTGTATTTTTCCCGAAGGAGGGGTTCCGGATGATGAAAGTATAACGCTGGGCGAATTTAAAGACGGAGCCTTCAGGTTGGCCATAGAGCACCGCATCCCAATAGCACCTATGACCTTTCATGATAATAAAAAGCGATTTTCTTATACCTTCCTAAGTGGGGGTCCCGGGCAAATGAGGGTGAGAATTCATGAGACTATTCCCACCGGAATCTTGGAAATGGAAGACAAGAGAATGCTCAAAGAACAAACGCGGGATATCATTCTTGCCGAGCTCGAGAATCCTTCTATGTAAGGCAAAACATAAAAAAACCGTTCCTATGGCGAAAGAACGGTTTTTTTCATCATTTGTTTGGAAATCCTCCAAACCTAACCAACTAAAAACTAACCTAAAACTTAAAGCTCAATCCACTGTAAACCCCAAAATAATAGGGTCTAAAGTCTACAGACGAATCTGTATACGGATTAAGCTGGTATTTAAACATAGGCTCAATATTAAACTTTAATCGTTTACTAATTTTATAATCGAAGCCCAACCCGACATTGGTGGAAAAACTCACCGAATTCAAATTGTTGGCTTCTCCTAGCACATCTCTAAATTCACCATCTCGCACGGAGACTTCATTGTCTCCTAAAAACAATGTGCTAAATCCACCGATCATATTCACGCCAAAGCGTTTGTTCACCAGAGCATATTTCAACTCCATAGGAACTTCAAAATAAGATAGGTTTTGAATAAGTTCTGCGTTGCCTCCTGTGGATTTGGGGTTGAGGTTTCCAAAACCACCATCTTCACCGGTTGGAGGTAAATTGGCTAGCGTTCCTCTATCCAGGGCTGTAAGCACCTGAGTTCTTCCTCCGTAATCGATGCTGCTGAGTGCAACAGCGGTTGGGCCTGTCGCCAACTCAAGATCTCCCGTGGAATATCCAAGATTAACATTGTTTAAACCAGAACGCAAGCTGAGGCGATCATTGATATTATAACTTACTTGAACTCCGTAACTAACATTTACATCTCCGCTTTGTGAATTATCCGCAAAGCTTGGGTCAATGGACGAACCTTCTCCCAAACTACTATAAAAAACAGGACCCACATTGGGTGTAACTTCCCAATTTCGGAAGTCTTTATCTTCCGTTTTCGCAACGGCGTCTTCCTTGTCTTCCTCTATCGCATCGAAAATGGATTTTTTGTTTTCTTCCGAGATCTTTTCTTCTTCCGTATTTTTTTCCTTATTCGGGTCGATAACGGCAATTCCTTCTTCGGCTTTACTTTTTTGAGTGCCTGCGGAAGGGTCTTTTTTCAGGATAGCATCATTCTTATCCGTCAATTTTTCATCTGCTGTTTCGGCCTTCCTGTTGTTCTTATTGGGATTGGCACTTTCTGCGACTCCAGTAACCGAAGTGTTTACGGCTTCTTTGGAAGGCTCTACTTTAATCAGTGGGTCACGATCTGTGATATTTTTCTTTACCACATCTATTTTATCTTTTTCAACACGGTTATTAGTATTCTTTTCTGAAGTAGCAGCAACAGCATCTTTCACCCTTATTCCAGTGCTCAATTTATCCTTTTCAGGCCCGGTTTTCAGCGTAGTATTCCTATCCTTGTTTTGCGAATCTCCTTCAGATGGGTCTTCAACGGCTATGGCTTTGAGTTCCTGTTTAGACTCATTGCTAATCTGATCCTTGAGAAGAACATCCTTTTCTTTTTCCGGGTTGGTTTCATCTTTGCCATCTAGGACATTTTCTTCTGAAGTTATACCGTCCTTTTTGGTATGGGTATCTGGAAGAATAGACGTTTTGTCCTCCTGAGGCAGGTCTTTGTCTTGGTCTTCCTTAACGATGGTCGTTCCATCGGTAACACCAAACGGATTCCAAACGAAGTTGCCTACGGTGAGTAAAAGAGCCAACATAGCCGCGATTCCACCTAACTTCCACCATAGAGGAATTACCTTTCGATCGTCCTTCTCCTTCTTCATCTTAGCTTGGATTCCAGCCCAGACTTCAGGTGATGGCGCAGCTTCGAAATTTTCGAGTTGCCCTTTAAAAAGCTCGTCTATGTGTTGCTTTTCTTTCATATGCGTCCTACGCTTCCACGGAGGTATTATAGCTGTTTACACAATCTTTTGTGCTCATGTATTCTTACGTACGTTGTAGTCGTCCACTTTGGTTTTTAATATCATTCGGGCTCTTGCCAGATTGGACTTCGATGTCCCATCAGAAATCCCCATCATCTCTGCGATTTCTTTATGAGAATATCCATCCAAAACATATAGATTAAAGACCAACCGATAGCGATCTGGTAATTCCTGGATGATCTTGAGAAGAAAATCCAAAGGAATTTCGTTCTGATCCACCTCTACTTCTACATCTTCGATCAATTCTTCGTTCGAAATATCAAAGACTTTCTTCTTTCTATATTTCTGAAGTGCCGTATTCACGGTAATTCGCTTGATCCAGCCTTCAAAAGAACCTTTACCTTGGTACTGCTCAATCCGACTAAAAATAGTAATGAAAGCATCTTGTAAATTGTCCTCCGCTTCCACTCGATTCGGGGAGTATTTTAGACAAATCCCAAACAAAACTCCAGAGTATTGTCTATATAAAGCCTCTTGGGCTTTGGGATTTCGCTGCTTGCATTTTTCTATGAGCTCTTGTAATATCAAATATGGTTGGCTTGTTGCGTAATTAAACTAACAGTAATAAGCGTACAACCATACAACCCAAGTTTCTACATTCTGTAGATACAAGCGTAAAATAATGGTTGCGTGGAGGGAATGAAAAAATTAAGAGGCTACAGCGGCAATAGCTTCTTTGATCTTTAGCTCCAGTTCTTCCATCAACTCCGGATTATCCAAAAGTAAGGTTTTAACGGCATCTCTACCCTGGCCCAATTTGGTATCGTCATAGCTAAACCAGGAGCCGCTCTTTTTTACGATCTCGTAATCCACTCCCAGGTCGATCACCTCACCTACTTTGGATACTCCTTCACCATACATGATGTCAAATTCGGCGGTTCTAAATGGCGGAGCTACTTTATTCTTAACCACCTTTACCCGGGTTTTGTTACCCATGACTTCGCTATTGCTATTCTTAATCTGGGTGGACCTACGAATATCCAATCGGACCGAAGCATAGAATTTAAGGGCATTACCCCCGGTGGTTGTTTCGGGGTTTCCAAACATGACACCTATTTTTTCCCGCAATTGATTGATAAAGATCACCGTACAATTGGTCTTGCTAATGGATGATGTCAATTTTCTGAGGGCTTGGGACATCAATCGGGCATGTAATCCCATTTTGCTATCACCCATTTCTCCTTCAATTTCACTTTTGGGAGTTAGAGCCGCTACCGAATCAATGATTATGATGTCAATGGCACCACTTCTAATGAGGTTGTCAGCGATCTCGAGGGCTTGTTCTCCGTTATCTGGTTGGGAAATGATCAAATTCTCTATGTCTACCCCCAATTTTTCCGCATAATAGCGATCGAAGGCATGTTCTGCGTCAATAAAGGCAGCAATACCCCCATTTTTTTGTGCTTCCGCAATGGCATGCAAGGTTAAGGTTGTTTTACCGGAGGATTCCGGACCGTAAATCTCAATCACTCTTCCCCGAGGATATCCTCCCACTCCCAGAGCCAGGTCAAGGCCCAGCGATCCGGTGGGAATTACCTCTACTTCTTGTACAACAGAGTCCCCCATTTTCATTACGGTTCCTTTGCCATACGTTTTGTCAAGCTTGTCTAGTGTAAGCTTTAATGCTTTTAATTTTGCGTCTTTTTCAGTACTCATGGATTTAATTTTATTAAACGGGAAGTCGGTAAGCTAAAGTACTATTTCTTTGGCGTTGCCGCAAAGGGAAAAAGCAGAAACTTGAGTTTTTGTTAATAAGATTCTTTCCCACAATTCCTGGCTTAATATTACAAAAGCGATCCGTTAAGATCGCTTTTGTACATTGGCGTGTGGTAGAAACAACAATAGGATATTTAATCTTTGAGTTGGTCCAAAACTTCGTTCTTGGATTTATTGACAAATTGGGCAAAATCATCCTGGAAAGAGTTTAAAACTTCTTGGTAAAGTGTGCTACTGGATTTATCTATGGAAGCAGAAAGGATTACGTTTATTTCTTGTTCTAATTCTGTATTTATAATGATTCCTTGATACTGTTCGTCAAATAGATTATCAATACTAGTATTAATCTTTGGTAAAACTGCCAATAATTTTGCAGTAAGTTCGAAATCCAAGGTTTCAGTAAATTGTCCACCTACGGCATAAAACAGTTTCCCATATCTTCTACCAAATTCCGATTTAGCAAGTATTTCATCTTTAAATCGATAATATGTATCATCTAGAATAACACTTTCAAAATAATGTAAATAGTCCGGATAGTTGTTTACTACCATATATTGTTTTCCTTTAAAGAATGGGCAATCCGGAGCCTCTTTACAACCGCGATTTTGTGGACAATGGTATACTTTAGTGGGATCATAGTTATATATTCGACAAGCCGGATGTTGTAGCGAACAGTGGCGAATATTACCTCCTGGACCGGGGTCAAAAGCATCCACAGGAGGGCGTAAAAATGCGCTTTCGAGAGACAAGTCATTGTAATCAAGGGTGTATTCTCGTTTTTCAAGCTCTTCTGAGAAGAAAATCGAGATATTACAATTTTCGAAACGCGATGCTCTAATATACATTAGATCGTTATAGATGTAGTCATTAACGATGTAAGACTTAATGGTAATACCATCATGAAAGTCATCCAGATTTTTGTACAGGTTGAAGTACAAGTTACCTGTGTTTTCGGAAAACATATAGCTACCTATGCGGATTGTGTTGTCCGCACACCCATCAAATATGACAATCGTTTCAATTTCATTACCGTTCTCTTTGAATGCGTTGAAAAAGGATTCTGGGGTATAAAAAGACTTGAAAGTTAAATCTGAATTCTCGGGGCTATATTCATAATCTATGGTCGACTCTTCAATTAGACTTTGAATCTCCAGTGTATTTGAAATTCTAAAGTTTAGGTTCGCAATGTCTTCACTCATCTCTGGGGTATTGGCTTGGTTATCTCTTTCACATCCCAGGAGGATGAGCGATATTATGGCGATAAAAAAGTGCTTAAATTTCATATAGTAAATATTTAAAATTAATCGTCCTCTTTTCTTTGATTAAAGAGGGCTTGCAATATTGCCGTTCCTTGCATCATTGGCAGTTCCTGAATAAATAGATTAGGACTTGACCCAGTTAAATGTTTCATTGCATGGTTGCCAAGTTTCTCAAAAGAGTAACTGCCAAATTAGAATCATCGATGAATTGTAATTGCGCTATGTAAAGCACCAAAAAGATCACGGTAATTACAAGAGTTCGCACCTCATATTTATAAATTAGAGAAGCTTTAAAGGAAGATATTTACATGAAAATCAATTAAGTAGAACTATCCAATGACTTTTTGAGCATTTAGCTTTCGAATGTAATAGGAAGGAAGAATTCCGGTTCTTTCTTTGAAGGATTTTGTAAAGGTGTTGGCACTTTGATATCCCAATTCGGCAGAAATGGCTTTAATAGAATACGATCTAAACTGAGTATCATTCTTTAACCGATCTATGGCATAGTTGATTCGCAAGCTATGGATGTAAGTGTTGAAGTTGACCTCAAAATGATCGTTTATGGCCTTAGATAAGTAGGTGGAGTTGGTTCGAAGCTTTTTTGCCATGTTAACCACAGTGCATTCTTTACTTAAATAATAACGTTTGTTTTCTAGTTTTTGAAGGCCTGTAATAATTTGTTCGTAGGTTTCCTTTCGAATTTCAACACCATTTTTTGGCTTGGAAGCCAGGGATTTATTTTTCTCCATGAATCGATTTTCCTTTTCATGTACCTGTGTTAATAGTGCTTCAAACTTGTTGCGATTGCTTTTTCTATATTGAAATAACCAGATGCCGAAAGCGATTATAAGGCATGCCGCTACAATTGCTCCATATATCAAGAAGTATTCATGTTGTCTTTTTTTTCTTTGAAGAGAACTCAACTCCTTTTGGAGGCTTGAAAATTGTTCATAATTCTTTTTAGATGCAGTTAGTTCTCGATCTCGTATTTCCTTCTCAAATTCGACTTTGTCATATTTCGATGCGATTTCTCCAATGAGTTCTATTCGAATTTTTTCATTTTCAGTAAAGGTGGAAAGTGCTTTTTCGAAATAATCTAGGGATTGATCTTCTTGATTTAGGGCTTTATAACTTTGAGCCAGGAGACGATAAACTTCTTGAAGCTGAAAAGAGTTAAATTCATAGTTGTTTTTAAGTTGTTCTAATTTTTTAAATTCTCTGATGGCATTTGAGTATTCTTTCTTCAGGAATAGTGCTTTTCCTTTATAAGATAGAATAGAAACAGTAGCTTCGATAAAAGACTCTTTGTTTCTATTCTTTTCAATTTCACTCAATATGTCGAGTGCTTTGTTATAATTTCCATCACTAATTTCAATATTGGCAAGAGCCAGTGACGTTACGGGCAATACATCGTTACTATTTTTTTCGCTTTCCAAACCTAGAGTATTATAGTAACGGGCTTTCTCCAGATTTTCCTTCAAAACGTATGCATTCGTTAAACTGGCGTATGTTTGGGGTAAAAATTGTTGTGTACCTTCAATTTTGTTGCTTTCTATCTTTTTAATCTGTTCATGGATAAGGTTAATACCACCCTCCAGGTCATTGCACGCTATCTTAACATCTGCCAAGTTTGATCGAATGGCAATGCTCATAAACTCGTCTCCACCCCCATCTGCTACCTTTAGGGCTTTGGTATAGTTCTTTATAGCCAAATTGTATTCTCCAAGACTATAGTGGCAGAAGGCAATAATATTAATGGCAAGAGCTATGCGTCTTTTGGCGTCAATTTTTTCGGCTACTTCAAGGGCCTTTTGTGCCATTGCAATACAACCTCTTTTGTCATTTACATTCGCCTTCCAAAAATAAATAGCGGTGTACGCATCGCAGACTTCATCGTCGGTGTATTTCGAATTACGGATGTCTAACAGCATTTTTTCATTAATGATCTCAACCTTCAAAGAATCTGTGTAGAAATATTTTCTTTGTTGTTGGTTCAACTGTAGCTGAGAAAAGCTCGCGATCGAATCTTTGAATGAAATTGGCTTTGGACTTGCTTGAGAGTAGAATATTGTTGGTAGAAGGAGTAAAGCCACAAAACTCAAAGTTCTGGACGCTCTATTAAAAATACGAAGGTGAGCTTTAATCTTGTTTTTTGTCATATGGGTTGGACCATTTTTTAGGTTTGAAGTTACATAATTCGCAAAGTTTTTAATAGGGAGGAATTCTCGCGAATTGGCAATATGGGCAATACCTCTCACAACCAGTCTGCAAGCGATAAATTCTCTTTTTTAATTTATATATTTGCAGCAAATTTTGAATCAATCTTTTCACTAAAACTAGTATAGCATGCAACTGTACAACACCCTAAGTGCAAAAGAAAGAGCCACCTTGTTGGAGCAGGCCGGAGAGGATCGACTTACTCTTTCTTTTTATCAATATGCCAAAATTGGCAATCCAGAACTCTTTAGAAATCATTTGTTTATCGCCTGGGACCAGATGGACGTTTTAGGCCGCATCTATGTGGCCCACGAAGGAATCAACGGGCAACTTTCGGTACCGGCAAAAAATTTCAATGCGTTCAAAGATTTCTTAGACGGAATCTATTTTCTGAAAGATGTACGCCTTAATATCGCAATTGAACATGATCTCAAATCCTTTTTAAAGCTGAAGGTCAAAGTGCGCAAAAAAATCGTAGCGGACGGCCTTAATGATGATACGTTCGATGTAACCAATAAAGGGGTTCATGTCAATGCCCAACGCTTTAACGAACTCATAGAAGATCCGGATACCGTTTTGGTGGATATGAGAAATCACTACGAAAGTGAGATAGGACATTTTAAGAATGCCATTACTCCAGATGTAGATACTTTTAGGGATTCTCTGGACATTATTGAAGAGGACCTTAAAGACCACAAAGAGGATAAGAAATTGGTCATGTATTGCACAGGGGGAATTCGATGTGAGAAGGCCAGTGCCTATTATAAGCATAAAGGTTTTAAAAATGTGTTTCAACTGGAAGGAGGGATTATTGAATATGCGCGTCAGGTCGAAAATCAAGGCTTGGAAAACAAATTCATCGGTAAAAATTTTGTGTTCGATCATCGACGCGGTGAGCGTATTTCAGAAGACGTTATTGCCAATTGTCATCAATGTGGAAACCCCTGCGATACGCATGTAAATTGCGCCAATGAAGCCTGTCATCTATTGTTCATTCAATGTGAGAATTGTGCCAATGAAATGCAGGAGTGTTGTAGCGATGAATGCAAGGACATCATTCAGTTGCCCTATGAGGAACAAAAGAAGCTTCGCAGTGGGAAGCACAACAGCAATAAGATCTTTAAAAAGGGACGTTCAGAAAAACTGAAGTTCAAGCAGTAGGTTTTCAGAAAATAGGGTATCTTTACTCATCAAACAATTAAGTTTCATCTTCGTCTCTGAGTGGATTCAATTCTCTAAAGCCCAAGGCAAAAGAGGGTCCCAGACAGAGCTTTA
>JBCBDM010000033.1:0-23726 GCA_038529705.1 Bacteroidota bacterium
GGTAAATGCCTTCTCCGGGGTTTGACCTCCATGACCGGAGAAAGAAAGCGCTTACACCGTAAAGTGGGTGGATAACGACTCTTGCAAGGGTTGTAATTGGGCCTTGCTTCCCAGGGCGCCGTGTAAGAGGATGAGTGGGTGTGTCATGTATGGGTGGTTAGGACCTTCAAGGTACAAAAACTCACTCAATGCTCTACGGCTATGATATGTCTAGTGGAAGGTTGTTCTTTTCTTGGCAATGCGTCATCCGGCTCCTGAGTAAAAACTAGGGCGATATTGGCCAGTTCTTTGTCCAATGGAAAATCCTGTTGTAATTTTTGAATCAGTTCCAGGCCCACTTCACAGTCCCGATCGTGATACTGACAATGATACCCATAGGCCTGGGCTAGTTTGAATTCCGCATCACTGGAAGGGTAGACCACCAGGGCCTTTTTGTATTGAAAGATGGCATTGTGATAGTGTCCTTCCTCCAGCCAGCGATCTCCGTCCTTAACAAAGAAGAAGTATTTGTCCAGGTCCTTGGTGTGCTCCAGCGATTCCTTGGCTATGTTTATGGCGGTTTCTGTTTGGGCCGAAAGCACGTAGCGAAGGGTTCCCAGGATGGTATTCCGTAGGATCAATACACTCATAAGAAGGGCCAACCACCCAATGAGCTGTCGTGTCCAACGTTGCCGTAAGATCTTGGTTCGAATGGCCTGCCGCTGTGTGGCGGTCACCGCTTCCAGATAAGGATGTAGGTATTGGGGTTGGAAGTCTTCTATGTCTGTAGTAATAAAGACCCAACCGGGCCGAAAGGATGTAGGCCATAGCCGGAAGCGAAAGATCTTTGGAATCTCTGTCTCAAAAAACCGTATGATCCGCTCGCTTCTCATATACTATGAGTCGTGAGGAGGGTGGGGTTGTTACGGTGGGGTGCGTTGATAGTTGGTAGTTGATGGTTGATAGTTAACAGTAGGCAGTTGTGGATAGTAGAATAACGATATACGAAGTAAGATGATTTTAGCGGATCTCTTTGTGAAACTCTGTGGTTCTTTGTGAACTTTGTGGAATAGCTTGAAGTCAGAAGTCAGAAGTCAGGAGTCAGAAGTCGGGAGTAAGTGAGCAGTAGCAGTAAGCGGTAGGCAGAAGTTGCGCGAATTAGGCATTGAAGGTTTGAAACGCAAAAGGTTAGACGTAAGATTTGTAATTTTAGAAAAACGAAAGGAATAAACGATTCAACAAATCAACAAATCAACAAATCAACACATCAACAAATCAACACATCAACCCATTAATTCATTCTATCATTCAATCATTAACTCGTTATATCATTGATTCAATGAATCATAGATTCGGACAGCACATTCATAGATTTGGCAAAAAATGACTCAGAGTTACGTTGCAACTTTGTATAGTAATTTAAAAACAACACAAAATGAGTCAGAAAACAGCAATGATCACAGGAGGAAGCCGAGGTCTGGGAAGAGACATGGCCCTTAACCTCGCT
The DNA here is from genome assembly GCA_038529705.1 of Bacteroidota bacterium. Classification (GTDB taxonomy): domain Bacteria; phylum Bacteroidota; class Bacteroidia; order Flavobacteriales; family Flavobacteriaceae; genus Aureisphaera. The sequence goes on from JBCBDM010000033.1 coordinate 1,487, forward strand.
AAAGACGGAGTGGATATTATCTTTTCCTATCACAGCAATGAAACAAAGGCCAACGAAGTAATTTCAGAAATTGAAGCCCTGGGGCAAAAAGCCGTAGCCTTTCCCTTCGACGCCAATAATCACAAAAGCGGATCCGAATTCATGGCAAGGGCCACTTCCTACCTGCAAGAAGAGAACGGAAATCCCCACTTCGATTTCCTCATCAACAACGCAGGGACCGGAACCTTTAACAAGATATCGGATACCACCGAAGCACAGTTCGACGAAATGATGAACATACACCTAAAAAGTGTTTACTTTCTAACCCAAGCGGCATTACCCCATCTCAATGACGGCGGACGCATTGTCAACATCTCTAGCGGATTGGCACGTTTTAGCCTACCCGGGATGTCATCTTATGCTATGATGAAAGGCGGGGTAGAGGTATTTACCCGTTATTTGGCCAAGGAGTTGGGTGAGCGCAAGATCACTGCCAATGTCATTGCGCCGGGAGCCATTGCTACCGATTTTGCCGGAGGAAGCAACAAGGATGAAGGAAAAGCCGCTCTCATCTCTAGTATCACGGCCCTGGGAAGAGTAGGAGAAGCCGAAGATATTGGAGGAACGGTTGCTTTTCTCTGTTCGGACAGAGCCGGTTGGATCAACGGACAGCGCATTGAAGTTTCCGGAGGGATGTTGGTGTAAAATGTTTTCCATAACTTTAGTGAAATGAAAGACTTGAAACGCTTCAAGAAGGTAGGAGACTACCATAAATTGGCAAATATTGCTGCACCTGAACATCCGCTTATCAGCCTGGTGGACTACAGTAAGGTGCAGTATCCTGAAAACATTAAAGACCTAAAGTGGAAGCAGGATTATTACACCATCGGCCTAAAACGCAATGTGGCCTATAAGATGTTTTACGGGCAGCAGGAATACGATTTCGATGAAGGCTTAATGACCTTTATCGCTCCCAATCAGGTAATGAGCCTGGGAGACAATCCCAATGTTCAAAGCGGTAGCCCCAGCGGTTGGTTGCTATTGGTGCATCCCGATTTTTTCTGGAATACCGCTATGGCAAAGCGCATAAAGCAATACGACTTTTTCGATTACGCCGCCAATGAAGCCCTCTTCCTTTCCGAAAAGGAAGAGCAACTCATTAGAGAGCTGCTTGAGAGCATCCAACGGGAGTACCAGTCCAATATCGACAAGTTCAGCAACAAAATTGTGGTGTCACAATTGGAATTGCTCCTCAATTATGCCGAACGATTTTACGAACGGCAATTTATCACCCGTAAGATCACAAATCACGGCATATTGGCCCAATTGGAAAGCTTGCTGTCCGTGTGTTTTGAAGAGGACTACCTGATCGAAAAAGGCTTGCCCACCGTTTCTTTTGTGGCGGAGAGCTTACACCTATCTCCCAATTATTTGAGTTCCATGCTTAAATCGCTCACGGGGCAAAGCACCCAACAACACATTCACGATAAACTGATCGAAAAGGCGAAGGAACAGTTATCTACAACAACACTTTCGGTAGGGGAAATCGCCTATCAGTTGGGGTTTGAACACCCCACCTCCTTCACCAAATTGTTCAAAAGTAAAACCGAAATGTCTCCTATGGAGTTTCGGAAGGCTTTTAATTGAATTGGCCTTGCTGTAGGGAAGTACGGGGCTCGAGGCATGAAGCCTGAAGTTGGAAGTCAGAAGTCAGGAGTTGGAAGTCGGAAGTTGGAAGTCGGAAGTAAGTAGGCAGTTGTGGATAGTAGATGTGCGATATACGATATACGAAGTATGATATTGAAGTATTTCTCTGTGAAACTCTGTGGTTCTTTGTAAGCTTTGTGGAATGGCTCGAAGTCAGGAGTCAGGAGTCGGAGGGTAGTAGTCAGTGTTCATTGAATATCAGGCTCTAGGCAGCAAGCCTTAGGTTTTAGGTAGGAAAGCTATCAGAGACATACAAATTAGCCGGTTTGAAACGAATCAACATGGTCAATCGAATACCTTGACGGTCGTAGGTGCTCTAATCAGGTCCTTGAATTGGGTTAGTTCAAGCTTCTTTTCAATTTCATAGTGCATGGGGATGGCCAGTTTGGGGCTAATGAAGTTCACGACAAGGGCGGCTTCCTCCATATTCATGGTTAAATTATCACCGCCCACCGGAACCATGGCAATATCAATGTCCTCGAGATTCTTTAGTTCTGACACATAGTCGGTATCTCCGGCATGGTAGATCCGAATGTTAGCGTCCAGAGATACTATAAATCCTACATTTTCACTGGATTTTGGATGCGCTTTAATCCATAGGAATACGCTTCTGGTATTATAGGCATGGGTTGCTTCAACTTTGAGTTTATCCATTTGTAATGTATCTCCGGGTTTGACTGTTTTTACGGGAACGTTAAGGTGCGAAAGCTTTTTCGAAACCCCTTTGGAGCAGATGACGACGGTCTCGGGCTTTAATAACTTTTGTATATCCTTTATAGAGAAATGGTCGGGGTGGGAATGTGTAATGAGGATATAGTCCGCTTTCTCCGACCCTTCTACCACCACGGGGTCTATATAGAGTATTATTTCTTCATTTCTGATCTGAAAACTGGAGGGAAAAAAATGGGATTTGTTTACTTTGATCGCGCCCCAGGTGGCAATGGAGATGTTTTCATCGTAATCAACTCTTTGGACTATTGGGTTTCGCTTTTCGCTCACAGCTATTTTTACCATAGTACAACTTTGTATTTACAGCACTGCTAACGAAAAAGCAGCAGCCTTGTGACTTGTTTCAATGCATATTTCTTTCAGAGGGAATGACAAAATTATTGTAGAGCCCCTCGACAGACTATGACTTTAATCATCTTATTAATCCACAGGCTTTCTAATGTTATTCAAATGTGTACTTACTCCGGTCATTTGCCAATGCCCTAATGAGATAGGGATGTTTCCTATGGAGTTCAGGGTGTCGAAGAAATCTTTTAATTCGAAGGGTTTATTCTGAAGTTCTCTGATTCTTGAAAAATCGGCCATGGCATTTTCCAACAGATACTTTCCGGTAATATAACTGGTGCCGTAGCCTGGCTGACGTAAATACAAATGTTGTTCAAAGATGAGCAGTTCCTTTTCGGTCTTCATCCAACCCCTGGGCGTGTATTCAGAATGGATACCACCGGCTTCCTCCATGGTCATTTCATTGGCATGAGCGTATAAAGAGCCAAGTCCTCGAGCGGCTCGCTGGGCGATCATGATATAGACAATCTCTTTGGTTCTGGGACTGTCATCATATAATCCAGCTTGCATGAACATTTCTTCTACAGCCGTCGCCGTCCCCTCGTTTCGCGAGTCGAAGATATTATAGAGTAGGGGACCTCTTCTTATCTCACTGGGGTGAGGTTCGTTCTCCATCCGCGCCAATTCGAACCAGTGATAAAAATGAGAATAGAGAGGCCTGGGATCGTAATGTTGCCCAATGCGAAAGAAATTCCGTTTTTCTTCCGGGATGTATGCGCCCAAATGTTCGCGTAAGGCGGGTTCCAGATAGGGTTTTATGGTAAGGATGTCCTGTTGGTCCAGGAACTTCATTAAACTTTGGGCCGAGGCTTCCGCCAGTTGATTGTAGGCCTCCGGCGAATTAGCAGCGATTAATTTTGGAAGTTTCCTGTTTCGGTGTTCCTCCAGTTTTAAGGAAGCCCAGGAGCGCGCCAGTTCCCGTTTTAGAATCATGACCTCGTCTTCCCAGGTGAGCGGAACTAAATGCACATTTTGTAAATACCAACTATAGTTTTCCTTTCCTATGCCCGAAGGCCCGTTTTTGGATAGCGCCTGGTCTTCCAGCCAGGATACCAAAGCGTCTGTGGAGCGAATAGCAGCTTCTACAGTGGAGGCCAATTCAATGTCCTTCTTTATATCTTGTCGGGCTCCTAGTTTTGATAAGACTTCACTTTGAGCTTTTATATCTCTTATTCCAGTGATCCAAAGGTCCCGTGCATTCCCGGTGAGATTCTCCTTGGCCAGGTGGTTGAGGGGAGGAATAACAGCCAGGTTGTTCAGCAACCGGATGCGTTCGTCCTCCGACAATGGAAATTGATAGGTCCATAGTTCCAGAACCTTGTGATGGGTAGGGCCTTCATGAGCAGGAACATCACTTTTGTAGGTCCAGACCGTTTTGTAAAAGGCCGGGTCTCTTACCCAGGGTTTCAGGATGCGATGATTAAAATCGTAACCATTCATTTCGGCCCAAACGAGCATCCAGTCTACCTGATGCGCAACAGACCAACCCGAGGTGTCTATGGCCATTAATCCTTCCTGCAAAGCTTTGAATTTTGGCCAGCGTTTAGCGAAGGTTTCTTTACGGTAATCCGGAGCACCATTATGTAACGGAGGTTTTTCAAAGGTACGCCACTCCTGGAATAATGAGACAAGGTCCTGATACTTGTGTATCGTTTTACTAGTGGTAAGCTCGCTCGTGCTTGTTTCCTGGGCGCCCATAGTAAGAGAAAAAAGGAGGGTTAGGGCTAGTAAGAGCGTAAAAATGGTTCTTTTCATTGTTTTTCTCAATTTGATCCGAGATACGGACATGATCCTCGGGAATCTACAAGATACGCATTTTGAGAGGAAGCAGAAACGCAAAGTGTGAGGCACGAATTAGAATACAAGAGCGAGAAAAGTCAATTGCAGGAAGTTTGAATCAAATAATCAATACCCTGGAGCCAGGGCGATATTGTTTATTTAGATGCTCAACTATTCAGTAGGTCCCTTTCCAGATCTTATTCCTTTTCAGAAAGATTTTTAACATTGTCGCTATACACCCTATCGATAAGGATGTGGCGCGGATCAATGGCAGCCTTGACCGGAAGCGAATCCAGCTCAAAGGTTAGCGTCATTTGGTCCTGGTCTATCTTGATGCGCTGTTCTGCATAGAGCTCGGCTTCCGAAGCATCCATAAAGAATCCTACATCCACCCAATCATTCACCCTTACTTTTTGCTCATTGCCCAGACTGTCTGCCTTCAACTTATAGGCCTCCAGATCCAGGGAAATACTATACTTACCGTTGGCAAGCTGCTCGTAGGTGGCTTCTTTCAGACGATTGTCGTATAGGGTAATATCCTTGAACCAGTCCTTGATAATAGGTTGTAACGAATCCGGCACCTGAGGTTCCAGGTGTTTCAGAAAATCATAGGAACTAGGGTAGGGTGGTTTTCGATATTTGAATTCTTCCAGAAAGTTGCGCATGGCCATATTCACCTTGTCTTCACCTATATAATCTTGTAAGGCGTAAAGGATGACACTTCCTTTTCCATAGTGAATATACCCCTGGTTCTCTACCTTATACAAGGGCAGTTCTTTCTGGACTTCATCACTGCGCCCTCTTAGGTATCTATCGTGGTCGTATTTAAGGAACTCCCGCATGTCCATGGGAGTGTCTGCAACACTTTTTAAGGTCATGAGGGCAGAATACTCCGCAAAACTTTCACTGGTCATGGTGCCTCCCTGCATATGAGCCCCTACCACCTGGTGTGCCCACCATTGGTGTCCCATTTCATGTGCGATCACGGCGGCCACGATGTTATTTTTAGGTGCGTCTTCCAGATCGATCACAAAACCAATAGCTTCAGAATAGGGCATGGTTCCCGGAAATGCCTGAGCAAAAGAGGCATAGCGTGGGAATTCCACGATACGACATTGTTTGTGATAATAAGGGCCAAAATTCTGGGTATAGTAGGCCAGGGATCGCTCCACGGCATCCATCATGGTCTCCACATTTTCAGGATGTTTTGGGTCGTGGTAGATCTCAATGTCAATCCCGTTCCATTGACGGCTCGCCAATTGGTATTTGCCCGAAATGAACGAATAGAAATCTAGGGAAGGGGTATCTGTTTTGTAATGGTAGTAATTACGTCCGTTTTCATTCCATGTCTTGATCAGGGAACCTGGGGCAATGGCGGTTTGATCTTCGGAAGTGGAGATCACTGTTTCTACATCAATATAGTCTGAACGACCCCTGCTGAGGTAATTCTTCATGTGAAAGGCGGAAGAATCTCTGGTAAGCTCTGGCATACGATCTTTTTCGGGCAAGTCATATTGCTTACGAATATTCTTGTCGCCAAGCTCCAGGTCTTCATTATACCCGAGGGTAGGCATCACCTCTATATTATTTAAAAAGGTCCCGTTTTTTACCACGTTGGTATTACCACGGCCATTTTGGAACCCCCTGGTAATGTAATTGTTCTCCACTTTAATGGTCATAGAATCACCGGGTTGTAGGGGCGGATCCAGTGCATACACCGAATGATACAATGCGTCGTCATGACGAAGTAAAGTGCCATTGGGAATGGTCAGAGTGGTTTCCCAATCGGGATCTAAACCAAAGAGCACAGAATCTATGGCCACGCTATTTTCATTGGCCAGGATTACTTCGGCTTTGACGAACACATCCCTTTTGGAAGGGAAAATATCGATAAAATACTTCGTGCTCATCACCTTCGGGAGCGGCAGTTGCTCGTATTTTTTGTATTTCTTTTCGTAGTTGGCGGCTAACACCTCTTCGGTGTCACCACTGAGGTATGGATTAAGTACCTGGGTATTATAGTACACATAGCCTGCTACAATGATCCAGGCGACCCCAAAAGCAGCCGTAAGCAGCCTGTAGGACGTTGGGACCTGTTTTTTAGCGGTCTTGATCCTTGCCCAAAGGGAACTTTTGGAGCCGCGACTCCATAGGGCTCCGGCTATAAAAAGGCATAGTATGGAAAAGAGTAGCCAATAGAGATTGAACCACATGGCACCGGTAATACCAGGGCCAAAACCGTTCATGTCTGAGTAACTGGTGGAAGGACCCGCAGCGATGGCCAACATATTCGTACTAATATCCAATACCTCCATGATAATACGCCAAATAAAGAGCAAGAGGATGGAGACAAAATAACCAATGTACTTATTGTTCACCACGACTTGAATAAAGATCATCACTCCGCTATAAATGATGTAGTAGAAGAAATTATCGTAAAAGAAATCCAGGAGATAGACATCCAGTTCGATCCGGGTATAACCATTCAACAATTGATACACGGCCGAAGAAAGAATAAAGAACAGATGCAATATCACTGTTATACTAACCAAGGACAATGCTTTGGCAGCCATGGAGACAAAGGACGTGTGTGGGGTTGCATCTACTACTTCATTGATCTTGTTGTCACGATCCCTCCAAATGAGTTCTCCGCTGAAGAACACCAGGATGATGACCACAAATAGATCTGTATTGTCCTTGAACGAATCGATGAGCTTGTAGGTGAGTGGATAGGATTTGAGTCCAAAATATTCGAAACCCTGCATGAGGTCCGTAAAGGTGATCACCACACAAAACAGAAATAGGATCTTAAAGGTTACGCTCTTTACGATACTTAGAAAGTTGGTATAGAAGAAACTTTTAAATTGAAGCCACTCTGTTCTTTTACTGAAGTTAGGATGAAGGCTCGGAAGCGGAAAGGAGGTGTCGTTTTGAGACGCATCCGCTTGTAATTTCTTTACTTTCTTGTTTTTCTCTTTGAAGGAAAAGCCGAAATAGGACGCCAGCAAAATGATGGCACCCAGGCCTGTCCATAGGAGACGGTTCCATAGCAGTAATCCTGAAAAACCAGGATTTAGGGTGTTTTTTTCTACCGAAGTGTAGTACTTGGTGGCAATTTCATAGGTGTTGATTCCGAAGATATCTGCCAGCGCCCCAATCGATTCATTATCCACGTCCGAAATAAGAGTACCTGCTATGATATAGGCAATGATGATAACCAAAGCACCTACAAAGGAAATAACGGTGCTCTTCCATTTGGTGGCCATGGCATAGATAATAGTCCCGGCAAAGAACATATTGGGTAGGATAAACAAAAGATAATTATTGACAAAAGTTGCCAAGAAGAAAGGACCGTATCGTTCGCCATCTACCCAACCAAAAACAGGAGCCATCCACGAGCCTATGAGCATGCCCAGAAAGACACCCAAAATAGGAACGGTGCTTAGCATAAGAGCTCCAAAAAATCGTCCGAAAAAATAACCGGCCTTACTCAAAGGGGTGGTAAAAAGGATTTCATTGAATTGGTTGTTGTGGTCCCGTAATGCGGCATTATTGAAGAAAGCGGTGGCCATGATGAGCCCAAAAATGGTCATTACGCTCGTGTATATGGTAAGGGTATAGGGAGAATTGCGATATACATTGCCTACGGCATCCCCAATTTGTACGTTGTCACTAACGGTGGCAAAGAAGATCATCAGGCCCATGAGCAACATGAATATGTATACCATGGGTTGTTTAAGCGTATATCTCAACTCAGTAAAGAAGAAAGTCTTGAACATGACAGGTGTGGTTTTAGCGATTAAACAAGTACATTGGCTGTGTTGATCTTGGAAAAGAAAACGTCCTCCAGATTAGGAGTAACCTGTTCAAAACCGTTTTGTGGATCGCTCTCGCTAAAGACATGAATAAGAGGTTGTCCTCCTACCATCTTGTTCGAAATGATGGAATACTCCATCGCATATGTTTGTAATTCCTTTCTTGGAACAATTTTTTGGTATACTTTGCCCTGTAACTCATCGATGGCTTTCTGAGGAGCCCCCTGATACACAATTTCCCCTAAGTTCATAATGGCCATTTTAGTGCAAAGTTCCCGGACGTCGTCCACAATATGGGTAGATAAAATGACGATCACGTCCTGACCTACATCGGCCAGAAGGTTGTAAAAACGATTACGCTCTCCTGGGTCCAGTCCGGCGGTTGGCTCGTCCACGATAATGATTTCAGGATTCCCAATGAGTGCCTGGGCGATACCCACACGTTGTTTCATTCCTCCGGAAAACCCTTTTACATTCTTGTTGCGCTTATCGTAAAGGTTCACTTTATTCAACAAGTACTTCACCAATTCCTTGCGTTCGGATGCCTTGGTGATACCCTTTAAAATGGCCACATGGCTTAATAACTGCTGGGCAGTAATCCTTGGATATACACCAAATTCCTGAGGAAGATAGCCCAGTACCTTGCGTAACTTGGCCGGTTGAGCGAAAATATCAATATCGTTGAGGGTGGCAGTTCCAGTATCGGCTTCCTGTAAAGTGGCCAGGGTTCGCATGAGTGATGATTTTCCGGCACCATTGGGTCCGAGTAAGCCAAACATGCCATTTTCCAATTCAAGATTGACATTGTCCAGGGCTTTAACACCGTTAGAATAGGTTTTGGAAAGATTGGTGATTTTTAGTGTACTCATGATTGATTCGTTTTTTGATAGGCCGAAGTTGGCGGTTGGTTTGGTATATGACGATTCAGCCCACATTTGGTTACAGGCGTTTATCTTTTGACATCTGCTAAGAGGCCTCAACACCGGTTTTAATGATAGACGAAGAAAGTGGAAGAAGGGTTGCCTGTGTTGGAAAACTCAGGCTGGAAATATTTCAAATGAATGTATGGACTTCTCGATTAACCGACTACTATTTACCCTCGGCTAGCTTTGTCACTCCCTGCGCAATTTGTATCTTTGCCACTTCTAAAATGCACAGGAAAGTATGTTCGATAATTTAAGCGATAAGTTAGATAAAGCGTTACACGTCCTCAAAGGACACGGAAGTATTACGGAAGTTAATGTAGCGGAAACCCTCAAAGAGGTGCGCCGTGCCTTATTGGATGCGGATGTCAACTTTAAGATAGCCAAGGATTTTACCAACCGGGTGAAGGAAAAGGCTCTAGGTCAGAATGTATTGACCACACTTCAGCCAGGACAGTTGATGGTGAAGATCGTAAAGGACGAACTTACCGAGTTGATGGGAGGAGAAACCGAAGGGATCAACCTGGGGGGTTCACCGAGTATTATCCTGATGTCCGGGTTGCAAGGTAGTGGTAAGACTACGTTCTCCGGAAAGCTGGCCAACTTCTTAAAATCCAAGAAATCGAAGAAACCACTTTTGGTAGCCTGTGATGTCTACCGCCCTGCAGCTATCAATCAGTTGCACGTGGTGGGAGAACAGATTGGGGTTGAGGTGTATAGCGAAGAGGGGAACATGAACCCTGTCGAAATCGCTCAAAACGCCCTGGCGCATGCCAAGCAAAATGGTCATAATGTGATGATCGTCGATACGGCCGGTCGTTTGGCAGTGGATGAGGAGATGATGACGGAGATCGCCAATGTACATAAAGCGTTGAATCCTCAGGAAACCCTGTTCGTAGTGGATTCCATGACGGGACAGGATGCGGTGAATACGGCCAAGGCCTTTAACGATCGCTTGAACTTTGAAGGGGTTGTGCTAACAAAACTCGACGGGGACACCCGAGGTGGAGCTGCTATCTCCATTAAGAGTGTGGTAGACAAGCCAATCAAGTTCATAGGAACGGGAGAGAAAATGGATGCTATCGATGTATTCCACCCGGCTCGTATGGCAGATCGTATTCTTGGGATGGGAGATGTGGTGTCCTTGGTGGAAAGAGCCCAGGAGCAATTTGACGAGGAAGAGGCGAGAAAACTTCAGAAGAAAATTGCAAAGAACCAGTTTGGTTTTGATGATTTTCTGAAGCAAATCCAACAAGTAAAGAAAATGGGTAGCATGAAGGACTTGGTAGGAATGATCCCCGGGGCTGGTAAAGCACTCAAGGGAATGGATATAGACGATGATGCTTTCAAACATATTGAAGCGATCATTCACTCCATGACTCCGGAAGAACGTTCTAAGCCGGCGATGATCAATGCCAGCAGAAAAAAGCGAATTGGAAAGGGAAGTGGTACTTCGGTACAGCAGGTGAATCAGTTGCTGAAGCAATTTGACCAGATGAGCAAGATGATGAAGATGATGCAAGGTGGCGGAGGCCGTAAGATGATGCAGATGATGGGGAAAATGCGCTAGCATTTTCCAGTTGCAGTATGCAGTAACAGTGAGCAGTATGGGTTTTAAAGGACTTTTGGCTTATCAAAAAGGATTTGATCTTGCTATGGAAATCTATCGGGTTTCCAAATCGTTCCCTAAGACTGAAGCATATTCATTAACAGATCAGATTAGCAGAAGTTCTCGCTCGGTCTGTGCTAATATTTCTGAAGCATATCGAAAGAGACGATATGAGAGACATTTTATAAGTAAATTGACTGATAGTGATGCGGAGAACTCAGAAACTCAGGTTTGGCTGAGCTTTGCGGAGAAATGCGGTTATATTACTTCGGAAGTTGAAACAAAATTAACAAAACAAAGTTTAGAGGTTGGTAAGCTTATCAACTTCATGATTAATAATCCAGGTAAGTTCGGAGTTGAAGTTTAGTCACTGTCAACTGCTACTGCCCACTGAATACTCGAACCTATGACAATCCTCGACGGTAAGAAAATAAGTAACGACATTAAAGATGAAATCGCAGTTGAAGTCCAAAAGATGAAGGACAAAGGCGAAAAAGTACCACATTTGGCCGCTGTTTTGGTAGGGGATGATGGAGCCAGTCTTACCTATGTAGGAAGCAAGGTACGTGCCTGTGAGCGTATTGGCTTTGAGTCTACTTTGGTGAAATTACCTAATACCACCACCGAAGTAGAGTTGCTTAAAAAGATTGAAGAGCTGAATGAAGACGACAACATAGACGGATTCATTATTCAACTTCCATTGCCTCCCCAGATCAATGAACAGAAAGTATTAATGGCAGTGGATCCAAGCAAGGACGTGGATGGTTTTCATCCTGAGAACTTCGGGAAAATGGCCTTGGATATGAGTACTTTTATTCCCGCAACCCCTTTCGGAATACTAGAGCTATTGGAGCGCTACAAAGTGGAGACCAAAGGAAAGCACACCGTAGTAATTGGGCGAAGCCATATTGTTGGGCGACCCATGAGTATCTTGATGAGCAGAAAAGGTTGGCCCGGAAATAGTACGGTTACCCTTACTCACAGCCGTACCGAAAATCTAAATGAGATTACTCAACAGGCGGATATCATTATTTCGGCGCTTGGCGTGCCCGAGTTTGTAAAAGCCGATATGGTAAAGGACGGAGTAGTTGTGATCGATGTAGGTATTACCCGTGTGCCAGACGATAGCCACCCCAAGGGTTATGTGATCAAAGGGGATGTGGATTTCGAGAATGTGAGCAAGAAGGCATCCTTTATCACCCCCGTTCCGGGAGGAGTAGGACCTATGACCATTGCCATGTTGTTAAAGAATACCCTATTGGCACGAGAGCAACGTAGGAATCGTTAAGGTATAATTTACAACGCGTTATAAAAGAAAATAAAATCCCTTTCAAGTATCGAACCTGAAGGGGATTTTTGAATTATGGTCATCCTTACATCCCGAAATATAGTTGTACTGCTGTGATCAAAGAGGAGGTAAGAGGTCCCTCGAAGCCATTTGAAACAATAGCCACGGCGATCCCTTCATTTGGAAAATAGGCGGCGAAGGATTGAAAACCATCGATACTGCCGCCATGTCCATAGACCTCCATCTCGCCAAACGGCGGTTTCATTAGTCCCATACCTACACCATCCTTATGATCTTTCATTTGCTCTAAAGATGTTTTGGAAATAAGTTTTTCCGAAAAAAGACCAATAAAGAACCTGTTCAATTCAGAGGGAGAAGAGGTAATACCTCCTGCACCCATGGGTGCACTCATGTCTGTTTGGTCCTCGATGAGGTGCCAGGCATCATCCTTTCTGAAGTATGCCAGGGCTTCATTGTTTCCTGAGTTGATAGGTTTCCCTAATTCAGTTCTTTTTAGCTGAAGTGGACGAACAATCCGATCTTTCAATAGGGTTGCATAGTCCTTTTGCTCCAAATCCTCTATGATATAGCTAAGAAGGATGAAATTGGTATTGGAATAGGAAGTTTTTGCCTTAGGTTGGAAAGTAACGCCATTGGTAACTATACGATCCAGCATTTGTTGTCGGCTTTGCGGTTGAGTGATCCAGGTGCCAATTTCCGGGTCTTCAGTAATATTAAATAGTCCGCTCTCATGCCGTAAGAGATCTTCAATGGTCATCTTGGAGGCATTGGGAATTTGCGGGAAATACTCGGCTACATAATTGTTTAGCCGAAGTTTTCCTTCCTCAATTAACTGCATCACCATCGTTGCGGTGAAGGACTTGGTTATGGAGCCAATCCGATACTTTGTCGATGTATTTGCTTTTTGATCTGTTTCCACTTCTGCATAACCGAAGGGTCTTTGATAGACTTCTTGTCCGTTTCTGAAAAGGGAAAAGTTGCCCATCCCCTTATGCTCCTTTTCGATAGAAATAAACAAACTATCTATTTTTTCAAAATTTGAAGTTTGCGCCTGCGTTATTTCAAGGCACAACAGTGCCATTACTATAAATCTGATCATAGTATTAGAGTTTTTGTGAGTTATAGAATTGAATGTGGGTTCTGAACGTATTTCAGGGTATATTCCGCCTCGGTTCTTATTATTTGTTTTTCATGGTAAGAATGAGGATGAAAATACGATCCAACGAAAAGGTAAACAAACCGAAGAGGGTGTTCAGCAAAGCTACTTTCAATCCGCCGGCAACTAATCCCTTCGATACATCTCCAATAGAGGCAATCGCATCAAATGCGTTGATGAGTCCAATAGTTGAACCCAGAAATCCCCAGGTCATGGCAAAAAGACTCAGGTGATGGATAATTTCTTTGGTTTTGCTCAGATCCCTTTTACCCACAAGACTGAGAATAAACAGGACCAGCGTAATCAAGAGGATCAATAAAATGGGAATCATAAAAAGCGGTCCCCCTTCCATAATTCTGCTTCCAAATTGTGACATATTTTGTGTTTTTAGATGAATAGACTCCAAAAGTAGTGGGGTCATGTCTTCCTGAAAATTTAAAACGACCAATGCCGAATTTGTATCCCAATGTAACCAAATTGGAGCCAAAAACGACAAAAAACGGTTCCATATAGTCATTTATGGGCCTATATTCGCATTCCATATCAATTTGGAGCTCATTCCGGAGAATTTGAAGATATTTATTGCATGGTAAAAGACTTTTTTCGAAGTATTAGGTTTGCTCCCTTACACCTGGTTTTCTGGGTTTTGGTTTGGCTGTTCTATGTTTATTTTTTTAGCTATACTTCGGAAAATTCAAGTTTTGTGTGGTGGTTTTCGGCAAGTATACTCCCGGTAACTGTAGTAACCACCTATGTCTTCTCGTACCTTCTTATTCCGAAGTACCTATTACCCAAAAAATACCTGTTGTTTGCAGTATATTCCTTTTATACAGTGGTCTGTTCGCTATTCCTCATACTAATCATCACTTTCGTCAACTTCATTTTTATTTCCGAATTTGATATCACTCAAATGCCATTACTCACGCGAAACTTTGTATTTGTGCTCATCATGGTATATCTGGTGGTGATCGTACTCAGCTTTATCAAATTACTCCATTTAACCCACCAGGCCACCCGTAGAAATAAGGAGTTAGAAAATAAGCTTTTGGAAGGCAAGCTACTGCTAAAACAAAAGGAACTGCATTATCTGAAACAGCAGATACATCCGCACTTTCTATTCAATACCCTCAATACTGTTTACGGTTTTGCGCTAAAACAATCCAAGGAAACACCGGATCTTATTTTGAAGCTCTCCAGCTTGCTGGATTACATACTGCATCAAATTGATAAGCCTACGGTATTGCTTTCCGAAGAGATCAAATATATTGAGGCCTATATGGGGTTGGAGCATATTAGATTCCGCGACTCACTACAGGTGTCATTTCAAAAAGAGATTGTAAAAGAGAGGGTCGTGCCTCCTATGCTTTTTATGGCCTTTGTGGAAAATGCTTTCAAACATGGAACGGCGATTGATGGAATCTTAAAGATAGACATCGATTTAACGTCCAAGGAAGACAAATTATGTTTTCGGATAAAAAATAGTGTCAGTTTGCTGGCAGATAAGGTAGAAAGTCATGGCCTCGGCTTGGAAAATACGAAGAAAAGGCTGGATGCATTATTTCCCAAGGCCTATGTCCTGAAGGTAGACAAAGATGAATCCTGGTATCAGGTTCACCTAGAGATAACTCACAATTAGAATATGAAGAAGTATCAAGCTATATTGATTGACGACGAGCCCACCGCAAGGGATATTTTAGAACGACATCTGGACAAAATGGATCGGATCGATCTGGTGGCTAGTTGTAAGAATGCTGTTGAAGGGTTTTCTGCACTGAGTTCGCATCATGTGGATCTTATATTTCTGGACATCAACATGCCAGAGGTCACGGGTTTAATGTTCGCCAATGCGGTGAAAGGAAATACAGAGGTCATATTTACAACCGCCTATAGAGAATATGCGGTAGAAGGCTTTGAATTGGATGCCCTGGACTATCTTATGAAACCCATTTCATTGGAACGCCTCATGAAGGCGGTGAATAAATTTTTATCGGTTAAGGAAGAAGAGGTGGTCTCTATGGTTGAGGAGGATTTTACTTTCTTCAGAAGTGAACGGAAAATGGTCAAAGTATCTTTTGAAGATCTATTTTATGTTGAGAGTTGCGGCGATTACATTAAGCTACAAACCACAAAGGGTATGATTACCACACGAGAGACCATGCAAAATGTAATCTCTAAGCTTCCGGAAAGGCAATTCCTTCGAACACATCGGTCTTTTATCGTTTCGCTTTCTAAAATAGATAGTTTTACCAATGAGCATGTAACCATAGAACGGACGGCAATTCCGCTGAGTCGAAGTTATAAGGATGCGGTGCTCGAACGGCTCAACAAACTCTGAAAGGGGATCGGAATTATTCCTCTTCAGCTTCTTTTAACCCTCGCCACACCAAATAGCCATCGAAGTCGTTTTTGATCAACTTCAAGGCCAGTGCCAGGACGCCCGCGTCATCGACGTATCCCACAATAGGAAGGAGGTCTGTAATGATGTCGAAAGGGTTTAGGACGTACAACATAACCATGACCACACTGGCTATGGTGTACCATGGCATCTCTCTGTAGTTCCCATTTTTGTAATCCTTCACCATTTCGAAAAGGCGCTTGGCAGTTTCCAGGTATTTCTTGATGGGCCCTTTACTTTTGAACTTTTTGTGGATCTTCTCTTCGTTTTCAAAAATGATCTCCACATCCTTTTCATCGATATAGGTTACCTCTTCATTAAAGGATTCCTCATCAATGCGCTTCAAGTCGCCATGTTTGTGTTTCTTTTTTGAAGTCATTTTTTGGGTTCATCGGAAGGAGGTGTGGATTCGGAATCTGAAGTCTCTGTGACTATCATTTTGGAGGGCAACTCGGGTTCCTCCTTTCCGTATTCTTTTCGGTAGATACTGAGAAGCACCAGGAATAAACTTATAAGCAGGGGTCCAAAGATCAAACCAATGAATCCAAAGAGCGGTACGCCTACGATGACTCCAACAAGTGTGATGAGCGGATGTACGTTGTCTAGTTTTTTAAGGACATAGAGTCTAATAATATTGTCCGAAGAACCTACTACGACCAGACCATAGATCAATATACCCCAGGCTTGAAACGAATTTCCGGTAGAGAGCTCTAAAATAAATACCGGAAGGATTCCGATTAAGGTTCCCACAAAAGGGATCATGGATCCTACCGTTACAATGATAAACCAAAAGAAAGGGTCTTGCACTCCAAATATGAGAAAGCCAATAAGCGCCACGATCCCTTGTACGAGAGCTACCAGAGGTATCCCCAGGGCATTGGAACGAACCATGACCACAATCTCCTTTCCAATTACTTTCAGGTTGTCTTTACTTACCGGTACATAGTCTCCTACCGAGTTTTGGATCATCCTGCGATCTGTAAGCAGGTAAAACAAGATGAAATACATCAAACCAACGGCGATGAAGACATTGAAGGTGCTTCCGGCAAAATTTTGAAGATTGCTAGACAGCCAATTAGAGATGGCCCCTACATCTATTTGTGAGGCCAGGTCATATCCCAGCTCTTGTTCCCATGTGGCCACCTGAGTTTTTAGGGCCGTCATTACTTTTTCCGAGTTTTTAACGGCATTTCCGATCTTGTTTCCCAACATCATGATGACGCCGGAAACAGGTAATAGGATGCCCACGAAAGACGCTATGCATAGCAGGGCAGCAGCCAGATTAGGATGCCATCCTCTTTTTACCAGTCGTATCATCCAACCGCGCATGAGCACATAGATGGTGATGGCTCCCAGTACTCCCGAAAAATAGGGTAGGAGTTCTCTGAAAATGAGCCCGCCCATGATGAGGATAATGAGCAGGACAAATATTTGTCGGATGATATTTTGTGGTACGGTGTTCATCTTAGGTGGCAAATAGTTGGTCGATGTTCTTAAACGCCTTGAATTCCAAAGCATTTCCAGCCGGATCTTTAAAGAACATAGTGGCCTGTTCGCCGGTCTGTCCTTCAAAACGGATGTAGGGTTCGATGATAAAATCTATGCCCTTGTTTTTTAATTGGTCTGATAATTCCCAAAATGTTACCATATCCAGGACCACTCCAAAATGGGGTACTGGTACTTCTTTCCCGTCCACTGCATTGGAAACCTCTTTGGCTTGGGAGGTTTCTTTATGATGAATCACCAGTTGGTGACCAAAAAGGTTGAAGTCTACCCAATGGTCGCTGCTGCGTCCTTCAGAGCAGCCCAGCACGTCTCGGTAAAATATTCTGTTTTTAGCCACATCGTCCACAGGGATAGCCAAATGGAAGGGTCTTAGGTTCGTTTGCATACTATTCTTTTTTAATTAAGTAATTAATACTCACTGTGGCGAGTTCATTGTTCGGGAATTTGGAAGCATAGCCGGAGACCGATTCCAAACCTATCTCCGAGATCACTTGCTGAAATACTGCCAATTCCAAAATATACTGATCACTAAAACCATGGGTAGCATCGTAGGCAGTGGCCGCAGTTTTACCGATATTCGTTGCCGTGATCTTAGGGTCGATCGTATGAAGTTCTATGAGTAACAATCCGAATTTACGGATAAAGGGTTTCCATTTTTCGAAATGTTCTTTTAGGTTTTGTTCCACCAGGGCGTTGTTAAGTCTAATTCCATTAGACGCAAAGGCACCGGTAGAGGAACTTGTAGCTTTGGCATCTGCATGCCTCGGGTCACTCCAGGGCCTGTTGTGGTCCAGGAACGTTCGTACGTTGAGCAGGTCGCAAAGGTCTATATCATAGCTGGACTGTATGTCTTTTTCCAATTGTTCCGGGTTGCCAATATCACCCCAGATCACCTTGGCCCAAATATCCGCCTTCACCAAATTGGCACGGGTTACTTTCAAGGCAGCCCGATTATAATCTACTCCTACAAGAAACAAAGGATATTCATCCAGGAGCGGACCTCGTTTGGTTCGCTGTTCAATCACTTCAAAAAGGTGAATGAGAAAGGCTCCATTTCCGCAACCCATGTCCAGGATTCCCCTGGGCTGTTCTTCTATAGGCTTGTTGAAAAGTGCAATAATGATCTCGTCTATCTTTTTAAAATAAGCCGAATGTGCACCACCACTTCCCCAGACGTTCATTTCTCTGTCCACGTGGATCTCATGTGCTGTTGGGATGGAGCTTTTAAAAATAAGTGCATTGCCAAACATAAGCTCATCTACCCGTCTAAAGGTAGGGATATAAGACACGGTTACCCCATAAGCTGAAGATCTACGGGCAAAGAATAGGCCTTTATCTGTAAATCGGTAATGTTCGTTTTTTTTGTGGAACCATCCCAAATGGGTAAAGAAGTCGAGAATCTTACTGAAGCTCACCGGGTCTTCGTGAAATTCGTCAGCGCTAAAGGAGGCTTCCATGAAATACTTGTGAAACATCCCATCCATGCCCAGAAAAACCGTAATGGGACCCACCAAAACCCCTTCAATGTGCTTGGCGATTTGCGCCTCGATCTTCTGTGTCTCTCCATCCTTAGCCGTTGGGGCGTATTCGTTGTTTTTATACTTGTTGAAAATACGACTGAGCAAGGTGAATTGTTCCAATTCAAAATGTCTTGGATGGAATGCCTCGGAAACTTTCATAAAATTCACTACATCTGCATACCGATGAGCCAGAGAAAAAGCGATGGGACTCGAAACGTTTTGGGCAATCGAGATGGTATTCGTTTCCGAATCCAGGGTGTAGTCCAACCATCCCTGGGAGGCCATCATTCGCAGGCCTACATTGAGGTAACCTTCATTGGCCTGAAAGACATCAGCAAGCTCTTTTAAGGAGTGGGAGTCTTTGTTCAGTATATATTCGAAGACTCCTTTTTCATGGAAGGCATATGCCACGGGAGCCACGGCAATTCCATCCAGATGACGAAATAATTCGTTTCTATACTGGCTTTTTTCGGAGGTTGATAACATGTTTCGTAGAATGGATAGCTACGTAAATATATGCTATTTCCCAATACGTTCGTCACTTCTTTTTTATGAAAAACAGATAGATCGCTGCCCTATAGAGCTATTGTTAGGGCAGCTCCTATTGTTACTATGATTTCTGTTTGAGTGTCTACTTTTTTGGTGAATCCCGTTTTACACAATCAATGGTCCAGGTTGGATAGACGATCTTTTCCTGGGTATCCACCCATTCGCCGGCCCATTTAAATCCTTTCTCCGAAATATTACTAAACGTAATTCGGTAGGAACCGTCCATGCCATTCGGGGCTTTTTGTTCTCTATACAGTACAATGCTGTCTCCGCGTTTACCCCCTTCCCAGGCCGGCAAAACGGTACTTGGAAAATTATTTGAATAGTAGTGGACATACCATTTACTGGAGTCCGCGATGAATTGTCGAATGCTTCCGGAGTATCTCCCTCCGGTTTCGGCAGTTTCATCCTGAACGGCCATTCCGTTCATTATATACTTAAAACGCCAGGTCATTTTTTCAGGTTGAGCCCAACTTTGATCTTGATTTCGCTTGGTGGAAATACAATCACATAGCCCTATTAATGGATCAAAGTCCCCCGTTTCCGGGGGAGCCTTTGGATTTAATTTACCATAGGGGTTTGTAGGACTTACGGCATAATTTTCCTGAGCACTTACAAAGTGTGCAACGAGTAAAACTGCGATTATAAATGTTCGTTGTATCATGATGATGTTTTTTATGGTTTTGAAAAGGCTTTTTATTTGGAAACTATGATTTTTTGATGGCTTTTCCGTCCGTGGACATCCAATGCCACAAGGAAGTACATTCCTTCGGCCCAACCGGAAGCATTCCAGAACCTTTGTTCGTCAAGATGTATGGTTTCTACTTCTACTCCGGCCATGTTGTAAATTCGAATGCTCTCATAATCTCCTGTAAGGCTTTCTTCAAAATTAAATTGTCGACCCATGGTAGGGGTGACCATGACCACACTGGCTCCTAGATCGTCTATCCCAAAAGTAGGAGTTTCAATGGGTTCAATAAAGTTGGGCCCTGCCAAGGTTCCCACTCCGTCATCCCATTGTCCTATCAAGGTGCCATCACTGTCGAATTCTGTGATCTGATTGGCCCCTCTTTCAGAAATTAGAATATGTCCGTTCTCAAGTACGGTGATGCCCTCCGGATTTGAAAGTCCGGTGATGAATTCACCTAGATAATCTCCGTTATTATCATAGCGAAGCACCTTTCCTGCTGTAAAATCCTGAACTAACATATCGCCATTGCTATCCCACCATATATAGGTAGGGTTTTCAAGGAAAGTGCTATCGATAAAGATTTCGATGAGATTGCCATTGGGATCGTATTTTCTAACATTTCCTATTCCCGTAGATACGCCAAATACAGCCAGGTAAAAGTTTCCGTCGTCATCCCATACGTGGCCCAGTCCGGTTGGGGCCAGCGGCGTAAATCCGCCGAGATAATTACCATCCATATCGAATCGGACCACTCGGGCCGTAGCGGACGTTGTTCCCCATTGGGTAACATATAGAAGTCCATCCGGTCCTATCGACATTTTGGAAGGTCTTCCCAGATCGAAGGAATCGTCGCTCCAATCTCCCAGATAAGCTCCGCTCAATGCATCAAACTTTTTAATCTGTTCATTATTACTTCCGGTAACGAGCAAAAAGTTGTCTGGATGCAATACAATATCTTGTGGATTACTAAGTCCACCCGAATCTTTTTCGATGAATTCGTTCAGATAGTTACCATCTTCATCGTATGCATTTACCGCATTGAGGACACGGTTGCTGGCGTAGTAAATGGTTTGGGAAATGACGCTGGAAAAGCTTAAGATCAACAAGAGCGACAAAAGTACTTTTAGTGTTTTCATATCAATGTTTTTTAAGGTTATTTCTTATCAAATCACGAAATTAATTCTAGTAAAAACACGATATATGCAGAGAGTGAACTGGTCTTTGCAGAGAGATCGATTCACTGCAGTAGAGACGCAGTGAAGCGTCCTCGTTTTTGCAGTGAACGGTATTTTTTTTGCAGTAAAAAAATCTTAAATAGGCCGTTTTATTAGGAAATAAAACTGCGGACAACCTTTAAGTGGCTCTTGGAAACGGGGATTTCGATCTTGTCTTTTAAAATAAGCCGGGGAGTGTGGCTCGTGGTGAGTTCTTCGGCCATGCTCATATTCACGATCGCCTTTCTGTGTACTCTAATAAACGGTGCGGTTAGTTTCTGTTCCAGGCTTTTCAGGCTACTTCTCATGATGTAATTTTGACCACTGGTAAGATGAACCTTCACGCAGTAGTCGTCTGCCTCGATCCAGAGAATATCTTCCACCGGAATAATCTTGCGCTTATTGCCAATCTTAATATTTAGCACCTTGGTTTTATCGTCATTGTAGGCCCGTAGCTGTTGATATAGTTCTTCATTGATCTTCCTAACATCGGCCAGGCCCAGAATCTGTATTTGCAATTGTTCGTTCGTAAAGTATAGGTAAAGGATAACCGAAATAGCAATATACCCCAGGGTATAAATGGGTGCCTTTTGGAATAAGAAAAACAAGAAGTATTCACTAAAAAAGTTCTCCAGGGTAATAGGATCGCCGTTAGCAATAAGCTGGATGGCGCTTATAATTGAGATATTCAGAATAATAAGTCCGACAATAAGTGCTATTTCCTTTAGGTAGGTTCTAAGTTTTCTATCATCCGAATGCACTGTTCTTTTAAAATAGAGGTAAAGAGGAATACCCAGTAACATCCAAATGATCCATCGAAAGGATTGATTCTTCAATACATCCATAAAGGTAATATCGGTGATGAGCTGAAAACGTCGGATATAGAAAAGTTGTTGAAACGTCTGGAAAGTGATGGCCAGGATTAACATAACCAGAACCAGGGCGATACTTTTTTTTGAAGCTGAAATGTTCTCGAACATAGGTAGTAACTAAATATGAAATTCATAGCGATTG
>JBCBDM010000034.1:0-23492 GCA_038529705.1 Bacteroidota bacterium
TGCGGCAATGATAAAAGCAACAGCAAAGATACCCAACCCGAGTTCTTTAAAATAATCGGCCAACATGGTACCGGCTCCGGTTTCGATAAGCATTTGCTTAAACACACCTCCGGCACCGGTAAGCAGGATGATGATTCCAGCAGGAGCAAGGGATTTACCTGTAATAGTCTGCAGCGCTTTACGGGTAGTCCCACGCCTTATTCCCAACAAATACCAGGCAATAAGGTTGGCCAGTATGAGTGCGAAAAAAGGATGCCCGATCATTTTTAGCCAGTCTTGTACGGTTGCTGAAACCCATCCTTCGGCCATTGGACTATTCAACACGGTATTGCAAACAATAAGAATTATGGGCAATCCTATAATAGCGAAGATCATCCCAACGGACGGACGTGATGCATCCTCTTCATCGATCTTTTCTATCAATTCCGGAGCATTGATATGGATTCGTTTCGCAATATACTTTCCAAATAATGGCCCACTAACAATAGCAGTAGGTATTCCAACCAAAAAACCGAACACGATCACCCAACCCAGATCCGCGTTCAAAATATCCGCCACGGCCACAGGCCCCGGAGTGGGAGGAATGAAGGAATGGGTGATGGCGAGTCCTGCCAAAAGTGGAATGGCGTATAAGAGCAAAGACTTTCCAGATTTCCGCTGCAATGAATAGATCATGGGTACGAGAATGATGAATGCCACATCGAAGAACACCGGAATAGCGATCAAGAACCCTGTAA
The DNA here is from genome assembly GCA_038529705.1 of Bacteroidota bacterium. Taxonomy (GTDB): domain Bacteria; phylum Bacteroidota; class Bacteroidia; order Flavobacteriales; family Flavobacteriaceae; genus Aureisphaera. The sequence continues at coordinate 738 of JBCBDM010000034.1, forward strand.
GCATCAAAGCCCAGGAAGTTCCCTTTTCCTTAAAATGCTTGAGTAAAAAAGAAGCGACAGCCTCAGCACCTCCCGAATGTTCCAGTATAGCGCCGAACATGGCCCCCAAGCCCACTACCACGGCCACAAATCCCAGTGTACTCCCCATTCCTTTTTGAATGGTCTCTATAATAGTATATGGCTCCATTCCTGCCATGATACCTACTACTATACTCGAGATAAGTAAAGCGATAAAGGCCTGGATTCTAAATTTAAGTATAAGCAGCAATAAGACAACAATGCCAACTCCAATGGCAATAAGCAAGGTACTATCCATTATGGGTCCAATTTGAGGTGAAAGTTTGATCGAAAGGTTTGTCAATTCGTTTATAGGTATGAGCCCCAAATTCATCTCGTTGGGCCTGTATAAGATGAGCAGAAGAACGTTCCGTTGTTAACGACATCCATGATTGTAAACTATTTGATATACAAGGTATTGGAATTCTTAAATTCAATGAATGCTTTATGATGCTGCGGGCCGCTTTTTCATTCTTTTGTAGTTCTGAAAATAGGGCTGTATCGTTGAGAAGGTCGTCTGTATCTCTAAACCTGGTCACCAGGGATTCCATGAATTGAGATTGAATGATACATCCTTTGGTCCAAATACGTGCGATCTCGCTAAAGTTCACATTCCATTGATTTTCTTTGGAAGCGGCCTTGATAATTTCGAATCCTTGATAATGATTTAATATACGCGCGAAAGTGTATGCGTCTTTCAGCAGGTCTATATCGATGGCATCCGCCTCCACCGGAACCACAGTTTTCCCGGACCATTTCACTCGTTGTTCTTTCAAGGCTGAAATATATCGCGCCGTCACTGCCGCATTGATCATAGAGGCGGGAACCCCCAACTGAAAGGCGGCTTGTGAAGACCAAGACCCTGTACCTTTACTACCGGCTTGATCCAGCACTTTGTCAAGCAAATAGGAGTCACCTTCTTTTTTAGTCATTATTTGAGCCGTAATCTCCAACAAGTAACTCGCTAAGGGTCCGGTATTCCAATCCTCGAAGATAGAAGCTATTTTTTCGTAGCTATAGGTTGGAGCCAACAATGCATAGCATTCTGCCAATAACTGCATCTCGGCATATTCGATACCGTTGTGGATCGTTTTCACAAAATGCCCACAACCATCTGACCCCAATAAATTCACGCAAGGATTTTCCTGATTATCTTTTGCGGCGATCCCTTTTAATACCGGCTCAATATGGGCATAGGCCGCCATAGCCCCGCCTGCCATCATAGAAGGCCCCGAGAGTGCCCCTTGTTCGCCTCCTGAAATTCCACAACCAATGAAATGCAATCCGACTTCCTTCAAGAAGGTTGCTCTGCGTTGCGTATCCTTGTAATGCGAATTCCCTCCATCGATTATAATATCCCCCTGAGCCAGCAGCGGCTTTAATTGGGCAATAACCGCATCGACAGGCGAACCTGCGTTTACCATGAGTAAAATCTTTCTGGGTTGTGACAAGGAAAGAACAAAACCTTCCATCTCCGTATACCCTTGAACCGTTTTATTGTGTATGTTCTTAAGAAAATTAGGTACGACTTCCTTTTCGGCTTCTGTCATCCTGTTATACACAGAAAGAGAAAAGCCCTTTCCTGCGATATTCTTCGCAAGACTGCGGCCCATCACTCCCAAACCTATAATTCCGAAGTCCATTTTACCCATTGGATTGTAATTGATTCTTGATATATCGCACTATTACTTCAGGTGTCTCATTTACATCCACATGTATCCCATACTTCGGCACCTCTAAGGTATCGAATTGAGACTGCAACATTTCGGCTTTCATAAAATGATCTCTGGTTTTCATCCGTTCAAAGATGGTACCGAAATCACCCGAAAGACACACCCAATCTAATGACACTTTTTCCGATAATATTTTTCTGTAATCTTCCTTTAAGGCAGAGCAGGCCAACACAGCACCTCCCGTATGCAGCCAGGTTTCCAATTCTGTTGCCAACAATTTCAACCAGGGATATCGGTCGGCATCGGTCAAGGGAGTACCACTTTTCATCTTCTCGACATTCGAAGTAGGGTGATAGTCATCTGCATCATGGAAAGGTATTTTTAGCTCCTCGGCCAATCGCTTTCCTATGGTGGTCTTCCCACATCCGCTAACCCCCATGACAATGATCAAATGATTCAATGAATAAATGATTAAATGAATTAATGTGTTCCTATTGTGAGTTTCCTTTTCCAAAGAAATCACTCTTTACTCCTTTTACGCCCGGTTCTGCAACGAAAACCGAACCTGCAAGTGGATACTTCTCCTTTTCCTCATCGGTCATATCTACACTGGCTGTGGTAATATAGAGTTTATCCAAATTGGCTCCACCAAATGCACAAGCGGTAACGTTATGCGCTGGTACTTCAATCTTCTGGATAAGCTCTCCGGATCCTGGATCGAACCTCGCCACAGCGTTTCCATTCCAAAGTCCAACCCAAAGCATATCTTCCGCATCGATAGCCATGCCATCAGGGAATCCAAGATCCTCACTAACCACTACCGCAGTACGTTCATTAGAGATGGTGGCACTTTCCTTATGGTAATCGAACGCCTGAATATTCCCTGTAGGCGTATCGATATAGTAAAGTGTGGAGGCGTCCTTCGTCCATACCAGCCCATTGGAGATCGTCACGCTATCGATCATTTTTTCGGTAGCACCTGTAGCTCCAATTCTATATACGCTACCCATAGGAGCAGTTTGCTCAAGATGCATTGAGCCCACCCAAAGATTTCCATTAGGGTCACATTTACCATCATTGAATCGATTGACGTTCATTTCACGCTCCACAGAGGATAGGTTGGTAAGGGATCCATGGGTTGTATGCATTATATAAATACCGTCTTCCAGCGCTACCACAGCGGTAGAGTCTGTTTCGGGAACCACAGTTCCAATTCTGGAGGGGGTGGGAAGGGAGCGATTGGACTTCGTTGATGGATTATAAATGTGCAATTGTTTTCCCTCTATATCGATCCAATAGAATTCCTGAGTCTTATAGTTCCAAAAAGCACCCTCTCCTAATTTCGCCGGAATTTCGTATTCCAAAGTCGCCATGATCTTCTCAGATTCTTCAGCAGGAATTTGCTGCTCTACAGGTTTATTGTCGAGACAACTTTGAGATAGGGTGGAAAGTAAAAATAAGGTTATGAGGAGGTTAGGTTTCATATAAGCGAATGTTAAATTCCGGAAAATTTCCCAAATTTTTTCTAAAAAGTTTTAAAATTAACCCATTAGTATTTAAATTCGAAATAAAAACGGAAAAGTTATGACGAAATCATCCTCCAAAAGAACACATGCCGATTTCCAGTCAAGGTACCGGAGGTCGTTCAATTTCCGGAGCAATAGCAAGAATGATAAATTAGTGCTCAATGAAAACGGAGAATTGGTGCTCGTCAAAAAAAAGGACGAGTAGCATATTGAATGAAGTAACGAACCTAACGACGCCTCTAAAGCGTCGTTTTTTATGAGCTGAAAGTACCCTGTGCGTATTTTCCTCAGCTTGTTAATCTCTTCCCAAATATTTGTTAAGGCCATACGATTGCAAAAGAACCCTCGTTATGTAAGCTGTAACAAACCAATAGAATCCCCTTCTATGAAAACCTTCAACCTCATGTCCCGGTCTGAGAGCCCGGCCCCAAATGGTCTGTATTCATATCCGAAGACAGACATACAACCCAAAGAAAGTCAATCTGAAATCCATTGGGTCTTGGCAGAATTCAGTTTGCGCCAGGAATGACCCAGCCCTAGTAAAAATTTTATAAATCCCCCCAGATCTTTCAGCTGCATTAAGAGGCTGAAAACCAAGTGCGATCGTACAGTTCCCCAAGTACGGTCGTGCTTTTTTTATATCTTCACTACTTCGTTTCAACTAACTATGGAGCTATGAAGATCTTTAGCAAACTTCGAAAGCAATTAATTCCCGGAAAAAACCTGAGAAAGTATCTCATTTATGCTCTTGGAGAAATCATCCTTGTGGTCATAGGCATATTGATTGCCCTTGGATTTAACAGTAGAAATCAAAAAAAACAGGCATTACTCAAGGTGGAAAAAACAGCGGAGCTCGTTTTAAATCAGATGATTGCAGACACTATCGAAATGACAGAAGTAATGTTGGCGCTTCGGGAGTCCGACTCCATTGCAAAAGTCATTTTATTAGAGACACCCTATGACCAACCGCTGCCTCTTTGCTCCGAATGTCCTGGCTTCATAACAGATGCTACTATTAGCACCATTAGTTCGAAAGCGCAGGATATCATTTCCAGGGAACCCTTAGAGACTTCCGAGATTACCCAAATTTTGTACCAAATTGAAGCTGATTATAAGGAGAATGTTTCCAATATTCAGCTTTATCATCAACCCATCCTGGATGTTGTTTTTCAGAATTATAAGTACCTTCAGTCCAATTACGCCTGGTTTGCCAGGTACATTACAGAACTAAAATGTGGTGATGAATGTTGGAAGTATTTTAGTGAAAGTTCCGACTTCAGAAATAGGGCAGCACTCATCAATTCCTTCGCCTATCAAACCTATCCGGAAGAACTCCAGGAATTCAAGGAAATTATTCGCCTGAGGATCCAGGAATTAAATAATGCACTTACTCAGCATAAGGCAAAGTGACCGTTATCACGACCTTGTTTCTATTCCTAGCATCGTGTATGGAAATATCGAAATCCTGAGAATTGATAGATGTGGTTCCAACCAGTTTTTCACCATTATTGGTAAAGCTCCATACCACTGGCCGTTTAATTCCCTTGATCACCAACGTACCCGTTGCCTGGAAACCCTCTTTCACCCCGGAAATGGTGGAGGAATTGAACTTCAACTTCGGGTGATCACTGGCGTTGAAATACTTCTTGGCTCTTAAGTGTCTGCTGCGCAACCAATTATTAGTATCGATGGTCTTGGTGGTTACGGTTCCCGAAATAGACGAGTTGGAGAGATCATCCAGGTCTACGTTTCCGGTAAAATCGAACTCTTCGAAAGTCCCATCCACATCATCGTCTACAAAATTAAAAGAGACCAGCGCATTCGCTTCATCAATGGTAAGTGGTTGTGCCTGTAACATTCCGAAGGAGAGCAGCAGTAAAAAAACCAATATCTTTTTCATCGTTGTTGTGTTATAGTGAAACCTAAGTCGGAAATAATCAACTAACATAACGCTATCTTCCTAGGACATATTCGATTCCGCCTAGCAGATGATTCCCAAACCACTCTTCTTTATATAGCTCCGAACTATGTCCTAAAGCCGTGTAAAACATTCTTCCGCCGTCAAATTCGCGATACCATGAAATGGGGTGGAAGTCTCCATGTTTTCCTCCTTCATACGTGCTTTCATCAATCGTTGCTACTATATTCACCTGAGCCGGCAAACTCTTAAAATTGTATATCTCATCTTTCAACGGCAGTGGTTGCGGTAAATTACGCGTGGACACATGCGCTGTGTCGAGGACCCGTAGATTTGTATTCTGCAGCCCATCGGGGTGAGAATCGAAATAGGCACCTACCAACGCTCCATACCAGGGCCAGTTATACTCTGTATCGGTAGCCGCATGTATCCCCACAAATCCTCCTCCATTATTTATATATTCTTTAAACGCTGCCTCCTGGGTTTCATTCAAAATATCCAAGGTGGTGTTCAAAAATATAATGGCACGGTATCGCTTCAAATTTTCCGAATGGAATAAGGAAGCATCTTCGCTGGTCTCTACCCAAAAATCATTCTGATCTCCTAAATACCGAATTAAGTTTTGCCCTATTTCAATGGATTCATGGCGGTAGCCTTCCGTCTTACTAAACACCAACACTCCATGGGTGGGAGGGTTCTTGGGGCAAGCCAGCAGGAGGGAAGTTGTTACAAAGAGCAAAAGAAAGTACTTTAATTTCATGGTGTATTTTGGGTGTCTTACAAATGTAGTAAATTAGCGGGAAGTTGGAAGCACGAAGCACGAAGCACGAAGCACGAAGCACGAAGTCGGAAGTGGGAAGCTCGAAGCACGAAGCACGAAGTCGGAAGTCGGAAGTCGGAAGTCAGAAGTCGGGGTTAAGTAGGCAGTAGAAGATAGTAGATGGACGATATGGGAAGTAAGTTGATTTTGGAGGATTTCTCTGTGAAACTCCGTGGTTCTTTGTGCCCTTTGTGGAATAGCCTGAAGTTGGAAGCGGGAAGCTCGAAGCACGAAGCAGGAAGCACGAAGTCGGAAGTGGGAAGTCAGAAGTCGGAAGTTGGAAGTCGGGAGTTGGAAGTGGGAAGTTGGAAGTGGGAAGCACGAAGCACGAAGCACGAAGTCAGGAGTGGGAAGTGGGAAATTGGAAGTGGGGAGTTGGAAGTGGGAAGTTGAAAAGTTAAAGATCGATATGAAAAGATTCATTATTTGTTTGTGGTTCGTTGCAGCCATGGGTTGTAAAGATGCCAAGGAAGAAGTACAAGATGTGCCCGCCCAATTAGAAAGTAAGGAAGTGGTGGTAGCGGAGAATAAGGCTCCGGGAAGTTTTGCGCACAATGTATATATCTGGCTGAAAAATCCGGAGAGCCAGGAAGACCGATTGGCATTTCTGGAATCTCTGAACAAATTCTTGAATGTGTCAACCAACATTCAAACTAAGCATGTTGGGACCCCGGTTGCCTCCGAAAGGGACGTGGTTGATGATAGTTTTAGTTTCAGTATCGTTCTCACTTTTGAAGACAAGGCGGCTCAAGATCGCTATCAGGATGAGCCAGCGCACAAATTATTCATCGAGGAGTCCTCGCATCTCTGGGAGAAGGTATTGGTTTACGATAGCGATAATCTGCTAATGGATTAAGCTGTTTGCTTCTGGGTTACGTAATTGCCTTTCAATAAGACCAAACTCTCTGCAATGGAAGTGAGTTCGATCCTTAATAAGTCCTTACTCTTTTTGCTAAAGTTTGAAATTTGCTGGGTATAAAGGTGAATTCCCCTATCCTTTATCCGGATATAGTAACTATCCTTTTCAGAATCTAAAACAAGGGCACAATGATAGTGTGTCTCATGCTGAAACCAGTAACATAGGCTGTTTATCTGGTTGAAGATCGACATGTTGGTATCCATATGATTCGTTCTTTGATTGTAAGCTGATGATAGCATTAAAACTGAAGAAAAGACCAATTTATTGGATGGAAATCCCACTTTAACTTTTTACTTAGAAATTCATGCCTTTTATCGAGAGCGTTTCAAATACCATAAAACCAGAATAGACAGGACAGAGCAGATTAGAAATCCAATGAATAAGGGCAGTGCGGTCTCTGCAATATATCGCCCTATCCAGGTGCTAATAGGCACGGCCATGATCGTTGAAATAAAGCCTGTGATCGCTGCGGCGATCCCTGCAATATGCCCAAGGGGTTCCATAGCAAGGGCTCGCAAATTTCCAAAGAGAAATCCGATGGCAAAGAACTGGGAAGCAAAGAAGACAAGAACGATCCAAACAGGGGGATTTTCACTCCCAAAGAATAAAATCACATAGAGTAGTGATATCACGAAATAAGCGAATAGGGAAGTGGTGACCAAACGCTCCATCCCATATTTAAGCACCAAGGTTCCGTTCGAAAATATAGCTAGCCCAACAGAAATAGCAAGGCCGGCAAATATATAAGGAAACTCATCTTTAAGTTGGAACTGCTCCTGAAACACTTGCTGTGAACTGCTCAGGTACACCAGGAAGGACCCAACAATAAAACCGGAAATAATGGTAAAGCCCATGGTTCGTTCATTGCTGAATACTTCTTTGAAGCCATTCAGAAATACCGTCATGGAAAATCGCACCCGATCCTCAACGGCCAGGGTCTCCGGTTGTCTACGCCAAAACCAAATAGCCACCAACCCGCAAAAAATAAGTTGTACATAGAAGATGCTTTGCCAATTGTAATGGTCTAACACAAACTTTCCAAGTGCCGGAGCCACTATGGGCACCAGGAGAAATACCACAGTTACAAAGGACATAATCCTTGCCATATAATCTCCGCTGTACATATCCCGTATAATGGCAATAGCGATGGTCCGGGGAGCAGAAAGCCCAATGCCTTGTAAGATCCTTCCAAATATCATTACCTCCAGGCTATTGGCGAATACACAAATAAAGCTCGCTCCCAGAAAAATGGCGAAGCCCATATACACAATGGGTTTTCGCCCCATACTGTCCGAAACCGGACCAAAGAACAACGGGCCCACTCCCATCCCCAGGAAAATCATAGTGATAAGAAGTTGATTGTCTACCACCTGCTTGGTCCCTATAGCAATACCAATGATATCCAAGGCGGGTAGGAGGGCATCTATGGCCAGAGCCACCACCGACATTAAGGAGGCCATGAGCGCAACAAATTCGATCTGGGAAGCGGAGGGTTTGGTTGGCATGATGCAAAAGTAGACCAAATAAAGGAAAGGGCCGGATTAAAAAAATGCTAAAAAATTGAGGAGAATCAAGAATTTAACAGGTAAGTTGCGCGAAATCTTCGACTTAATCCATTGATAATTAAAGATTAAACCGTAAATTTAAAGACTACTGAAGTTTGACCTACAAAATGCTCTTGATACTAACGAACCCTTAATACAAAAACACTATGCAGACAAAAATGATGTATTTAAGCGATCTGAAGTTTAACCTAGAAACTTGGAGACGCGAATTGCGATTTCACTTTGATGAAATGGACCATTTTGAAGAGAAGTTAGAAGACATTAGTCGTACCGAATTTGGAAAAGACGCCCGAATAGGCTTAGAACAATTTCACAACCGTATTATGATCGAAAAGGCGACGATCGCAAAGTTAAAACATCGATGTAAGCATAAATTAAGGAACCTTCAGGCTGTAGACTTCGCAGAAGAGATCGATGGCCGATTGAGAAATGAACAAAGTAGCTTACGGGATGATATGCGTACCTATATAAAAATGCACTACGATCTCAAAGAGGAGATGATGGAATATTTCCTGGAGTACTTACCGCAGTAAAACCGAACATATATCTAACCAAATGTAGAGGAACTACAACCGGCGATTAGACTGGATCATAGTTCCTCTTTGTTTATTGTAGATGCGCCGTATCTACTATTTTTTCTGTTTCATTTCAATTACGATCACTCCATTCTTCCCCTTATCTCCGTAGCGAGAAATAGCGGGCTTGTCCTTTAGTACGGAAACACTCTGAATATTCTTGGGCTTCAGCTTTTCAAAGTACGCTCCGGTTACTTCTTTTTCCCCTTGGGCAGTCTTTATGATGTAGAGCGGTTTGTCTTTGTTTGTGGTTGAACCCTTCACCTGAAACTTGATCTTATGGTTGTCATTGATATCGGTAATCAACTTGATAGGACTAAAGTCCTTATCGGTTCTCAATTCCTTCAATTTGGTCTGCTGTGAAGCATTGAGCTCGTTCTTGATCTTTATCAACATAGTGAGCTTTTTCATTTTTAGCTGCTCTTCCAAATCGGTTACTCGTTTCATTTGAGCAAGTGCCTTAGGCTCGTCTACCGCTGTTTCTTCGAGCATCTGATTCAATTTCAACATGGCAGCGTCCAAATCCCATTTGGCGGAATTAAAATCTGAACTAAGTGCTTTATGTATTTTCTTAATGGCCATGGTTTGCTTCTCGGTAAGATCGATCTTTTCACGGTATTTCATAACTACATCTGCCGTAAACAAATCCTTTTTCAGCGCTTCCTGCGCAAGGGTTGTGAGGGAGAGAATACTAAATACGGATAGGATTAATAACTTTTTCATAGATTCTATAGATTTAAAAATTAGTGTCGTCTTCAAATTCTTGTATGAGTATATCGGAAGGAGATTCCCAATCGGAAATACTCGTTTCTTCCGAAATATACTCGGTTTCTTCTTCCTCGCCCAGCGAAAATGTCACGGTTAATAGTATGTCATCTTCCGGTGACTCTTTAGTAACGGGCCATTCAAAATACATCATCAGGCCCACCAGGAGTAGGATGGAAGCTGCGGCAGTGAATACAGTGGTTTTATGGAACACGAATCTATTGCTTTTACCAGCAGGCATCTCAAACTTCGGAATGTCAATTTCGGTGCCGTCTTGCTCCTTGAGCCGTTCGAAAATGTCTTTTATGTCTTGGTCTTTTTTCATGTCACCTTGTTTGGAATGAGTTCCCGCAACGCTTTCTTTCCCCTTTCATAATGGGTTCGTACCGTGCCAATACTCAATTGAGTGGTCTCGGCGATCTCGGCCAACGTCATATCGTGATAGAAGGCCAGGAGCAATACCTGTTGCTGTCTTGTGGGTAATTGCAGCAGTAGCTTCCTATAGTTTATTTCATTTTCTTCTGAATAGGCCTCCTGAGAAACCTGAATCCCCTCCAATACCTGAAACTTCGGGTTCTTCTTCAGAAAGTCCATGGCCGTAAACCGAATCACAGAAAACAACCAGGTTTTAAAAACCGACTTTTCCTTATATCGGGCCTTTCCTTCAACGATCTTTAGATACACCATTTGCAATACATCCTTGGCGTCTTCTTCTTGATAGCGGCAGCATTGCAACGCCCACAGAAAGGCATCTTTATGGTGCTTGTCGAGCAAAGAGGATAGTGCATCTTTTTTCATTCTTATAAGTTAGTCTTAAAAATCAAGCTTTTATATGACACAAGGATGAAAAAATCATGATCAACAAATGAAATTATCACCTAAACCCCTGAATACATGATAATTATCATGTCAAATTTTAGTTATTTGAAATATCTTCCTGAGATAATCGATACGGGTTCGATCTCTCATTGAACCCTTGTCCAAATCTATAGATCATGAGAGCGTATATTTACTTCGTATTAGCCATTACGGCAATGTTCTTCATGAGTTGTTCTGTTGAATACCCTGAAGACAGCCTAATCCCTGAAGGCCGATTAATGGCCGAACCGACCCGAAACATTCCTTTTATCATCAGAGGATATGGGGACATGACCCTAACACCACCACATATAACCCATAACACCGAATGTGATGGCCTCACCCTTATAGAAACAGAGGGGGTGAGTACCGAAGCGACTTTTGGCCGTTTCACCACCCGTACTCGAATCTGTACAAATCGTGAAGATTATTATATGGTAAGAGGTGTTCACCATTTCCCTGATGGAGATGAATTATTTTTCCATTCGGTACAATATGTGGAAACCGAAGGCCATGTTCAGCACACACTCGTATTCAATAAAGGCACGGGGCAATTTGCCGGCGCCACAGGAACGGTGATCCTCAATGAAGAGATCAACTTCCATGACATCATGCACGGAACGTATACCTTCGAAGGAGAAGGAACCCTGATTATTCCGAGGTAATACATTGAAGATAGTTGATGGTTGATGATTGATGGTTGATGGTTGATGGTAGATAGGAGAATAAATGGTAACTTTATGCTAACATGAGAGTTAGGTATAATTCTTGTATTCCATTATTTAAAAAAAGTGATGAAAACCTATTGGACCTTCGGCCTGATGGTTCTTTTGCTAATGGGTTGCAAAAGTACCCTGGTATCAGAACAACAAGCCGAACAGAACAGACAACAGATCGCCGCCCAGCGCTATGAAGTAGTCCTGGAATGGGCGAGTCCGTCGTCCACCCGAGAACTGAATGCCCTGAGCAATGCCAACCTGTTGGGTATTGACAACCGTAGCGGACGTATAGACCTCTCCGGATCCGAGAATTACATCCGTGTGTTTGGTGATAGTGTCTCTGTCTATCTACCTTATCAGGGAACTCGCTATGCCGGAGTGACGCCCAATAACACCAATGGAACCATTAAATTTGAAGGAGTCCCTATCAACTATGCACTGGACTATAATGAAGCCAAGCAGCGTAGTACGGTGAGCTTCGGAATGAGGGACCGCGGGGAGCGGTTGGACGTTGCTATAACTATTCAGGCCAACAACAGTGCCGATGTATATGTGAGCAGCTCCCAGCGAAATTCCATCAAATACGACGGTTATATTTCAGACCTTCAGTAGGTAACATGCACCATACAAAATAGGATCGGGTTATCTGTAACAAATCGGCTCGCAGATTGTCTATTAATTGAACCTAAAACCAACCTCATGAAACTTCGTTTTGCCTTTGTCATTATCCTTTTTATCAACTTTCTTTTTAGCGCGACTGCACAGGAAAGTATGACCGCCTCTCAATGGCAGGAAGACTTGCGATTTCTCCAATCTACCGTCCATAAAGATTATCCCTTTTTATTCGATAAGGTGACTGCAAGCGATTTCGACGCAGAAGTCGAAAAATTATATGCTGAAATTCCGTCGCTGGAGCCACAGGAATTGCCGGTTGCCTTTGCCCGTATTGTTTCCCTCTTTGAGTACGGACATACACAGCTCCCTTTTAGTACGTTGGCCAAAGATCATGTATTACCTATCAATTTGTATTGGTTTACCGATGGAGTCTTTATAGAAGGAGCCCACAAAACTTATGAAAATACAGTAGGAGCCAAGGTCTTGGAAATAGAGGGGGTTCCCATTGAAAAAGTCTTTGAAATGATTCGACCCGTTGTTCCTGTGGAAAACGATCAATATTTCAAAGCCTACGGAATCAAATTCGCCACGGCACCCAGTGTATTGCATGCACAAAGGGTAATGCCCAAATTCAAGACCACTGTGACCTTAACTTTGGAGAAGGAGGGAAGGCAATTTACACAGGAAATAGCATCGGTGGCCTATAAAGATATTTCAAGGGACTACGGATGGGTGGTACCGAACGATACGTGGGTAAGTGGAAGAGATCAAAGCAAAACGCCTTTGTACTTAAAACATCTACAAGACAAGATCTTTTATTTCGAGTATTTGGAGGATGAAAAAACGGTCTATGCCAGACAAAGTAAGGTACGCAACCAGGAGGATGAGACTTTAGCCGAATTTTATAAGCGCCTATTCGAATTTATAGACACGCATGAGGTGGAAAAACTGATTTATGATGTGAGACTCAATGGTGGCGGTAATAACTTCCTAAACAAACCCCTTATCACCGGCGTAATAGAAACCAAGAAGATCAATCAGCGAGGTAAGTTTTTTGTGATCACCGGTCGGAATACCTTTTCTGCCTGTCAGAATCTGGTAAATCGCCTGGATAATTACACCAATGTCATTTTTGTAGGAGAGGCTACTTCGGAGAACATCAATTTCTATGGAGACGCACGCAGGGTTACCTTGCCCAACTCCAAGCTGAACACCTATTTGTCCTGGGCCTGGTGGCAGGACAAGGCACCCTGGGAAAACGGCGAATGGATGGCACCCCATATTGCAGTGTCTATGACGAGTACCGACTATTTTACCAATCAGGATCCTACCTTAGCGGCCGCATTAAACTATACCGACGATGGATTTATCCTGGATCCTATGCAGCATTTAACCGATCTGTTCGTCAACCAAAAGTATGAGCAGGTGAAGATCGATGCCACCCAAATCGCGAAAGACCCGAGATATGTGTATTACAACTTCCAGGAGGATTTTAGCAAGGCTGGCAACCGACTCTTGATGGGCGGAAATACCGAAGGAGGAATCTTTGTGTTAGACTTGTTGGTCGAATTATATCCGGATTCCATTGGGGACTGGTATAGCTTGGGCAATGCCTATGAGGGTATTGAGAATAGGGAAAAGGCGATAGCATGCTACCAAAAAGTATTGGAGATCGATCCCAAAGGCACATTAAGCAATACCGTAAAACAAAAACTAAAGAATCTAGAGTAACCATTCTTACACTTAAGAAAACCACTGGTTATGAAGTTGTTAAATATTGGTTAATTGGGATACTGATTATTTCTCGTTGCTTGTAAATTGATGGATATAAGGTCAAATAAACGGTAATGAGTATCTTTACAAGGCAGCTGATATTGGTGGTAAGCTTATCGATTTCTTCAATTACATTCTCCCAATACTCCGAAGAGGACTGGGAAGACCGGGATACCTGGATGGATGTAAGTTTTATATTCGACCAGGCGGGGATCGAAGCGGGAAGTTATGTAGCCGATATTGGGTGTCATGAGGGGTACTTAAGCATTCATTTGGCGAAGCGAGTAGGGGAAGGCGGCCGGGTCTACGCAGAAGATATAGACGAAGATCGGTTGGAAGCGCTGGAGGAGCACCTCCAAGAACGAAAGCTAAACAATGTGGAGGTCATTTTGGGCGATTATGACGATCCGAAATTGCCATCAAATACCCTGGATGTGGTGATCATCATGGATACCTATCATGAGATCCGGGAATACCGGACTGTGTTGGACCATGTCTATTCGGCTTTAAAGCCCCATGGCAAGATCGTGATCATAGAAAAATTAAAATCCAGAGTCGAGGGCGGCTCCAGAGACGCCCAAACCAAGGCACACAGTTTGAGTCCGGGCTATGTAAAAGAAGAATTGAAAGATGCTGGCTTTAGAGTGATCTACGAGAACAACGATCTGGGAAACTGGGAGAATGATGAGAATAAGGTGATCTGGATGTTGGTAGGGAGACGGTATTAGGAATGAATGAGCGTATAGATATTGACCTTGTTTTCTTTGCCTTTTAACAGCACATTGCCCATATGCTTGGCGACAAAACTATCTTGTATACTCAGCTGATTTTTCAGGCTTTCCGAAATCAATATGGGCACCTTATACGTATTGCATTCCGCCTGAATACGTGCCGAGGTATTGATTACATCCCCGTGAAAGGCCAACTCTTTTTTTACCACACCCACTTCGGCCACCATCAAGTTTCCTCCGTGTAAACCCGCTTTGAATAGGGGGGTGAGGCCGTATTTTTCGAGGTAGTACTCCGATTTAGAAGCTAAAAATGCCGTGAACTCAAAATACATTTGTACGCAATTATTGTTGGCCAGGCCTTTTTTGTAGGGCCAGCTTAGGACCGCTTCGTCTCCTACATACTGATAGATCTCTGCGGCGTATTTGGGAACAATTTCATTGAGATCGTAAAAGCAATCTTGTATCAACTGACTATATTTTAAATGACCCAGTTTTTCCGCTATGGCAGTAGAAGATTGCAAATCCAGGAACATAAAAATACGTTTCTCTTCCTGGGGTTTTTTATAGCGTCCCAGGAGCATTTTGAGGAAAACACCTTTCCCAAACTTTTCATTGGCAATTTTAATAAAGGAGAATACCACAGAAACCAACAGAACGTACAAAAGGGTAGATATAAAAATTTCGTCTTCCCATAGGGGGCCTGCGGCCTCCACATCGATTTCGAATTTCAGGGAGATGAGCGAACGTACCAGGGAAGAGACCAGGATGATGGTAAACAGATAGAGTAACGTTTTAAGCAATATAAGGGCTCCAATAGCAAGTCTCTTAGAAGCGTATTTCTCGAAAAAGAACTCTATATGGGCAAATAAGAACCCCATGAGCAGGCCGGAAAGTGCAAATAACCGAAGGATATTTGGCATTCTAAGGATTTCCTGGAAGTCCGTATTAACCACAATACCGTGGAATTCCCGTAGTCCATAAAACCGAAATATGGAATACAGCACCAGGGCGATGGTCCAAAAGATCATGGACCGTATGACTTGCTTGCCGTATTCTTTGAGGGATTTATACATGTGTGGCTATTGAGCTGGTATGAAGTTACGATATAAATGTCAAAGCAGAATGGCTGGGATAGAGGAGTTTCTATAATTTCTATTTTACATAATATAAATTATAGTACAAATATAGTGCGTGATTAAAATTCGGCTATATTCATGATTTTCGTGTAGCCACGCTACTTTACATAATTCAGTTATATGACTCTAGTTATATAACGTCCAGAATTATGTAAAAGAAAATCATTCTGTCTGAATCAATCATTGATACGTTGATTCGTGGAATCGTTTAATTATGGATTCTAATACTCCTGAAAATTTTCATATTCCATATCAATGCCAGGGAATTTTCAAATACGCAATTACTCACGCCGTTACTATTGTTTTAGAGGTGTTCGTGAATGCTTCGCATTTCTCAGCCATTAGAAAATGTGGATTCGCGGAATCGTTGATTTGTTGATGCGTGGAATTGGTTCTGAGAAATTGTCATATCTCGAATCTACGTCCGGAAATCTTCAAATACGAGAATCTCAGCCATTAGAAAATGTGGATTCACGGAATCGTTGATTTGTTGATGCGCGGAATCGTTGATTTGGAATTACATAACTTCCATCTTCGCATATCTTCGCGCTTCCTGGTTCCTGACTCTTGATTCCTGAGTCTAGCCTCCTGATTCCCGACTCTTCCTTCCGGCTCTCGGCATCCCGCTTCCTGCCTCCTGGTTCCTATATATATTATTAGAAAGAGTCGCAAATAAAATTGATAAAACTAAAGATTTAGTTTAAAGGATTTTACCCCATGGGTAAAGAATGAGTTCTTCCTTCTCTGTCCGTCTTATATTCATTCTTAGCTTCTATAAAACAGGCCTTCATTTCTTTTTCTGTTAAAAAGTAACTACTCAGATCGATCTCTGTCTCTGTCCAATGTCCATCAACACGAAAATACGCTAGAAAACGTTCCTTGTGAAACTCCCGTGCATATTCCTTCTTTACTTCCTTTTGAACCTTTCTGGCTTTTAATAACACCTCACATAACATATAGACCTCCGGCGTATAGCCTCCCCTATTCTCAAGGACTGCCACAAGACCCCGAACGTCCATATTTCGATAACGGTTAGAGTATTCGTTCATATTATAATGAGTCGTATGAAAGATTGCATTGTTACCATATTTGGACGACTGGCCATTAAACCAAGTTCTCCTCAGCAACACAGGTGTGGTTGGTTCGTTTTGACCAAAATTTTATGAGGTTAGGTCTAAAGCTAAATCTAGAATATGGAATCAATTATATTCATTATATGCGTCAATGAATTCTTTGTGATACTCCTTTGACTGTTCCAGTAATTCCCTATAGGTTTTGACAAAAACTTCACCCGACTGAATATATGTTGCTTCTTTAGACTTAAACTTTCTATCTTCAGACCTTTCTCCTCCAACTACATAAACAACTACCTTTGAAAAGCCAGATTGAGAGGAATATCTATCCTGAAGGAAGGAACCATATTCATACGCCTGTTCTAAAGCTTTTTCGTCCACTTTGTAAAGACTACGCTTTATTTCAATTACATAAAGTATTTCTCCCAATGCGTTACTACATAAAAAGTCAATTCTTCTATTCGCCTCATCTAAATCATCATCAGGATATGTCTCCTTTAAAAGAGTGCTATATGTTACTTCATCCCTAAACTCCAAAATTCTAGGGTCTAATAGCCAAGAAAACTTCTTAAGGAAATTATGCAAAGTTGGAACTTCATTAGTATTTGTATTGATATAAGTTTCAAATTGTTTAATCACCTCAATCCTTGAATGCGCTAAATCTTTGAACTGCCTAGCTTCGATTGCTTTCCAATCTTCCATTAATCTTAGTAAATCTGGAATATCTTCAGGTCTCGATATATCAGCAATTTTGGAGGCATATTCTTTGAATGTTTTATTTTCAAACTTTCCAATGACATTACCTATTATTTCGGTAGATTCATCCACATCTATATTTGAATTCTCTAAAATAGGGTCTATAATTTTGCTACTCAGGTCCCTTTCGTATGTTGGAAGTTTATCTTGCCACTCCGTAATGTCAAGTTTATTTTCAGCTTTTATTTTTTCTTTTTTTACATTACTTCGCTTATTCTTCCACTCAGTTCCTATCTTTCTAATTATTTTGTGCAAATAAGCTTGAAGTTTCTTAGTTTCCTCGTGTTCCCAATTAAGAGAATGTCTATCTGTTGAAATTACATCATCATTGAATTCGTCAATGAAATCAACCTCTAAGTAACCAGTGACGTAATTGTGAAATTGGTCATTATCTCGTGCTCCATAAAAGCTTGCTATATTCACAATCTTTCCCCTAGAGGTCAGATAAATTCCTCGCATTTCTGTATCCTTTACTGGGGTCTTTAATGTAATTACCTTACCATTAACACTATTCCAAAATTCATATTCTTCATCATATTTTTTATCGGGGAAGCTCCAACTAAACTCTTCATTTAAATCCGAATATTTTAACTCATTTGTCACAGGCGTTTCACTCGCTCCATTCAATTTCAAAACCACTTTCATCTTATCAAAAATCAAGAACTTTTTCGAAAGACTTAAGGCGATTTTGTCAAGGTCAAACCCAGACTTCCTTCTTACTTTTCTTAAAATTAATCTGGTACAATTGTCTTTATCTGATTTTTCGTCTTCAGATATGATTTCTGGAGAATATGAGGTTTCCTTCTTACTAGCTTTTATTTCCAGCAGGTTCATTTTGAAATGATTCTTTAGTCCATCCTTTATCGAGATCACCTCTATTTCATCACAAATTCCAAACACTGAAAGCTTACCTAATCCTTTTTTACCAATAACTTTCCTGCCTCCAGGACTATGTTGTTTAGATTCTGTCAACCTCCTGTTTCTACCAATTACTAAGTATTTATCATTCAGTTCATCGTATGACATTCCTGAACCATCATCATGATAGACAATCTCCTTTTTGCCAACGTTATCGATGAATTCAATAGTTACATTGTTTGCATCAGCATCCCATGAATTGGATACAAGTTCAGATAGAACACTTGGTAGTTTAGAATACAATGAAATTCCAAGGTGCTCTATAGTTGCTGGATCAAATTTTAGTACTAATCTCTCTTTCATTTATAAAAAATCAATTTTTGATTAAGCTCTCGACTATTGACTTCATGACTGGCGGACATACACCATTTCCCATCAACTTGATTTTCTCACGTCTAGTTTTTACCGCTTCTAACGTAAAATCTTTTCCAAATCCCATTGCTAGCTTTAGTTCTTCAGGCTGTAACATACGCATGACATGGCCATGTCTCTTATTTGGTATAACTAAGGCAAACCGATCCAATGTTGTAATTGTTCTTAATGGCTTGTCTATACTTTGCCATCCTCCACCAGTACCATAATAAACCAAAAGAAATGGGGTTTTCTTGCCTAAAGTATTTATTGCGTTTTCCGCTCTTTTTAAAGTATTAGAAGCCCGATTCTCTTTTCTAAGGGGAGTGAATTTATATC
This sequence comes from Bacteroidota bacterium, assembly GCA_038529705.1. GTDB lineage: Bacteria > Bacteroidota > Bacteroidia > Flavobacteriales > Flavobacteriaceae > Aureisphaera. The sequence continues at coordinate 19,825 of JBCBDM010000034.1, forward strand.
GATTTGACCAATCAATTACATCGGAAACAGGAACTTTATTTCCTTCGATTCCAATAGGCACCTTGTAATCTTCTGCTTTAGAGCAAACAAGAAATAACCTCTTTCTAGCCTGAGGGACACCAAAATCAGAGGAATTCAATCTCATTTCTTTGACAAAATAATTAAGCTTCCAAAGTTCCTCCAGTAATTTAGGATGTTCGCTCCATGATGCCATTTCAACAACATTTTCAATCACAATCCATTTTGGCTTGAAAGATTTGGCGTACCTAATTACTTCAAAAGCAGTTCTTTTACTTTCTTCACAACGTTCGGCCGATCCTTTCGCCAATGAATGGTTAGTACATTCAGGAGAGGCCAGAATAAGGTCGATATTTCCAATTGTCGATTTGATTGTATCAGGAGTAAATTCCCGTAAATCTCCTTCAAATGTAATAGCATCAGGGAAATTTTTTTCATAAGTTTTAATTGCGGTGTTCCAAATATCGAACCCTGCAACTATTTTAGCACCCGCTTTTTGGGCGCCATAGCTACTTCCACCTGCTCCGCAGAAAAGATCAATTGTTCTTATTTCAGTGTGTTTGTTCATTTTCTTGAGTAAATCTCTTCAGCGTTCGCCAACCTATTTTTACTAACTGGTATATACCACGCATTCATTCTTTTGTCCCATGCTCTCTCCTTCGTAAACTGTTCCCATGAAAAACGATGCAATGCCTTCAGTTCATAATTAGCATCGATTTGAACTACTAGAATATATTCAAAAAGCTGCTGTTCTTTATTCTTGTCTGGATAAATAGTTCCTGTCTTCTTTCCGTTTTGAACAGTTTTTACAGAATATCTGTGACCATCTCTCGAAAGTGCATCAACATTCTTAACTCCAGTTGGAGCCTTTTGTAAATTTGGTAGACCTGGAGTTTTATTAAAGTAGTCGACAGCAATATTTTCACCCATTTCACCAACAGAAAACTTTATTCCCCGTTTTTTAAATTCAGAATCTAACTTAATTCTTAGATTTAATAATTCATTATCAGTATACTCGTTTAGCATTAACATTTGCAAATAAAAATATAAGGAGACTAGCTCCTTGTACTCGTTTAATTAAATTTCAGGGGAGAAATACTTCAGAGACTAAAATAAGTTATTTTGACCCTAAAGACGTAGTCATTAGAACTTTATTTTAACAAAAATGTCAACATTTACAGAAATGCCATTCCGCACACTCCCCAACCCTCCTCACTTCGACAACATTTCAACAAGCTCAATGAAGCGTCTCAGTGACTAGGTCGCCTCGGGCAAAGAGTATTCCATTACCTATTTAAAGAAACTTTTGGCAATAAAAAAACCCAACAAAAAGTCGGGTTTTCCAATAGATGGTCTTTTTAATACAAATTATTGATTCGCAAAAGCCGGCACCACCGTTTCAAAAATGGGTTGCATGATCTTATCGTCCTCCCGGTCGTGACCGGAGATCACTATGGTGAGGTCCAATTCTTCTACCACCATCACCCGCTGGCCTCCCCCGCCCCAAGCCAAGGTCATATCATAGCTTTTGTTACCAACTTTCACCGGTGTGTAGTACCAAAAATAGCCATACAAATAGTTCCTGGGCATCCAATCGATAGCCGGCCGTACGATACCACTAGTCGCTTTTTCCAGAAAGGCTTCAGAAATAAACTGCTTCCCATTCAACTTCCCCTTGTTTTGCACCAAATAGCCCCATTTCAACATGTCTCTAGACATGATACTAGCTTCCCAACCGGCTTGCGGTAACCCACTTACGTGTGTTCCCCACTCATAGTGGGTAATACCCAATTTATCCAGGACTTCCGTTCTAATAAAATCCTCTGCCGTTCCTGGCACCACGGCGTCCACCACCGTCATCACCATCATGGGATTAAAATTTCCATACAAATAGGTTTGAGAGGCATCGGTAATGGGTTGGGTCGATTCCAATAAGGTCTGTACCAGTCCCTGCCCTTTCAAACGAACAGAATCGTTCTCCATTTCTTTCCATTGTTCCCGGTCGATCGTCAATCCCCCCTGCATGGTCAAGGCTTTGTGAAGAGTGATTTTCTCTGCCCCGGGCACAAATTTTGAAGGATCCAAATCTTTTAGGAAATGGATCAACGGTTTGTCGAGGTCATCCATGCTTAGATAGCCCATTTCAATGGCCCTGCCCAAGATCAAACTGGTATACCCTTTTACGGCCGAGGCTTGTCCGTGAGGCACATTGACACGACCTTTTTTGTAATAGGATTCATACACCAATTTATTCTTATGCGAAATAAGTAGCGCATCGTAATTACCATAGGTACCCTCAAAGATCTCCTGGGACACCTTTTTAATTGCCTTTTGGTTCTCGCTACTCACCGCTAAAGTGTCTACGGATATTCCGTCTTTTCGGTCCTCCGGGGTTGTACTCACATAGGCCTTATTGAGATTCGGAATATCCCAGAAAGAGAGCTCCTCACTAGTTGTTGAAACGTGATTCATCGTAGATGCTAACCAAGCAACACTTTCCACAGCCACCCTTGGAAACGCGGTTTGGTGATCGCCTTCCATGGTTTTGTTCTGAACAGATAACCTTACATTTTTTCTAGTATCGAACAAGCTAAGATATTCGTCGATAGGTTCGTCCTTATCTTTTTCTAAGGTGCCGTAGGCGATAAATACGTTAGCATGCCACCTATTCTTCTTATTGGACTCCACAGTTCCTAATTCGGTACTGATCTCAGAAAGATATGGAACCAGGCCTTTACTTAATGGACTTCCCAAAATGTAATTATTAAAAGTATCGGGCTGGGTTAGTAATATATATGCCCCAAATGCACCGCTTAGCGAGTAACCGAAATACGAACGACTGTTCGGATCCGTGCGATAGTTGCTATCCACATAGGTCATCACATCCTTACGAATAAATTCCAAATGATTTTCGGCCTGACCAAATTTGAGCAATGGATGATTTGGATTTGACTTTTTCCAGAATGAATAATCCGTAAACCGGCTGGCGTGCGCCCCATATTGTTCCATTAAATCACTTGAAATGCCCTTCTGCCAGGAAATTCCCACTAGAATAAGGTCTTCCAGCATAAACTCTGAAGATCCGGAAAGCATTTCGAGATGCCACATAGCATCTGTATAATACAGAACAGGATAGGTTTTAGTGGGGTTCTCCGCATAGTCTTCCGGCAACTCTATATACAGTTCGTAGTTTCGTTCTGTTTGGGTGTCTTCTATGGGGACGACCCGAATTTGGGGGGATACTAAGGAAGACCCTACTTCGATGGATGTCATATCTTTTAGGCTATTTTCCTGTGTAAAAGCACTATTTGCTCCTATAAGAAGAAGGAATAGCAGACCGTGGGTGATGTTGTTTATCATTTTTTCAGTACTAAATGTTAGGTAACCAATAATTTGTAATTGCCTTATAAAAATAGAGCACAAATGCTGCTTCCTTCCGTGAATAGGATAAAAGCGGGAATAAAATGATAAAATGATTTCATCATTGATATATGGCATTCGTAAGGAATAATCGCAACATGACCTATAGATAGGTATATTTATAGGCGCAAAATGAAAGAATTCATGATTAAAAAGTCTATCTATCATACCCTACTCCTTAATGTAGGCGCCTTTTTATTGGTGCTCCTCCTGGAGCTATTGGGGGGATG
>JBCBDM010000035.1:0-23365 GCA_038529705.1 Bacteroidota bacterium
ATTGCCATTCTTTACCGCCTTTTGAAAGGCCTCTGCGATCTCAAGCATACCTACAGTTCCACTGCCGTCATCATCTGCGCCATTATATACCTCTCCATCATCTTCCATTCCTACATGGTCGTAGTGAGCGGATAATACGATCACTTCTTCAGGTTTTTCGTTACCCTCGATAAAAGCCACTACATTTTCTGAAGATTTAGGCTCCTTCATTCTATTGAAATACTCCGCCGGAATATTCTGAAAATAGTTTCCATCCTTTTTCGGGGCTGCTATTCCCTGCGCTTCGTAAAAAGATTTGAGATATTCCGCTGCCATTTTCTGTCCGGGTTCACCTGTCATTCGCCCTTCCATCTTGTCACTGGCAAATTGGTACAAGTGGGTGCTTAGATCTTCGGCAGTAATGGTATTCATATAGTCCGTACGGGACATTTTCTTGGTTGCCCTGTTTTGGGCAGTGTTACAAGAAAAGGTAAGGGCCGCTATGGCCGAGAGGAATAAGTATTTCATCATATCAAATTTGTGGGTTAAAGATACAGATACTCGGATTTGAGAATCTAAAAAAAATGTGAAAATATTGCCGGAACAACTTCGGTTACTTAATTTACTGAAGTACACCGCTTTGTTCGTTTTTTTACAAGTGGTTTTCCTAAGCAAAAGCTATATTGAAAAATTAAGACGGAACAATCGAACCATGGATGCGTATCCAACAACTAAATAAAAGTGCCATGAACTTCCTATCTAACTGTATACTAATAGCCGGCTTCTTATTTTTCGAGGCTCTGATGGCTCAATCTCCCTATTTCGTCCCGGCCAATGGGAATATTCCTATTTCGGCTACTTCCATCAATTCCATGGATGTGGAAACAACCGATGTGGACAATGATGGCGATTTGGACATCGTGATTGCCGGAGAATACAGACGCAATCTACTCTTCTTCAACGATGGAACCGGTGTATTTTCGGAGGACCCATCCCGTTTATTTCCGGAAAAGAACGTTGTGGATGGCTTTCCTGGAGAAGATAGCGAGGATATTGCTTTTGCCGATTTCGACCTGGACAATGATCCGGATGTGATCTTTGTGAGTGAGGACACTCAATTTCACGAGTTATTAGTAAACGACGGAAACGGATCCTTCACCTTTATAGCGTACGAATTTCCTGCTTCCGCGGGTAATGCTGTGGCTATAATGGATCTAAATAATGACAATTACCCTGATATTGTCATTGGGAATACGGGGCAGAATGACGTGTACATTAATAATCAGGATCTTACCTTCACAAAAGAGAATAATCGGTGGCCCGTGAACACCGAAGGCACTCAAGATCTGAAGCTCATCGATATAGACAATGATGGGGATATGGACTTTGTAGAGGGGATCGATTCGGGCTCCAACAATGTATTGATCAATACCAACGGATTCTTCACGGAAGCCAATGACCGACTCCCAACCACGGGTTTAACCCTCGAAACACGAAAAATCACCTTGGGGGATGTGAATGGAGATACCCATCCAGATATCTTTGTTTCCACCGTCAATTTTACAGGGACGGCCAATCTTCAGAATAGACTGTATATTAACGACGGCACGGGATTCTTTACAGACGTTACACAAACCCATTTGCCTGTATATGTTGAAAATACCCTGGATGCGGTCTTTTTAGACTACGATATGGATAACGACCTGGACCTCATCACCACCGATTTTCAGAATCCGGTAAGCGGATATCACTCTTTTGAGAATGACGGAACAGGAGTTTTCGTGGAAAGCACAAATGCGGTCTTTGAGACTTTCAGTCTTAATAATGGTATTGCATTGCATGCGGCAGATTACAATAATGATTCCTATACAGACTTATATTTTGGTAACTTTCAAGAGACAGATGATATTTTGTTTTTTTCTGAAGATGCATTGGGCATGATTACTTTTGAAATACGTAAGGATTCGGTGGCCATTCCCAATCCAGCAGACACCCAATTTAAGATCTATTGCCCAATGGTAGCAGAGCATGGGCGGACGTACATACTTTCAGTTTTCGATTCGAAAGGACATTTGGTGAAAAAAACGTCTTTGTCATTCACGGGAACAGATAGTTCTATACCTGTGTACACCAAAAACTGGCCAGATGGGATCTATTTCTACAGCCTCTCTTCTAAAGAGAGTGATCCCCTTTGTAGTGGAAAGCTTGTGGTAAAACACTGATCCTGGTTTAACCGCGGGACAATCTATAGCGAACTCTTTCTGAAGGCTGTTGGGGTGAGCCCATTAAGAGCTTTAAATCTTTTGCTGTAACTATGTATATCATTGAAGCCTGAAATCTCAGCTATATGCGTTATCGAGAGTGAACTATCTCTCAACATAGCTTCGGATCGCTTCACTTTCAATCGAAGATAATAGTTGTACGGTGTGGTGTGGTAAATGGCCTTGAAAGTTCTCAATAAATGATATTTGGACAACCCAGAAAATCTAGATAGGATATCCAAATTAAAGGAGTCGTAGATATGGTCTTCAATATAATTTCTAGCTATAGTAGCCCTTCTGTACAATTCGCTTCGTGTACTATATTTGACCGAATCCAATTGGTCGATAGATTTCCGGACCTCAATTTGAGCCCATAGCAAACGCTCTGCCAAAACATAAAAGAGCTCCTCATTGATATTAAAGTTCTTTTGCCGGGCCTGGACACATTCGAAATACGTCAAAAACTCGCCCAATGCATCCTGATTTGAGTAAAGGTTTTCAAAGAAATTGATCTCTTTTTTCTCACGAGCGAAGGGGTTTTCAAGAAGTTGTTCACTGGAATAGAGCATCGTATCAAGGACGTTACACACAACCTCCTTATTCAGAAAGATCGAAATGGCCTTGGCTTCGGCCTGTTTACACCAAACCTCCTGCTGATCATTCACCAACAAATACTGTCGATCCTTTATGGTGAAATTTCTGCCTCCCACTTTGTAATTTTCATACCCTTTGATAACATATTTGATCGAAAAATTGGAGGTATATTTAAAAACGTGAAAATCTTTTACGTGAGAGAAATAAATCTCATTGGAAAAGGTATCAGGAAAAAACTCTCTCCCTTTAGGTTCATTAAATCGTACTATTTCATTTTTGAAATCGGTCATTATGTATACCTAATTTTCTCGGTTTTATGATTTTTTTGTTCGGATGAGGTTTAGGCGAACAAATACGCAACTTTTAACAAAGAAGTTGAGCAACAGTTGTCTAATATTGAAAGCCATCTCGAAATAAAACTAGGAAAGATTATCGGGTCTGGGAACTTACAAGAATCGGTTATAGTCGACATTTATAAATATCGACTTCGAAATTTAAGAAAGACGAGTACTATCACTGGTTTGCCGGAATGACAAGTACTATTTTTAGTAATAGAATGCTTCATTTTCAGTGACTTAGCTCAATGCAACGAACCAATAAAAAAAGAGTTATGAAAACAAACTACCTTAAAAAGACCGCCTTGGTCATCGTATTGTTCAGTTTAGGAATTCTAATATATATTCAGAACGAAACAGAAGAAGATTCAATTGTTGTACAACAGGAACCAATTCCTACCTCGGGTGCAGTAAGAAGCCTGCAAGCCTGGGGATTTGAAAGGTCGTATCCCCATGATAAAATTCCCACTTCAAAGTTCATGGAGGCCTTTCAGCTAAAGAAACAACAACAGGCCCAACGATCCCATTCTGCAGTTGGCGAATGGGAAAGTATGGGTCCTGAGAATATTGGAGGCAGAATGCTGGCCCTGGCTTTTCACCCCACAGATCCTGATATCATCTTTGCAGGCTCTGCCAGTGGAGGATTATGGAAGACTACCACACAGGGTGTGGGCCAATTTGCCTGGGAAAACATACCTACCGGTTTCCCAGTACTTGGGGTCGCTGCGGTGGTGATTGATCAAAATGATCCTGACATCATGTTCATAGGTACCGGAGAGACCTATGGATTCAATATTGCCGAACCTGGAACGATTAACAGGGTTACACGAGGAACGTATGGAATTGGAATATTAAAGACGATAGACGGGGGTACTACCTGGACACAATCCTTATCCTTTGATATGAGCCAGATCAAGGGAGTACATGACATAGAGATCAATCCGCAAAATTCTCAGGAGGTGTTTGCTGCCGCTACAGATGGGGTATTCAGAAGCCAGGACGGAGGAAACACATGGAGTAATGTATTGGCGATCATAAACGCTCGAGACATTGAAATAGATTCCAATAACGGCGACGTATTGTACGTTTCCGTGGGAAATTTAGATTTCAGTGGAACAGGTGCTGGAGTAGGTATTTTTAAGTCTACAGACGGAGGTGATACCTTCAATGAATTATTGGATGCAGGACTCCTCACAGTTTGGACCGGGAAGGCCGAATTGGAAATTGATCCCAACGATTCCAACACCATATATGCCTCTATTCAGGAAGGGTTTGCTACAGGTACTACGACTGGAGGGATATTCAGATCGACCGATGCCGGAGCCACCTGGGCCAGGATCAACGACCAGAATATTGCCCAATTTCAGGGGTGGTATTCTCATGATGTGGCTGTCAACCCCTCCAATCCAACAGAAGTAATGGCTGTTGGAATTTCTGCATGGAAGTCCACCGATTCTGGGGCCAACTTTGCATTGAAATCTGCCAACTCCTGGACCATTGGAGAAGTTTCCGTGGATTTCCCAGAAGGTGGACCCAATTATGTGCATTCAGATATACATGCGGTTTATTATCATCCGCTGGTGGCCAATAAGGTATTCTTTGCTACCGATGGAGGTGTTTTTTCATCCGAAGACGGAGGTGAGACTTTTGTAACCCATAACGGAGGACTACAAACGACCCAATTTTATGCGGATATGGGTAGTTCCAGCTCGCGGGGAGATTTCCTAATTGGAGGAACTCAGGACAATGCCAGCTATTTGTATAAAGGGAATCCATCCTGGTTTCGAATCTTAGGAGGTGACGGAATGTCTGCAGCCGTAAGACCGGATAATGATGAAATAGTATTTGGTTCTTCCCAGTTTCTGGCCATAAGAAAATCGGTTAACGGAGGGGATAATTTTTTTAATGCCCAGCCTATCATAGGATCCGAACCGGTCGCATTTTCCGCACCCTATGTTATTGCTCCTTCCAACAATGATATTATGTACGCCGGAGCCAGTTTTCTGTATAAGAATGTAGTTGGAGGAAGCTCGGTTTGGGATGCCACGTCCGCTCAGGTAGTGGATGGTACAAACTTAATTGTGAAGATCGCGGTTTCCGCAACAGATCCGGATCTATTGTTGGTAGCCACGGCACCGGATCCTTTTTTCGGGACCGGGACACCTAAAATATTCAGATCTACCAATGGAGGAGTCAATTTTACAGAAGTAAGCAGCAGTTTACCCAATCGAGTTTGTAAAGACATTGAGTTTGATCCTACAGACGATTCAGTGGTCTATGTAACATTTTCTGGATTTGGATCCAATCATGTGTACAAGTCCACAGATACAGGAAATAGTTGGACGGCCATAGATACCGGATTACCCGATGTGCCTACCAACACTATCGTTGTAGACCCCTTGAATCCTGACGATGTCTATGTAGGGAATGATCTGGGAGTCTATTATTCGGATGATGCTGGGATAAGCTGGGAGGTCTTTAGCGATCAATTGCCGGAAGCCGTTATGATCTATGACTTGAATGTCTCTCCATCCAATAGAAAGCTGAGAGCAGCTACTCATGGTCGTGGTATTTACCAGGTAAGCTTTGTGAACGATCCCTTATCGATTTCAGACTTTGAGCTTTCAGGAAATGCACTTCGTGTATATCCAAATCCCGCAAGCGAAATGGTCAACATTAGTATAGATGCAAAGGTAGGGTTGACCCATGTTAGTCTCGAAGTTCTTTCCATTTTAGGACAACCGCTGGCACGTATGTCTTTAGGTAATTTGAATAGTGGGTTGAGCACAATTCAATGGGATACTTCTGGCCTTAGTTCCGGGAATTACTTCCTGAGGCTTAATGCGGAAGGAAAGTCTGTGTCAAAACAATTGATCCTGGAATAGATTCTAATCGTTCGTTTTTTTACAACGAAGGTCTTTTTCTTTAAGCGATTTTAGACAGTGCGATGGCATAGGTTCATATTCTCACTACTAAAAATATAACGCATGAAAAAATTAGCACAATTATATATTGTCATGTTGACCCTCGGGTTAAATGCACAGATAGAAGTTACCACCTTGACACCCGAATTCAAAGGGAGTGGTGGACTTTCCCTGGACGACCAGGGCAATTTGATCATCGCCGACTTCGGAGATTTCCTCAATATCTCAGATCCGGATGGACTACCCAATGATATATGGGAACTGGATAGTGATCTCAATTTGAACCTTTACTCTACGGGATTTGTAGGAGCCTCCGGAAATGACTTCGACTCGGAAGACATTTTGTTCCAGAGTGATATTGGCGCCAGTTCCATCTATAAGATCGTTAATGGTACCAGAACCTTTGTTACGTCCACCGGGATTGTAAATCCCGTGGGGTTGGTCTTTGATAGTAATGGTGATTTTTATGTATGCAACTGCGGAAATAATACGATCAGGAAAGTTACACCTTCCGGGGTCTCTACCCAATTTGCCTCGGGAACCGACTTCTTCTGTCCTAATGGGATCACCATAGATGAGGATGATAATTTGTATGTGTCCAATTTTTCGAATGGGAATATTATAAAGATCGACCCCTCTGGAACTACTACGGTGTTAAACTCCACTCCAGGGGGAACTACTTCTGGTCCCAGTAACGGACATTTAGAATATCATGAGCCCACAAGGACACTTTTCATTGCCAGTCATGGGTCCAATAAAATCTATGCGCTTAGAATTGACGATCCGTCCAATCTAATTACCATCGCCGGTACAGGGGAAAGGGGTAATGCAGATGGCGACGTAAGTGTGGCTACCTTTTCCAGGCCTAACGGAGTGGCGGTCACTCAAACCGGTGACTCCATCTATGTGAATAGTGCTGTTCCGGTCACCAATGTACCAAATAGGCCGCTGAACCCGCAACTGGTTCGCTTGATTACCGGGGTAAACTCTATTCTTGGTGTCAATGATCATCTTACACAAAATGAATGGGAGTTATATCCCAATCCGGTTCATGATATGGTAACTATTGAAGGATATGTGAGAGCAGATCAATATGACAACCTGAGCTTTAAATTGTTCGACCTAAATGGTAGGTTGATTCTGCAAAAGGATGGAGTAGAAATACTGGATTCCAGAATAAGAGAAAACATAGGTATGAAAAAGATTACTGCGGGAATTTATCTTTTTTCCCTTGAAGCCGAAGGTAAACAAGTGTTTAATGGTAAAATAGTGAAACAATAGAACAGATCCACTTACATCTGGACAGTCAGTCAAAATAATATAACGTCTTCTAGTTGGGGAGACGTTGTTTTTTAGGGGCACTTCGGACGGATGAACGTTAAAAAAATATTAAATCAAATTTTTCGAGTAGGAAAGAAGTAAGGTAGTGTTGTTTAATAAATGTATTTAAACTTTAAACAAAAAACCTATGAGAAAACTAATCCTTTCCTTACTTATTTTGGTAAGTTGGCAAATGACACAAGCGCAAACCGCCCGTGTCCAGATCATTCACAATTCGGCAGATGCGGCCGCTTCCGAAGTAGATATTTATGTTGACGGCGCTCTGGCCCTGGACGATTTTGCTTTCAGGACCGCTACGCCCTTTATAGACCTCCCTGCAGATGTAGGTATTTCCGTCGCGGTAGCCCCGGGTAATAGTACGGGAGTAGGTGATGCCATTGCAACCTTCCCACTTACCTTGACAAGTGGCGAAACGTATGTGGTAGTGGCGGATGGAATTGTAAGCCCCTCCGGATACAATCCACCTACAGCCTTCAATCTTGAGATATACCCCTTAGGCAGAGAAGCAGCTAATGTTTCAACCAATACCGATGTTTTGGTTCATCATGGTTCTACAGATGCTCCTACGGTAGATGTGGTGGAAGTGGAAGCCGGAGCTGGAACTATTGTTGATGACCTGGCGTATGGAACATTCCAGGGATATTTGGAATTACCTACGGCAAATTATGCCCTCGAAATTCGTGACGAAACGGGAACAGTGACTGTTGCTTCTTACGAAGCACCCCTCGCCGACCTCGCGCTGGATGGTGCAGCGTTAGTAGCAGTGGCTTCAGGATTCCTGGATCCTTCCATGAACAGTGATGGTCCAGCCTTTGGAATTTGGGTGGCGCTGCCCACAGGAGGAGCTTTAGTAGAATTACCTTCTTCAACGGCACGTGTTCAGGTAATCCATAATTCTGCCGATGCAGCCGCTGCAGAAGTAGATATTTATTTGGGAAGCGACCTGGCAGTAGACGACTTTGCCTTCAGAACGGCCACACCCTATTTAGATCTTCCGGCGGGCGTAGAGATCACTATCTCTGTTGCACCTGGCAATAGCACGGGTGTTGGTGATGCCATCGCTGCATTTCCACTTACGCTAACCAGAAATGAAACCTATTCGGTGGTAGCGGATGGTATTGTGAGTCCCTCCGGTTACGATCCGGCCCAACCCTTTGGTCTAGAGATCTACGCGGGTGCACGTGAGACTTCGTCAGACCCAAATAATGCCGATGTATTAGTTCATCATGGAGCTACGGATGCTCCAACGGTGGACATTTTCGAGACGGGTATTGGGATTGGACTCATTGCAAATGATCTTTCCTACACCGAATTCAGAACAAATTACCTTCAGCTTCCTTCCTTGAACTATTCCATTGAAGTTCGAGATGCAACGGGAACTGTTTCGGTTGCGGGTTATGAATTACCCATAGCCGATTTGGGAATAGCTGGAAATGGTGTTACAGCAGTAGCCTCCGGATTTCTAGATCCTTCCATGAATAGCGATGGAGCTCCTTTTGGAATTTGGGTGGCTTTGCCAGCTGGTGGGGCCATGGTAGAACTGCCAGCTTCGAATGCAAGGGCACAGATCATTCATAATTCAGCGGACCTGGCAGCGGCAGAGGTTGACGTATATATTAATGATGCTCTGGCCTTAGACGATTTCGCTTTCAGAACAGCAACTCCATTTATCGACTTACCTGCAGGCACGGCATTGGACATTGCGGTCGCTCCGTCCAATAGTACAAGTTCAGGTGATGCCATTGCTAATTTTCCGGTTACTTTAGCAGCTAACGAAACCTATGTCGTGGTTGCGGACGGAATCGTAAGTCCTACGGGTTACGATCCGGCACCTCCGTTTAACCTTGAAGTCTATGCCATGGGACAAGAGTTGGCGAATGATCCTGATAACGTAGATGCGCTCGTGCATCACGGATCTACAGATGCACCAACGGTGGATATCGTAGAGGTAGGAGTGGGAGCCGGCACGTTGGTTGATGATATATCCTACACAGAATTTCAGGGTTATTTGGAATTACCAACGGCCAACTATTCCATAGAGGTTCGAGATGGGACCGGTACAGTAACAGTCGCGGCCTATGAAGCGCCACTCGCCGATCTGGGGTTGAATGGAACCGCACTTGTGGCAGTTGCTTCAGGATTTTTAGACCCAAGTATGAATAGTGACGGACCTTCTTTCGGAATATGGGTTGCACTTCCTGCAGGAGGAGACCTGGTAGAATTAGAAGCAAGTACTTCCAGAGTACAGGTAATTCACAATTCTGCAGACCTTGCAGCAGCCGAAGTGGATGTTTACATTGGAGCAGATCTCGCAGTAGATAACTTTGCGTTCAGAACGGCGACTCCATTTATCGATTTTCCTTCCGGAGTAGAAACCGTGATATCCGTTGCTCCTCCCAACAGTACCGGAGTAGGGGATGCTATTGCGAGTTTCCCAGTATCCTTAGCAGCCAACGAAACGTATATAGTGGTTGCCGATGGTATTGTAAGCCCAACCGGATATGACCCGGCTCCACCGTTCGGCTTAGAAGTATACCCCATGGGTCGCGAAGTCGCTACGTCAGGAGATAATACAGATGTTCTTGTACATCACGGGTCAACAGATGCTCCTACGGTAGATGTGTTAGAGACAGGTATTGGAGCAGGAACGATTGTAGATGATATTTCTTACACCGAATTTCAAGGATATTTAGAGCTACCTACCGAAGACTACGAGTTGACGATAACCGATGAGACCGGGACAGTAACCGTAGCCGAATATCAGGCGCCGCTGAGTTCTCTTGGATTAGATGGAGCCGCCATTACGGTAGTGGCTTCCGGATTCCTTGATCCTAGTGTAAATAGTGATGGAGCGTCCTTTGGACTGTGGGTTGCTCTGGAAGCAGGTGGTGAACTGGTTGAATTACCTATTTTACTATCTACTTCAGATTTCGATACCAATGCCTTTGCTATCTACCCGAATCCCACTTCGGATAATTTAAATATCAAAGGACAGAATTCCACAGGGTATACTGTTTCCGTCATAGATATGCAGGGGAGAGTATTAAATGAAGTAATTCTTACCTCGGAAGAAACCTCTGTTGATGTAAGTAACTTAGCTCAAGGGATTTATAATATTGTGTTCTTTGAAGGAACTAAACTTCTTGGTAGCAAAAAGTTTATTAAGGACTAAAAGTTGTAATTTTAACATATATTCAAAGGCTCGATTTTCGAGCCTTTGTTTTTTATTTTTAACAAAAGCTTAAACAAAGTTAATAGTAATCATAATTTATTTTTATTAATTTCACGCCCTTATGAAGACCAACCTAATTCATAGTATCCTTACGGTGCTGGTGGTGCTCTCTCTTTTTGTACCCGCTGTCATACCTTTTATTGAGGTGAATGAAGATGCTATTGTATTATTGGATATCACGGAGGAGGAACAGAAAAAAGAAAGTAAAAAGGAATTGGAAGAAAAAGTAGTTTACTTCCAAGATCTGCTCAATACTTTTGGTTCTATTGACGCTTCCGAGAAGAAAAATTCCTTTCACTATTCAGAATCCCTATTGGAAATTCATTCTGAAATTCACTTACCTCCCCCAGAACTGAACAGTTAGTTTTTCAGCCTTATCAATTTACTAACCCTGTCTGGTGTTCGAATAAACCGGATAGAAAACTATTTGTTATGTTTAAAAATATTAAAAGTGACCTTCCTGCTAGTATCGTAGTATTTTTTGTGGCATTGCCCTTGTGTTTAGGGATTGCTTTGGCTAGTGGGGCACCCTTATTCTCGGGACTTATTGCGGGAATCGTTGGCGGAATTGTGGTGGGAATCATGAGTGGTTCTCAAATTGGAGTAAGCGGACCCGCTGCTGGATTAGCTGCCATTGTATTAGCTGCCATTAGTACGCTGGGAAGTTTCGAAAACTTCCTTCTCGCTGTTGTTTTGGGAGGAATCATTCAAATAATCTTTGGAGTATTACGCTTTGGAATTATTGGATACTATTTCCCTTCATCGGTCATCAAAGGCATGCTCACCGGAATAGGTATAATTATTATCCTAAAGCAGATTCCGTATTTCTTTGGACTCGATAAAAACCCGGAAGGGGATTTCGCTTTTCTTCAAATCGATGGAGAAAACACGATTACCGAATTATTGAAAACAATCAATGCCATCATTAGTGGTAACATCGATTATGGAGCTACGATTATTGCATTTGTGGGTATCGGAATTCTAATTTTATGGAGCAGTGTATTGAGCAAGCAAGCGAAATTTTTCCAATTGGTTCAAGGTCCTCTTGTGGCTGTAGCTGTGGGTATTGTCTTTTACCTGCTTACGAAGGATAGTTCGTTCAGCTTAGCCCAGGATCGTTTGGTTTCTGTGCCTGTACCCGATGGAATTGACTCTTTTCTAGGCCAGTTTTCGGCACCCAATTTTTCTATGATTGGCAATAGCGGTATTTGGGTAACGGCTTTTACCATTGCCCTGGTGGCAAGTTTGGAAACACTTTTATGTGTGGAAGCCACGGATAAATTAGACCCTCAGAAAAGGGTGACACCAACCAACCGGGAACTTTTGGCTCAGGGT
This sequence comes from Bacteroidota bacterium, assembly GCA_038529705.1. Lineage (GTDB taxonomy): Bacteria > Bacteroidota > Bacteroidia > Flavobacteriales > Flavobacteriaceae > Aureisphaera. The sequence continues at coordinate 12,002 of JBCBDM010000035.1, forward strand.
ACGGGAAATATCATTTCAGGGATGATAGGCGGTTTGCCAATTACGCAGGTAATTGTTCGAAGTTCCGCCAATGTACAAAGTGGAGGAAAAACGAAAGCATCTGCGATTATACATGGCTTTTTCCTAGTAGGTGCTGTGATATTGATTCCTAAAATAATTAATATGATTCCCTTGTCGGTTTTGGCGGCCATTCTGTTTATAGTAGGCTACAAATTAGCCAAACCTACGTTGTTCAAGAAAATGTATCAATTGGGATGGAAACAGTTTGTTCCATTCATTATAACCGTACTCGGAATTATTTTTACCGATCTGCTCTTTGGAATTGGAATGGGTCTGGCGGTTGGAATTGTGGTCATTTTAATAAAGAGCTATCAAAACTCTCACTTCCTGCATATTGAGGATAAAAGTAATGGGAAACATAAGATCAAGATGACCCTTGCCGAAGAAGTTACTTTTTTCAACAAAGGAGCCATTTTGAAGGAACTGGATAGCCTGCCAAAGGACACCTATTTAGAATTGGATGTTCGTAAGACCCGATATTTAGACAATGACATTATTGAAATATTGGAAGACTTTGCCTTTAAGGCCAAAGAAAGGAATATAGATATTCAACTCATTTCGGAACGGGGTATAGTCGAAAACCCACCGAGTTATATAGAATTTTTTAGTTTACGACCAAAAAAATAAACATTATGAAAACAAAAGATAATCAAATACTAGCCCTATTAAATATTTGGGAACCCATAGAGACCATTATAGAAAGTACTGTTAATCTCGCTGAAACCTTTGAAGCATCGGTGAACTTCTTTTATGTAAAAAAGAAGATGGATTTATTTCGTACTGAAAATCAGATGGCCGTGATCAGGACGTCTATTGAAGAGGAAAAAGCGGTTGAAAAGCTCAAGAATATTGTAAGCAGAACTCAACGGAGAACCCCTGTGAAATTACGATATACAATTGCTTCCGGAAATGTAAAAAAAACCATTAAGTCTGAAATTAAATCCAGCGAACCGGACCTTATTGTTCTTGGTAAGCGAGCTCCAAACATGTATAGGTTCATTGGAAACCAAATTACAGAGGTTGTTCTTAAAAATTTTCAGGGTCCTGTCCTTATTGCACATCCCTCCAGTGTGCTGGAAATCAAAGAAAATCTTTCTGTAGGAGTTTTAAACAATCTGAAAACAGTTACAGAAAACGAAGTGGCTAGCACAGTGATGCAACAGTCCAGAAAGCCGCTGAAACTCTTTAAAATTGAGGATACTTTCGATCCTGCCCAGGATATAGCGTCCAGCAGTGCAAAAACCATTGATTACACATTTGAGAATAACGAAAACGCATTGAAGAGCTTAACTAGCTATGTACATAAAAATAATGTAAATTTATTGTGTTTTGAAAGAGAAGAAAAGCAAAGATCTCGTAACCAAGTAAAGTCGAGTGAAGTTTTAAAGCTAATCGACACCTCTATGTTGATGGTAGGAAGTAACAATACTAACCTTATGAACGCGTAATTATGAAAGCACACACTAAAGAAACTCAGTCGGCAATGACGCCACAAACGGCACTCGAAGCATTGAAGAGTGGAAACGATAGATTTGTCAAAGGTTCTCCGGTGAATAGGAATTTGCACGAGCAAATTGCCGATACGGCTGGTGGACAATATCCATTCGCTACTATCTTACACTGTATAGATTCCAGGGTCTCTGCCGAATTGGTTTTCGATCAGGGAATCGGAGATATTTTCAGTATTCGTATTGCCGGGAATTTCGTCAATGAAGATATATTAGGTAGTATGGAGTTTGCCTCAAAATTGGCGGGAACCAGGTTGATCTTGGTACTAGGACATACAAGTTGCGGAGCTGTGAAAGGTGCCTGCGACCATGCCCGTATGGGGAACTTAACTTCTTTGATCAAGAAGCTAGAGCCTGCTGTTGCTGCGGTTCAAGAGCCTTCCGATGAGAGTGAGAGAACTTCTGCCAACATCGACTTTGTGAACGAAGTGGCAAAGACCAATGTAGAGATGACCATGGCCGATATTCGCAACAGAAGTGAGATTCTGGCAGAGATGGAGACGAATGGAGAGATCGCCATTGTAGGCGGGATGTATGATATCAAAGATGGTTCGGTCACCTTTTATTAAATAGATTCGAATCAATCAATAAAAAAAGCCTTCGTACGAAGGCTTTTTTTATTTCATAAGAACCCTGTTTTGAAAATTCAGTATGAAATTTTCGGTCGCTGGTTTGCCTTTAACGAAATGGGCTGAATAATTGGACAAGGAAACGTTGGTTAGTCTGTACTTTAAGACTTTACCTCCGGCTTGCTTTACCCATATTTGGACTTCGTTGAATACTTTTCCATTCTTAACGGCACTCTCCAAATGTTCGGAGTTGTTGTCGTGTCGCTTTATCATTTCATATCGAATGGTTGGTGCACTGCGCGGGTTTACCCTGAAGTGTTCGAAATGAACTTCATCCATGGCCAGATTAGTAAACTGTCCACCAGTAACCAGGCCTTTGATCTTTAGCTGATGATCTTGTGAAAAGCCTATAGACGTGAAAAGAAGAGCGAGGATTAATATTATATTTTTCATAGTACTTGTTTAAGAGAGAACTGTCTCAAAAATAGGGAGGATGAGCGTCTTTACCCTCAAAGAAATCTGGGAGGTGCCAAAAATGTATGTTTTCGGGGAGGGCTGCCGGACGGTGATTTACTCCAGTAGTCTTACTCTATTCCTTTGTATGGGTTTGTTGTGCAAAAAGAGTTGTGCCTTATAACAACAGGCCAGGGGTTTCTAGCTTTGTGAAAAGGGTCTCGCATGCATCCAAAATTAAAGAAATAGATACATGCGAGATTTTTTCGGTTTCGGTTTTCACCAGAACGCAAATTGTAGTTATGGCAGACTTAAATTTCGTTTCTACCCGTATTCTTGTTTCGTTTTTTGAATAAGGTAGGAATCTGGTTGTAATCCAGGAAGTACTGCACCTTTACAGAAAATGTATTGGAAATGGGTTGTTTAAAAAGGGTGTCTATCGTCTCGAAATAGGTATCCTTTGCCGCATTGTCGAAATTGAAAAGTTGATTTCGATACAGGGCCGTAATAAAACTACCGGGAGCAAATTGCCAGGAGTAACTGAGATCGAAATTCCATGTGGTAAAATTAATGTCCGGATTATCCGGAATATTATCCTTGGTATAGCCCGTAGCGCTGGTAACGGTTCCGTCGTCTTGGAGTGAGAATAGCTGTCGGTCATATTCTACGGTACCCCAGTAATTTCTGAGGGTTAGTGCCAGGGTGTGGTAAGGATTAAAGTTAAAGCTAGTATTAAAGGTTTGCTCAATTTCAACTCTTTTTCGGTCTCCAAAGATCACATGGTCGTCTACCTGAGTGGCATATCCGCGGTCTCCTGTGTAGTAGTCTCGATTGTACCCGTAAGAGAGAGAAAATTTGTCATTCATTCGAAACCTCGGTCGAAAACCAAACCAATAATTACCGTAGTCACGCTCATCATCAATAAAGGTTTCTACCCCCACATAGGCATTTACCGATAATCTTTTGTTTCCATTAGAATCGAACCATCCGTTGGTGTTCACACCGTTTTTGGTAATAAAGAAGCTTCCTTCTCTTCGCGGCTCAAAATAGTCATATTGTTTACCGGGCCGTAAGTTCAAATTGTAACCCATACTATGAAGGGTCTTGGTGGTACCATTCCCCCAAAATCCAAATCCGAATCCGGTAAACGTACTGGGGTCCGCCAGACGGGTGTAGTTTACATAGGTTCCGAAGATATATCGATTCCATTTTTCGGTTGGTTCGAAAATACGGTAGCTGGCATCGATCCCAAAATTGTTGAAGTTATTGCGAAATTGAAGCCCAAGATCATTAATGTCGTATTGAGTGTCGGCATAACTGTGATCGAAGCTATAACGGAATTTTCCATGAGACTTTCGAATAAAGAAGAACGAGCTAAAGCCGGTTTCACTCTCCCCGCCATCTCTCACATGACTCATTTTAGCCTCCGCTCTTATATTATAAGTGTTTCGTTTATTTGAAATGTTGGAAATAAGTCCTGTGACGTTGGCATCTCTAAAAGAACCGGTTCGGAACACGTTGGTATTGATGATTCCAATGGAGGAGTTGCCATTAAATTGCTGGTCCGCTACCAGAATATTGTAATTGGTAAAGGGTTCTACCTCTTGTTTGCGTATTTCACCTGTTACTGTATTCTGAATGGTAGCATCGGTACTTTCCGTAATAGAGTTGAATACCCCCAGTCCCAGGCCTTTCTTGGTTCGTCCGGAGATTTTAACGGCATTAAGAACCTTAACTGTTTCCGGGGAATCTATAATCTCTTCATTCTCTTCCAGATCGGGGCTGGTACTGGGTGCACTACCAATTCTCCGGGAGAAGAACAGATTTCCTTTGTTGAATAGATCCACCCCTTCGGTAAAAAATTGGCGCTGTTCCGAAAAGGTTTGTTCAAAGGGGCCTAGGTTCAAAGCAAGGTTGTCGAATCGGGCTTGGCTAAAATCAGGAATCAAGGTGGCGTCCAGGGTGAAATTTTCCGTAATGCCATACTTAACATCCAGCCCGGCATTGAAGTTGGATTCATGATCTCCGTCGAAACTGGTTTGCACCGTGGAAACGAAGGGATAAAACGCGAGTCGAACAGGAGGTTCCAAACTCGTTAAACCTTTTAATTCTCCATGGTACAATCCAATATTTCCCTTGGTGATATCTATGGGGTTCCAGGTGTACTGAGATTCATCTCTTCTGAAGCGCCTGTGAAATTGTACTCCCCAGGTGTCCAAGTTTTTATTGTCGAAACGCAAGCATCGATAGGGAATTTTCATTTCCACTGCCCAGCCATCTTCATTTATTTTCACTGCACTGCTCCAAACGGCATTCCAACCGAAGTCTTCACCTATATTGGGGTTGGCAATAGCATCGGCCTGGGTTCCAGAGGCAAAGACGAAGAATTCGGTATCATTTTGGGCATCGTTATTGGGGTTGATTACAAACCCAAAGAAATCTGCCTGACCAAAATTGTCCCTACTGGACAGTTGTTTCATGATTAGGGATGGGTCGTCGTAGAGGTAGGCGGCCACATAGATAGCCTGATCATCATAAGTCATTTTCACAACCGTTTTGTTCGCTTCTGTATCTTTTACGCCTACATCGGGTCTAAATTGAGTAAATTCTACAGCTTCCTCCGCTTTAGACCAAATTTCTTCATCGAATACTCCGTCAATTTTGGGAGAAGATTCGGTTCGCGTGATTTGAAGTGATTTCTTTTCCTGGGCGGAAAGCCGAAAAATAGAGCATAGGATGATGACCATCCAGAAGTTAGTTTTCATAGGTTGTTGAGTGATTGATGATGTATTAAAGACTGGTAGAAATAGCAATCGTTACAGTCGCTTTCTTAATTCCATCCAAATCAAAATCCATGGTGACCCTAAATTATTGATTATAGGCTGGTTTAGTCTTCTACCAATTTCTATGATTTCAAACTTAAGACGATATGGGTAGGTACCGTTACAACAAATGCAAAAAAATGGTAAAATCTGGGTGTTGACATTTTTTTTGAATAGTCGCTTACCATGGAAGTGCTTCCGAAGAAAATGGGAAAGAGGAAATACAGCTGGTATTATGATGGTTTGTCGCCAAAAGTATGGGAGGCAAAATAATCCTGGATATTGAACTTTCTATCCTCAAAGGTTTCAGGCAATATCTTGAAATGTCGTATTCGGTCTATTCGAAAGGCTCTCATATCCTTACGCAGGTGACAATAGGCAATGAGGATCCATTTATGATTGGCACAATACATGGCACAAGGCTCCACCCTTCTGAAAGAAATAGTAGGGTCCTCTGCCTTTTGGTAATTAATCTCAACAAAGTTGAAATGGGTAATGGCTAATTGAATCTCCGATAAGGCGTCGCTAGAAAATTCTTCGTAGGGCCAATTAAAAACATAGATCTTGTCACTCAACAATTCGCTTTTCTCCTGTACCGAGGTTCGAAAGACCGACTTGATCTTGGTAAGGGCATCTTTAAAGTCTTTTACAAAAGAAACATCCTTGGATTGATTGATGATATGTTCTGCAGTGATCAAGGCATTGGCTTCTTTCTCGGTAAATTGAACCGGTGCCACTGTGTAATTATCGACCAGGCTGTAGCCTCTGCCCTCAATACTGTATACCGGAATTCCAGCCGCTTCCAATTTCCGAATATCCCGATAGATTGTTCGGATACTAACATGGTATTTATCTGCCAATTCAGAAGCCGTTAAGAGTCGTTTGGACTTCAACAGCGTGAGTATTGATATAAGTCTGGATAACTGTGACATGATAGGCAAAGATAGCGAACCCCGGAAAGGATTCGCTACCTAGGTTGTTATCGCATAGAGTGCAAGGCAACTCGATTTCCTTCGGTATCTACAAATTGAGCGATAAATCCGTTTTCCTGAATGTCCGTTTTAGGCATGAGTACCTTTCCTCCGGCAGCTTCCACTCTTCCCAGAGGAACATTGAGATCATCTCCTCCATTCAAATATACGGTCGAACCATCTGCAGAAGGATTCATTCCTTCCATTTGGAGTAAGGCTCCTCCCACTTTATTGCTTTCCATATCGTAAGGAAAAATACCATACTTCATGTTTTTGTCTTCCATATGATGGTCAATAATTTCTTCTCCCATGACTTCGGAATAGAACTTTTTTGCTCTTTCATAATTACTTACCGGAATCTCGAACCAGTTAATTGCATTTTTCATTGTAGTGTATTTATTGGTTTATAATGAGCAAAGATATTTCCGGTGAAGACAGATGGTGTCAGGGGTAATTTTTTATACAGGATTTAGTTTTCAATTGTGAAAATAGTGGGAGTATCATGGCATATCAGGCATGGGCGATAGTCAACTATTAACTTAGCATGCTACATAAAGTAGGGTAGGTTTTTAACTAAAAATAAGTCTGAAAATCATTACTTTCGAATAGAGCGTTCAATGATATAAGCATGTTAGAAGTAGTTTTGGTTTCCATAATCAGCAGTTTGGGTTTAGGCCTCTGCTATTTTTTTGGGATCGTCTTTATTAGAAGTAAGAAAAGGCAGCATATACTTTTAGGCCTTTTATTGATGTTCTTGGCATTGAGAATTACAAAATCCGTATTCTATAACTTTATGGAGCTACCACTCTTTGTAAAAAACCTGGGGTTAGCCGCTAATTTGGCTGTGGGACCCTTGCTCTACCTTTACGGTCTGTCGTTGACAGGATCTATTCAAAGTTTCAAATTCAAGTATCTATTCCATTTCGTACCCAGCCTGATCTATATATTTTTCTCAGGAGTAATTCCAAATGCAAAGGACAGTGCCTTTTGGTTTTACAGTTATTCATTCATCTTGTTGCAGGCTTTAGTCTATGCGTCCCTAAGTTTGTATGTGTGTATGAAGCACATGAACAACTACGACAAGAAGATCAAAGCGTGGTATTTACATTTAATTTTCGCTTTAACTGGTATCTGGATGGTTTATATGTTGATCTTCATTAAAGTTATACCCGTATATGCAGCTGGCCCCGTGACATCTTCTTTTCTGATATTTTTCCTAACCTACCTCGCCTTTAACAGGCACGAAATCTTTTCTTTGAATGGAATTGAAAAATACCGTAGTTCCAGGTTGTCCTTCGATCAGGGAAGTGGTTACCTGGTACATCTGGACGCCATGATCAAAGAGCATAAGTTATATTTAAATCCGAATCTGAATTTGGGAGACCTGGCGGAAATCATGAATCTATCCACGAGAGAAGTTTCGCAGATCATCAACAGGCATTCCCATAAGAACGTGGCCAGCTACATTAATAGTTATCGTATTGAGGAAGCCAAAAAATTGTTGAAAAGCGAAAGTCCGGAAAGTAAGATTATCAGTATTGCACATGATTCGGGATTCAATAATCTTTCCACGTTTAATGTGGCCTTTAAGGCAATGACCAATCAGACACCCACAGAATACCGAGCAAAATTTCGTTAATTTTCTAATAAATCCTTTTTGAAAACACGTATTCAATAGCTTTCAACACCACTTTTCTCTTTTTTTACTCAAAAACATATTATGAGTAATATAAACAGAAGATCGTGGATCAAGAAATCTGCGCTAGCGACCGCCGGCATTAGCAGCATGGCATTTACCGGGATCAATTCATTTAGTCCGGAACCGTCTTTTGATTCAGGAAGTTTTGATGACAATAATGTCCGTCGGTTATTGTACAATGAAAATCCTAAAGGACCCAGTCCGGAAAGCAGGAATATGATTAATTCCTTGGTGGGTCGAAGTAATAGATATTCCACCTTTCATGAATTTGATCATTCCAAATTGAAGGATCTTATCGCTGCGGAAGAAGGTTTGGCGCCAGAAAATGTGCTCTTAGGTCATGGATCCTTTGAGCCTTTGATTTGGACTGCCACACATTTTGGAAGTAGGGGAGAGGAAATAATAGTTCCAAGTCCAACCTTCGATGTAATAGGATTGTTTGCAAGAAAAATAGGGGCAAAAGTAGTGCCTGTTGAAGTGGGAACCGATTTTATAATCGACCTGGATGCTATGGAGGCGCGAGTAAGTTCTAAAACCAGCTTGGTAACCGTATGCAACCCAAATAACCCCACCGGAACGGTTGTAGATACCCATAAATTAAAGACTTTTTGTAAAGTGGTTTCCAAAAGATGTCCGGTACTCATTGATGAGGCCTACATTCATTATTTGGATTCCTGGCGCGCTCATTCCATGGCTGGGCTCATTTCTGAAGGGTTTAATGTTTTGGTCACCAGGACATTTTCGAAGATCTACGGTATGGCCGGATTACGAATTGGCTTCATGCTAGGACCCAAGGAATTAATCAAAGAACTGGAATCGAAGTTCACACTTGGGTTCCCTGGGAATATGCCTAATTCTCTTAGCGTTGGTGCAGCCATAGCGGCAGTAAAGGATAAAGAATTCGTCCATCGGTCTCAGAGATACAATGAGGAGGCCAAAGAAGCTTTTTATACAATTTTAAACCAACTCAACTTGCCGTATGTAGAGACGAATGCCAATTTTGTTTACTTCGATGTGGAAAAATTCAAGGAATATAAGAGTTTGATGTGGTCGCATAAAATTCTACTGGCAGGAGGTTGGCCGTCTAAACCAAATTGGGCTAGAGTAACCTTGGGTTCCATAGACGATTTGAATTTTTTAGCGGATAAAATGAAAGGAAAGAAGTGGTTGTAGTTCTTTGTAAAGGATCGTAATTTGCTTGTAAATTTTTGGTGATGTTATATCTACCTGGAAGAGACGCAAGGCACTGAAGGTGGAATTATTAGGTGTGTTTTTCATTATTTTACAGAAAATTTCAGAAAAAAACGATTCAACTGTCACATTTTCAAATTGAAGCACTCTTTAGGTCAAACAACCTGAAAAAACAGTATCATCATTCAAATCAGCTATTATGAAAAAACGAACATTATTTTTTACCGTCCTTTTTTTGGCAATTGTCAGTACAGGACTGGCCCAAAGAACCGTAGATGTGGATCCTTTCGACAAAGTGATTATAAGTCCGCATATTGAAGTGACCTTCGTTCAAGGTTCTAAAGAATCCGTTACCATTGAAAATTCTCAAGTGGATGAGAGTAAATTGAATATTGAAGTGGAGGGAAAAACGCTTCGGGTATATCTGGATGGAGCCAAGAACATTCCCAAACAAAAGAAAGTATATGTGGATGGAAATAAGATGAAACGCTCCTTGTATAATGGTACTCAAGTCACAGCAACGATCACTTACACTCAGGTAGATGAGTTCTCATTGCGCGGGGAAGAACAGATTGTTTTTCAAAGTAAGATCGAGCAGGAGGAGTTGCGCCTAAAGATTTACGGGGAATCCGAAGTGTCTTTTGAGGCATTGGAATTGGAAGAATTGCGTACCACTATTTATGGTGAAAGCGAACTAGTTGTAAAATCCGGAAATGTTAGAAAGCAAAAAATTGTGGCCTACGGAGAAAGCAAAGTAGACATGGAAGAAATTAAAAATAGCAGGACGAAATTAACCGCGTATGGAGAAGCAGAGTTCGCGTTGAACACATCGGATGAGATCAAGGTTACGGCCTATGGAGAAGCCGTGGTAGGGTATAAAGGAACTGCCAATGTTAAAAAGGGGATTACTATTGGAGATGTTAAGATATACTCCCTGGATTAAAAGAAAGGACTTAGAAAAAAGAAAACCCGCAACGAGAGTTGCGGGTTTTTTTGGCGAAATATGGATCAGAACTTCGAACGTACAAGTGGTTGTGTCAGGTGGCAAAAAAAAGTTAATAGGACTGATATTCATCATTTTATAATTGTTTCTGTGAAGGTATTTTCAACCCGAAATTCAAATCGAATGGAAAAGTTTGCACCATGCTTTTCGGGTTCTCTCATAGGATATTATCTGGATCCTTCCTGATCGTGGAATGTGCAATTAAAATCATTTAGCATGAAATACAACACCATTATCATTGGAGGTGGCTTAGCGGGATTGACTGCCGGAGCCACTCTGTCCAAGTTCGGAAAGAAAGTTCTACTATTGGAACAACACTATAAACCGGGGGGTTGTGCCACCACTTTTAAGCGAGGAGATTTCATTATTGAAGTTGGCCTGCATGAAATGAGCGGCCTGACAGAAAATGGCTCAATTACCAGAGTTTTCAAAATGCTGGAAGTGGACAAAAATGTTCAATTTGAGAAAGTACCTGAGTTCTACGGAGTGGTTACTAACAAAGAAGATTTTGTGATGCCACATGGATATGGTGCTGCTACCAAGGCGTTAATAGATAAGTATCCTGAAGACGAAAAAGGGATCAAACGTTTCATGAAGCTGATAGTAGGAGTACGTAAGGAAGCAACTACCCAACCCCGCTCACGATTAAAACAAAAATTGATTTATCCTTTGATGCCATTGCTTTACCCAAATCTCGTAGAGGCAACTAAGCATACAGTTGGGTCTTGGTTAGATAAGTACATTACCAATGAAAATGCAAAATTAGATCTCGTAGCCCATATTGTTTACTGGGGGGATGATCCTTATACATTATCAATGTTTTACTTTGGTTTGCCATTTTCAGGCTTTATTGAAAATGGTGGCCACTTTATAAAAGGAGGATCACAACAGCTTTCTAATTATCTTGCTTCCTATATAGAAAAGAACGGCGGCAGTGTTCTTTTAGGCAAAAGAGCTGAGAAAATCATTACCAAAAATGGCAAAGCGACTGGAGTTCAGTTCAGTGATAACTTTAGTCAGAATTCAAAACCAATGACCATTTTATGCGATAATGTTCTAGCCAACTGTGCCATTCCTTTAGTACCCTC
>JBCBDM010000036.1:0-23316 GCA_038529705.1 Bacteroidota bacterium
GGCGCCAATGCCCAGTCTGGCTTTGATGTTCAGTATGCGGTAAATGGGGATCCGGCTGTTGTGGAGACCTTTGCGGGTACAATTAATTCTGAAGAAGAAGTGGTTTTCGATTTTGCTACTCAGTATGATTTCACGGCATTGGGGACTTATACCATTGTAGTTTCCACGACTTTATCCGGAGATCAAGAGCCAACGAATGATGAGGTAACCTTAGAAATTGAAAACGTACTTTGTCAACCCGTTATCGATTGTTCTCTAGGGGATGGTTTCCAATTAGTGGCTGTGCAGGAGATCAACAATCCTTCCGGTTGTGAAGGATATGGAGACTTTACTTCTCAGATCGCCAATATGGCCCCAGGTGGTACTTATGATATCACGTTTACGACAGGGTGGGGAAGTCAGCACGTCAATGTCTGGATCGACTTCAATGATGATTTCACCTTCACCAATGATGAATTGGTCGTGAATGATTTCGTCATTGCCGACGGACAAGGACAAGGATCTTATACCGAAACGACTAGTTTGATTGTTCCTGGTAGTGGAGCTGTTGGAGAGCACAGAATGAGAGTGAAAAGTAACTGGAATGCTCCTGTTCCTGCAGATGCCTGTGAAGTTACGCAATTTGGTGAGACAGAGGACTACACCGCAAACATTGGAGAACTAGGAGTGAACGATGCTGCTATTTCTAATGGAGACCTGCAAGTGGTTAGTCTCCCAAATAATCAATTTGATATCACCTTCCGTACAGAATTTGAGGGCGGTGTCTATATGGGAATTTATAATCTTCTGGGTCAGGAAATTGGATTCATGAAGAAAGTTTCCAATGTTAATGGAGATTATAAGGCTACCTTAGATATGTCTAAAGTGTCTAGTGGGGTTTACCTGCTTCGCATAGGAGGTCAAACTACCACAAGTTCTCAAACAGCGAGAATTGTTGTACAGTAAGTTATTTTGATTACTTATAAAAAGGCGGCCATAGGCCGCCTTTTCTGTTTTTACACCTTACATAAATAAGGAGACAAGGCTCCTGTAAATGACTGAGAAGTGAGTTTTTGATGAGATTAAAAATGAGGGTTTTAGGGGTATTAGTTGTATCTTGTGGTAAGAAAAAACATAAACATAAACCATGTATCTATGAAACTAAAAAATTTACTCTTTGTTATGGCTGTAGCCTTGTGCGGCAGCCTATTTGGACAGGATACGTTTCCACCAACAACAGTAATTCAGGGGAAATTCATCAAGAAAACCATACCGCTTCGGGATTTTCCGGTGAATGTCGTTCCGGAAGGAGGAAAGATCAATGAGATTAAGATCATTGAGAATAACCTACGCGCAAATAGGAAGGTAAATGCTGATGCCTTGCCCTTGAATGGAGACGAGCTTCGGCAAACCGATATAGGGGGTGTTGCCAGCTATGCCCTGGAAGAGAATTATGATGGGATCAGTGCCGCAGAGGGTGGAGGATTTACTCCCCCGGATCCAACCGGTGCCGCCGGACCTAATCATTATGTGAACTCTGTCAATGTGGCCATCAAGATATTCGACAAGATGGGCAACGTTTTGGCAGGGCCTACGGATCTCGGGAGCTTCTTAGGTTCAGGGAATAATAGTGGAGACCCTATCATATTGTACGACCAATTGGCCGATCGCTTTTTTGTAAGTCAGTTTGGACCGTCCGGTAATTCGTTGGTCTTAGGTGTTTCTGAAACTCCGGATCCAACAGGAGCCTATTTTGTATATGAATTTATTTTGGATGCCTTTCCGGATTACCCGCATTATACGGTATGGCCCGATGGGTATTATTTGACGGCCAACAAGTTTTCTGGTAATACGACCTATGTCATAGAGCGAGATGTGATTCTGGCAGGAGGTGCTAATCCACAGATCGTAGGGTTTAACCTCCCGGGAGTCGTGAATAACCCTAATACTGTGTTTAGTCCCGAACCGGCCAACCTTACGGGTACGACTTTTCCAGCCGATGTGCCCGGGTATATTGTGTATCTTCAGGATGATGGATGGGGAGGTGTAAGTTTCGACCACCTAAAAGTTTGGGAAATTGAAGTGGATTGGGCCAATACGGCTAATTCGACAATTTCTGCTCCTCTGGAGATACCCACCATGCCTTTTGAAGCTACTTTTGCGCCATTTGGAACCGGAGACGTTGGACAACCAGGAACCGCTCAGAAAATTGATATGATTGGGGGAGTAATTTCCTATGCGGCTAACTACCGAAGTTTTGGAACCCATAATTCCTGGCTGATTACGTTTAACGTAGATGTAGACGGAAATGATACCTCGGGGGTAAGATGGATAGAACTAAGAAACGACGCTACCAACCCCTGGACGATCTTTCAGGAAGGTACCTATGCACCGGCAGATGGTCTTAGCAGGTTTATGGGAAGTGGAGCCATGGATGCTGCCGGAAATATTGGATTAGCATTTAATGTTGCCAGTTCCACAGAGCCTGCAGGGATTCGATACACAGGTCGCTTCGATGGAGATGCGCTGGGTACCATGACCGTAGCAGAGACCACCATAGTTGATGGGGTTGGGGTGCAAACCTTCAGTAATCGATTTGGAGATTATTCTCATTTGACCATGGATCCGGATAACTTTACCTTTTGGCATACCGCGGAATACTTTACAGCTAATAATAACTGGCAGTCTCGAGTGGCTTCTTTTACCCTCTCAGGAGGTTTTGCAAACGACGTGGGGGCGAACAATATAATTACACCGAATAATGGAATATTAACTGCCACGGAAGCTGTGGAAGTGAGTATACGAAATTTCGGAACTGCTACACAATCCAATATTCCTGTAGAATTAAGAGTGGATGGAACCTTAGTGGCAACTGAAGTGGTGCCAGGACCTATTGCCGCAAATGCAACCGAAACATATACTTTCGTTCAAACCGTAGACCTATCCACCTCGGGTCAAACCTATGAAATTTGTGTAAATACAGATCTCTCTGGTGACGAATTCGCTGCCAACGATACCTTTTGCAAACAAGTAACACATCTGTTGGCAGATGATGTTGGAGCGCTTGAGGTCACGGCCCCAGTTTCGGGATCCGGACTTGGAGTGGAAACCATTTCGGTGAACATTAGAAATTTTGGAGCTAACGCTCAATCCGGTTTCGACGTTCAGTATTCGGTAAATGGTGACCCTGCTGTGGTTGAAACGTTTACTGGTACCATTAATTCTGAGGAAGAAGTAGTTTTCGATTTCGCCGCCCAGTATGATTTTTCTGCGCTAGGTACGTACACGATCGTTGCTTCTACCTCTCTCGGAGGAGATCAGGAACCTGCCAATGATGAAGTAACTGCTATCGTAGAGAATTTGCTTTGTCAGCCGTCCATGGACTGCTCCTTAGGAGATGGATTCCAATTGGTAGCCGTGCAAGAGATCAACAATCCTTCCGGATGTGAAGGGTATGGGGACTTCACTTCTCAAGTAGCTAATTTGGCTCCGGGAGGAACTTACGATATTACCTTCACCACAGGGTGGGGAAGTCAGCACGTGAATGTCTGGATCGACTTTAACGATGACTCTACTTTTACCAATGACGAATTGGTAGTGGACGACTATGTCATTGCAGACGGTCAGGGCCAAGGTTCATATACCGAGACTACTAGTCTAGTGGTTCCTGCGGGAGCAGCCGTTGGCGAGCACAGAATGCGTGTAAAGAGTAACTGGAATGCTCCGGTTCCTGCCGATGCCTGTGAGACCACTCAATTTGGCGAGACAGAAGATTATACTGCCAATATTGGTTCATTAGGAGTGAATGATGTGGCCCTGTCTAATTCCGAATTGATTGTATTGTCTCTTCCTAACAATCAATTTGAGGTCACCGTGATTACGGATTTTGATGGAAAAGCTTATGCCGCCATCTATAATCTGTTAGGACAGCAATTGAAATTCAAGAATCTTGAAAAATTCGACGATAAGACCTATAAGATCAATCTGGATATGTCGCAGACCTCCAGTGGTGTGTACCTTATTAAAATTGGAGGCGCGGAAGCCACAGCCTCCAAATCGGCTAGGATTATAGTTCAATAACTATAACAATGATTCATTTGAAAGGCGATCCCTAGGGATCGCCTTTTTCATTTAAGTAGTTTATACTCAAATGAGTTCTAAGGTGGCAAATGAGGGTAAAATGAGTTTTTAATGAGGTTTTTTCCTCTGGCGAATTGGCAGAATAGGCGTATATTGCGGTATCAAAAAAATAATCCAATGAAAAAACTTTTTACTTTACTTGTTGTAGGGTTGGTATTTTCCACCCTAATGAATGCTCAGGATGAGTTTCCACCGGTATCTATTCAGAAGGGGACTTACCTGGGTGAGACTATGCCGTTGAGAGATTTTCCAACTATTCAAGAATTTGCCGGAACAACCGAAGATGCCCAGGTGGTACCGAACGGTATACGTGTTGAGGGTAAGACTAACCCCAATTCTTTGGAGTTCCAATCGGATCCGTTGAAGCAAACGGAGCCTCCATTTAGAAATTCAGCTGGGGCTATTTCCAATTTTGACGGAATTGCCATTAACGAGAGTGGGGGATTTATCCCACCAGATCCTTCTGGGGCTGTAGGTCCAGATCACTACGTAGCGGCGGTAAACATTGCCATCAAAATTTTTGATAAGTCAGGAAACGTGGTGGCGGGTCCAACTTCTATTGGAGCCTTTTTAGGTCAAGGAGGTAACGGGGATCCCATTATCATGTACGATCGTTTGGCAGATCGATATTTTGTAAGTCAGTTTAGAATTAGTAATGATGCGTTGATCATGGGAGTTTCAACAACTTCGGACCCTACGGGATCCTACCATGTTTACACGTTTCCGTTGAACTCTTTTCCGGATTACCCACATTACTCCGTTTGGCCCGACGCTTACTTTGTAACGGCTAACAAGTCGGCGCAAGTTGTTTATGCCTTTGAGAGAGATGTCATTTTGGCTGGAGGTGCGGATCCTCAATTAATGGGATTCTTTTTACCAGGTGTCATTAGAAATCCGGCAACCGTTTTTAGTCCGGAACCTGCTAACTTATTAGGAACAGATTATCCGGCAGATGTACCGGGTTATGTGGTTTACTTACAGGATGATGCATGGAGTGGAGTGGCCAACGATCATTTGAAAATTTGGGAATTCGATATCGACTGGGAAAATACAAGTACCGTGTCGTCTGCTGTGGAAATCCCGATAACAGCTTTTGATAGCTTTCTTGCGCCATTCGGTTCTGGTGAGATCAATCAGCCGGGAACCTCTCAAAAAATTGATGGTATAACCGGTGTGATATCCTATATGGCGAACTATAGAAGTTTTGACACTCACAATTCTTTTCTTATTAATTTCAATGTTGACATAGGTTCCAACGACTTGGCTGGAATACGATGGGTCGAATTGCGAAATACCGGAACAGGTCCCTGGTCCGTTTTTCAGGAAGGAACCTGGACCATAGCGGACGGGGATAGCCGTTTTATGGGAAGTATGGCTATGGATGAAGAAGGAAATATTGGTCTTGCCTATAATGTGGGTAGTAGTTCTACAGAACCTTCTCTGAGATATACAGGACGTTTGGCTACGGATCCCCTTGGTACAATGACGTTTACCGAGACTTCCATTATCGAAGGTAATGGGGTTCAAACCAATATCAACCGTTTTGGAGATTATGCGCAAATGACCCTGGGAATCGATAACCGTACATTTTGGCATACAGGACAGTACTTTCCGAGCAATAACTTTTGGTCGAGTCGAGTGGCTTCCTTTAAGTTTATTGCCGATAAGACAGACGATGTAGGAGTGTATAACTTCGTAACTCCTGGATTGGCAGGACCTTATTCTGCGAATGAGACTGTTGAGGTGTCCTTGTTCAATTACGGAACAGCATCTCAGTCCAACTTTGACATTGAATTATACGTGGACGGTACTTTGGTTGCTACCGAAACCTATACAGGAACACTGGCACCAGATACTTCAGACACCTTTACATTTGCTCAGGATATCGATTTATCTGTTCCTGGTCAGACGTATACTGTGGAGGCCACAACAACACTTTCCGGAGATGAGTTTGCTGCCAATGACGGATTTGAAAAGGATTTCAGATTCGAGTCACTATCCACGGCAGATACTCAGTTTACAGAGAGACAATTATTGATCTACCCAGTGTCTAAAAAGGTGTATGAGATCAACTATAGCACTTCTACGGACTTTGGAGACCTTTCTTACAGAGTGGTTAACATTCTTGGACAGCAAGTTGCGAGTGGAGATATGACCAACAATGGAAATGGATATCTAGCCACGGCCGATTTAAGCAATCAGGCCAATGGTGTGTATGTGGTGGAAATAACCAACGGTTCTTCTAAGGTAAGCAAGAAGTTGCTCGTTAGATAAGGAAGACCCTTCTTTTAAAAACAGAAAGCGTCCGCGATCACTGAGCTTGTCGAAGTGTGCGGACGCTTTTTTTATGCGAGGATCTTCGGTTTTTATCGAAGCATTATTTTTTCAATGCGTTTGGCTTCCTCAGTGTTGAATTCGATCAGGTACATGCCTGAAGATAAACGAGATAGATCTATTCGATTTTCTGAAGGAAGAATATCTTCATTAAGCACCACCTTTCCGGAGAGATCATAAACGGTGTATGCTGTAATAGCTGTTTGACCCTTTGAAGTGAAATACACGAATTCTTCGACTGGATTCGGATATACAGAAAGATCAAAAGCACTAAGATCGTTGTTGTTCAACAATCCCCATCGGTCTTCCGCCACAGGCCCTCCCCAAATAAGAGTCGCTAGATAGGGATTGTCAATAAATGGATTCCTGTTTCCATAAACAGTCTCCAGGTAGGGGTTGCGCTGGTCTTCAAAATCGTTTACAGGATCTTCGGCATTCCATTGCAGATAGATTTGAAGCATATCCGTGGAACCTTGTGAGGAACCCACACCATTGAGTGAAGGTAGACAACGATCTCCATAGCGTGTGTACATATACATCATCATTCTTGCCACATCTCCCTTCCATTCATCTCCTGGGTACCAATTTCCAGTTCCTACGTTCCCGGCATTTCCGGAACCAGCAGCGAACTTCTTATTGCCTTTGTTGCTATTCATTTGTTGATCACTTGGACGAACGTTATGCGGATCTGCCGCTATCCCTGTACTGCTGTTGTCTACAGATCCCATGGCCGGGTTGGCATTACTTCTTGCAAAGACATGCTCTCTGTTATATTCACAACCGCTACCTCCAAAATTATTCTTATTTCTGGTTCGGTCCGTGGTGCAATTTCCATCACTATCATTATATCCATAGACCAATAAGACATCGCTGGTATTTGACGGATTTTCATCGGTAATCTTCACAGTATCTCTAATATCTCCATAAGTAAAGCTGCCACTGGCGATACTGATCTTTTGCTGAAGTTCAGTATACAGGGCCTCGCCTGTTAATGTAAGATCTACGTCGCTGTAATAAGGTTGTTGCCCAAAAGCTATTTGAAATAGAAGCAGACTGGCAAGGGTAATTAAGGGTTTCATCGAATTGGGGTTTATTAATTTTTTTTCAATAGCGCTATATAAAAGCCGTCGAATCCGGTTGTGCTTGGCAGTATTTTTTCCTCGGAAATCAAGGTAAAGTCTTTTCCGGTATCTCGGGTTAAAAATTTCTTGATTTGCTCATTGTTCTCCGAGGGTAGTATGGAGCAGGTGGCGTATAGGAGTTCACCTCCTTCTTTTACCATTCTGGAATAGGAGTCTAACAGCCCGGCTTGAGTTTCTCTGATCTCGTCTAAGAATTCGGGTTGCAATTTCCATTTGGTATCAGGGTTCCGTTTAAGTACACCGAGCCCAGAGCAAGGAGCATCAATAAGGACCTTGTCTGCTTTTCCAGCTAATTTTTTGATCGCTTTAGTAGATTCTATTAGGCGGGTTTCAATATTGTGGATTCCATTTCTTTTGGCTCTCCTTTTTAGTTCAACCAATTTACTTTGATAAATGTCCATGGATACCACCTGTCCTTTATTTTCCATTAAGGAAGCAATATGTAAGCTCTTCCCACCGGCTCCGGCACAGGCATCTACCACTCTCATTCCGGGTTTTGGGGCCAGTACTTGTGCCACCTTCTGAGAAGAAGCATCTTGTACTTCGAACCAACCCTCTTTAAAGGGTTTTGTGGTAAACACATTGGCTCTTTCCAGAAGTCTTAGGGCGTGGGGATACCCTTTAAGGGTCTCTGTGCGAATATCACTTTCGGAGAGTGCGGCTCGCAGTCCCTCCACGCTAGTTTTTAAGGGATTGACCCTGAGGATGACATCGGCTTGTTTATTGAGCGCAGCTAATTCCTTGTCCCATTGTTTGCCTAGCTCTTTAGCTCCCAATTTATCCAGCCAGTCCGGCACCGATTCCCGTATCCGTCGGTTTTTCGATAATTCGTCAAATCTACCCTTGATCTTTCGGGTGGGTGTATTTTCAAATTGTGGCCAGTCCGGAATTGAGATTCCCTTCAACGTAGCCCAAACGGTGAAAAGCCGGAACAAATTTGGCCTGTCGAAAGGTTCTTTTACCTCTGCGATCTCTGCATATAAGCGCTTCCAACGAACAATGTCATAGGTAGTTTCGGCAATAAAGCTACGATCCCGGGATCCCCATCTTTTATCGCGTTTCAGTGTATTTTTTAGCACCTTGTCCGCCTGCTTTTTTTCATTGAAAATCAAATGCAGTGAATCGATCGTTGCAAATACCAAATTTCGGTGAAGCCTCATAGGAAGAAAATTGGCTGCAAAGGTAGTATTCTCATTAATTGTTTTAATTACATTTGCCAAAATTATTTTATGAAATACATTTCGTTTATAATTTGTTTGGTTGTCTTAACGTCCTGTACTAGTGATAGTCATAGGGAATTCACTGCTGTGACCGTTGAAGATGTGTTTATTGACAGTCTCAGTATTCGAGCCATTGCCCCTTTAGACGAGCATCGGGTTTGGTTTGCTGCAAACAGAGGACAAGTAGGATTCATTGATAGCCTAACTCCAAAGCTGGCTACCATTCGTTATGAGGATTCCCTGTTGCATTTTCGTTCTATTGCAGCTACCAAAAATGCGGTCTTTGTTTTGAGTATTGCGAATCCGGGTGTCCTATACAAGATTGATTTTGATGGGAAAGAGGCCACGCATATTGAAGAGGTATATGTGGAGAAAGGAGAAAAGGTCTTTTATGATGCGATGGCATTCTGGAATGAAAAGGAAGGAATTGCCATGGGTGACCCTACGGATAATTGTCTTTCTATATTACTTACAAAAGATGGAGGGAATACCTGGAAAAAGGTGCCTTGCGAGTCTCTGCCCCAGGTAGAACAGGGGGAAGCGGCCTTTGCCGCCAGTAACACCAATATTGCCTTACTAAACAATCATGTCTGGATCGCCAGTGGCGGTACGAAAGCACGTGTGTATCATTCTGCAGATATGGGACAGCAATGGGAAGTATTTAATACGCCCATGGTACAAGGTGCTTCCATGACCGGAATCTACAGCATCGATTTCTTTGATGAGCAAACTGGGGTGATCTTTGGTGGTAATTGGGAAGAAAAGGATTTTAATAAGGGGAATAAAGCGCTCACGGAAGACGGAGGGAAGACCTGGAGACTTTTGAGCGATGGAGTAGGGCCTGGATATCGTTCCTGTGTATCCTTTGTGCCCGGCACAAACGGAAATGGTTTGGTGGCGGTGGGTTCACCTGGTATTTCCTACAGCAATGACCAGGGGGAAAGCTGGGTGGAACTTTCTTCCGAAGGGTTCTATGCCGTGGCGTTTGTGAATGATTCCGTGGCGTTTGCAAGTGGTAGAAATAGAATCTCTAAACTTCGTTTTCAATAGTGAACCAGATGAAGGATGTTCTACGCAATTGGAAGGCTCCGGAAAGTGCCATAGTCCCGGATTTTATTATCGGTGGAGCAATGAAGTCGGGTACGTCCACCCTGCATGCTATCCTGGGACAACATCCGGATGTATATATTCCCAAGGAAGAAATAGGCTTTTTCGACATTGATAATGTTATTGAGCATTATGACTTTAATTTTTATGACCCTAAAGCCAAAACCTGGACCACTCAGGACATGAGTAGGAATCCGAATGAATTATGGAAGTGGTACAGTGATAAGTTTCAACCAGGAAAAGGGAAAGTGTTGGGAGAGGATTCAACCTCTTACTTAACCTCCAAGTTCGCCGCAGCGCGCATTGCTTTTCAGAATAAAGATATCAAGTTGATATTTATGTTAAGGCACCCGTCTAAGCGGGCCTATTCCAACTATTTTCATTTATTGCGTTCGGGTATCGTAGCGCATTCTTTTGAAGATGTACTTCAATTGTATCCAACGCTGGTATTGAGACGCAGTCTTTACAAAGATCAGTTGGAGAGCTATTACAAGCTCTTGCCAAAGGAACAGATCAAAGTTGTGGTCTTTGAAGATCTGGTAGCAAACCCCAGAAATGTGATTCAGGATATTTGTGCCTTTTTAGATCTGGATATGAATAAGTTTGATGCTTCTGTATTCGCTACGCATACTAATAAAGCCAAGTTACCCTTATTCTCGGGACTTCATAGATTGAAGAATTTACTTTACAGGAGATATGGTAGTTCTTTTTATTTTAAAACCTTACCCTTAAAGGCACCTAAGAACGCCATGAGGAAAGCCTGGTTCCCTAAGGCAATCAATAGGGTACATGGCATGATCAATCCGTTACGGGTTAAGAAGACACCCCCCATGCATCCTAACACTCAGGAGTTTTTAGATGCTTACTTCAAGAAGGAATTGGCTGGATTGGATGAAATCATAGGGGAGAAAGTACTATCCAAATGGTTCCAATAAAGAAAGCGCCCACTTCGAGCGCCTCTTTTCAATGTATACTAAACTTCCAGACTAATTTTTGTTACGCCTATTTTGACGATTTTTCATGCGTTGTAAAAGCATTCGTTTGAATTCCTCTTCTGCCCGGTGCAATTTGAGGATCTTTTGAGGAGGGATCACATTTTTAAGTTCTGAGACGAAACTCCTATTCTCCTGCATTTCCTTCTCTTTAAACTGAAGGCTTTTCTCAATAAGCATATTGGCCTCTTCATCGCTAATTCCATTCAAATCGCCTTTCACAATTTGAAAGATCTCCCTTCTTTCTTTTTTTCTTAGCGCAGTCATTTTATCTTCGTGTGCGTTGTAAACCGGCCAAAATCGTTCTGCTTCGCCCGAAGTAAGTTCCAGGGCATCCGTGATATGAGCTCTTTTGAATGCTTTGATCTTATCCCCCTCCTGAGCATAGACGACCCCGGTGAGCATAAGTGCTATAAGTAGAATATATTTCATTTGTGTTGTGTTATTCAATTAAAAGGTTTGTGTCGTCCAGATTTTCCAGTAGATATTCTTCAATATCCTGATCGGAAAACAAGATTTTTTCCGAAGGAAGGTCTTCCAGGTCTTCGTCCGTTAATAGCTGTGCTATATCGTCAGTATCATATTCCATACCACCTTCTTCGAAATAAGCTTCAATATCGGCAATTTCCAACACAATATCATCCGGTGCGTTACGAATGAAAAGGGTGACGGCCAAAATTAAACAGGCGGCAATGGATGCTGCATATACGAACGGCCTTCTCCTATATAGCGGAATTACCTGGGTAGTCTCCTCGTTCCCAAGCCTTTCTATGAGGCGATCCTCCAGGGTATCGAAGTAATCTTCAGGTACCTTCATTCCAATTTCATCGGGCAAACCCTCCTCCTGAAGTTTGGCGAAGACCCGATTTTCCAAATCGTCAAAGTACCCCTCAGGGGCTTTCATACCGTGTTTGTATTTTTCGTCTTTCTTCATTGTACTATTTCTATGACTCAAAAAAACTCAAAAAGTTTCATTGTGCTTTAAAAAGGTCGTAATCTTTTTTACGGCTATATGATAACTACTCTTTAAGCCTCCTACGGAAGTGTCCAAAATTTCCGACAGCTGGTCAAAGGTGTGATCGTCAAAATATTTCATATTGAAGACCAGTTGCTGCTTTTCCGGTAAGGCAGCGATCGCTTTCTGTAACTGCAACTGGATCTTGTCTCCCTCGAAGTATACGTCGGTTTGCAGCTGTTCTATCTTCTGTTCTTTCAACTCCTGTGAAGTGATGTTAGCGCGTTTCGCTCTCTTGTTTATAAACGTAATGGCTTCGTTGGTAGCTATTCGGTACATCCAGGTATACAATTTACTATCCGCTTTAAACGAGCCGATATTTCGGAATACTTTGATAAAGGTGTTCTGAAGAACATCATCCGTATCATCATGGTCCAGCACTATCTTTCGGATATGCCAATACAGTCGTTCCTTGTATTGAGATACCAGGATCTTGAAGGCCTTTTCCTTTTCATTCTCCGATTGTAGTGCCGAAACTAAAGTTTGTTCTTCTACCAAATTGGGGTGGTTTTCTTCTAAGACTGGAATAAAGATAAAAGGTTTAATGTTGTTTCAC
This sequence comes from Bacteroidota bacterium, assembly GCA_038529705.1. GTDB lineage: Bacteria > Bacteroidota > Bacteroidia > Flavobacteriales > Flavobacteriaceae > Aureisphaera. Next base: position 12,486 of record JBCBDM010000036.1, read on the forward strand.
TTTTTTGGGTGAAATCTGTATTTCAGTCAGTTAAATCGATGAAATGTATAAAATTTTCGACAAAGTGAAAAAAAGTTAGGTTTGTAGGAAAATATTTACTAATTTTATAAAATACTTCTTATGTATAGGTTCTTAATTTACAGCCCCAACTGTGATAAGAACATATAGAACGGGCCTTAGCGGGGGCTGGCCCGTTTTTTTATACCTTAAACTTTCGATATTACCTCTTAATTTTGTAGGAAATAGATTTCTTTTTTTGATTCAAAGCATCGATTAAGTGCAAATTTATTAGTTGAAACACATAATTTAGTTTTGATTTTTCAAAAATTCGTATATCTTTGAGGTATACTTATGTGAAAAATAGGTCGTTACAAGCCCCAAATGTGACGACTCACTTAAAGAAGCGGAGCCCCAACCGCTTCTTTTTTGTTTTAGTACTTTTCCGAAGAGTGGGCTCTCACCCAAAAGACTGCATTTCAACAAGGTTGTAATACGTTCCCTTTTTTCTTAATAGTTCTTGATGTTTACCTTGTTCTACGATCTTTCCGTTGGACATAACCACAATGTTATCTGCATTTTGAATAGTTGATAAACGATGTGCAATAACCACGGAAGTTCTGTTTTGCATCATTTTTTCCAGGGCATCCTGAACCAGTCGTTCACTTTCGGTATCCAGGGCAGAAGTTGCTTCATCCAGGATCATGATGGGTGGGTTTTTCAAAACGGCTCTGGCAATGCTTAGGCGCTGTTTTTGCCCTCCACTTATCTTCCCTCCACCGTCTCCAATATTCGTATGGATCCCTTCCGGAAGTGTTTTTACGAATTCCCAGGCATTGGCCACCTGTAAGGCTGCCATTATTTCTTCCTCACTGGCATCTTCTTTAGCTACCAAGAGATTGCCTTTTACCGTGTCATTAAAAAGAATGGAATCCTGAGTAACCAGACCCAGTAAGCTGCGCAAGGACTTTTGTGTCATACCTTTTATATTGGTACCATCAATAGCAATGCTCCCCTTATCCACATCGTAAAAGCGCGTAAGTAAATTTGCAATGGTACTCTTACCACTACCACTTTGTCCAACCAGGGCCACCGTATGTCCCTTAGGCACCTCGAGTGAGAAATCTTCCAATACCCAATCATCTTCATATTTGAACGATATGTTTTGAAGACTAATGGCACTAGTGAAATCCTGCTTATCAACAGCATCGGCCGTATCCTGAATGGTAGATTTGGTTTCGAGTATTTCTAAGACCCTTTCTGCTGCCGCATTCCCTTTTTTAACATTGTAACTCGCCTTACTTATCGCCTTCGCCGGGGTAAGAATGTTGTAGGCCAACCCCATATAAACGATGAAAGCCTCCGGAGCCAATGTCTTTTCTACCAACACCATGGACCCTCCATACCAGAGAAGAATGGCAATAACCACAATTCCCAGGAATTCACTGGTGGGTGAGGCTAGATTCTGTCGGTTCAAAAGCGTATTAGAGAATTTGAAGAATCGTGTGGTTGACTCTTGAAATCTGTGGTTAAAGATCTTTTCAGCATTAAAACCTTTAATGATCTTAAGGCCACCAAGGGTTTCTTCGAGAATGGATAAGAAGAACCCCTGTTCTTGTTGCACCTTAGTACTATGCCTTTTTAGACTTTTCCCGATAAGCGAAATAATGAATCCGGAAACCGGAATGAAAATGAATACAAATAGCGTAAGTTGAGGGCTAATCACCAGCATGGCAATGATCGTGAATAGTATCATAAGCGGTTCCCTAACGATAAGTTCCAAAATAGAGAGAAACGAATGTTGAATCTCAAGGACATCTGTTGAGATCCTCGCAATAGTATCCCCTTTACGCTTTTCCGAATAAAACGAAACCGGGAGCTCAATGGTTTTTTGATAGAGTTCGTTGCGGAGGTCCTTTAAAACGCCATTTCGTAGAAAGGTGATAAAAAACATAGCCAGATATCCGAAGAGGTTTTTTAACAAAAAGGTGCCTATCACGAGACCTATCATTAGCAAAAGGGCATCCAACTGACTCGTTTCCTCTATTTTTTGAGAAATGAAATAATTCATATAGTTCTCAAAATATTCTTTGATATCGGATATGCCGATATAAATAGGTGCTACTGTGATTTTTTTCGAAGTGCCAAACAGCACATTCAACATAGGCATCAGCGAAACAAAGGCCAAGGTCCCAAAAAGTGCGTAGAAAACATTAGAGATAATATTCATCCATGCATATCCCTTGTACGGCATTGCATAGCGCAGTATTTTTTTGAAATATTTCATTAATTGATGTTCAAGTCCTGGATAATGGCATCTATTTTTGGCTGAAGTTCTTCTTCCGTTTCGCCATTAACACTGATGTAAAATTTGATCTTGGGTTCTGTCCCACTGGGACGGGCTGCAATCTTACTTCCGTCTTCCGTGTAGTAGATCAATACATTTGATGTAGGGATGTCAATTTTGGAAAGGGTTGCGTTAGAAAGGTCGTTTGCCTCGCCACTCTGATAGTCTTCAATTCGATGAACCCTACTTCCGGCAATCTCCTTTAATGGATGGGCTCTGAGGTCTTTCATCATTTCCGAAATCTCCTCAGCTCCTTTTTTACCCTTTTTTACAAGCGAGATAAGATGTTCTTTGTAATAGCCGTATTCTTTATATATTTTCTGAAGGTATTCGTACAAACTTTCGCCATCCGCCTTCTTTTGAGCTGCCACTTCGCAGGCCAGAAGGGTAGCCGTGACGGCGTCCTTATCCCGAACGAAGTCGCCTACCATAAAACCGAAGCTTTCCTCACCACCTCCCATGAAGTCCAGCTGTGGAAAATCCTTGATCATTTTCGCGATCCATTTAAATCCTGTCAACCCTTCTTTGTATTCCACGCCATAGCTCTCTACCACCTTCCTTAGCATGGGCGTTGAGACGATAGTAGAACCCATAAACTGAGTTCCGTCTAAGTGTCCCGATTGTTTGTATTTTTCGAGAAGGAAGTGTGATTTAATAATCATCGCCTGGTTGCCATTGAGCAAGGTCATTTTTCCTTCCGAATTGCGTACGGCAATACCCAGGCGGTCACAATCCGGATCGGTTCCAACGACTATATCCGCTCCTTCTTGTTCGGCCAGTTTCAAAGCCATCTCCAGGGCTTCCGGTTCCTCAGGATTTGGAGATTTTACCGTAGGGAAATCACCATCCGGTTGCGCCTGTTCCGAAACGATCGTCACCTTGTTATAGCCGGCCATTTCCAACACTTTTGGGATCATAGTGATGGAAGTTCCGTGTAGAGAGGTAAAGACGATCTTAAGATCTTCTTTGGCTTCTTGCGCAGTTCCGAAACTTCCATTTTGAACAGAGGCTTCGGCAAAGGCCGTGTCTACTTCCGTATCTATCAACTTGATAAGGGAATTATTAGCCTCAAACGCAATGTCCTGATAGTTCAGTTGATCTATTTCGGCAATGATTTCGGCATCTTGAGGAGGGACCAATTGTCCGCCATCCTGCCAATACACTTTATATCCGTTATATTCCGGTGGATTGTGAGATGCGGTTAATACGATCCCGCAATGGCAATTCAAATAACGCACTGCAAAGGATAACTCTGGTGTTGGGCGCAACTCCGAAAAAAGAAAGACTTCAATACCGTTCGCAGAAAATACTTCGGCTACGGTTCTGGCCAGGGTATCACTGTTATGCCTACAATCGTATGCAATAGCTACTTTTAATGTTTCATTGGGAAATTGCCTTTTCAGGTATTGCGCTATTCCCTGAGTATTTTTGCCAAGGGTGTATTTGTTGATTCTGTTATCACCCACTCCCATGATACCTCGCATTCCTCCGGTTCCAAATTCCAGACTTCGGTAGAAGCTATCCTCAAGGGTTTCACTGTCATAGGCAATCAGTTCTTTGATCGTTTCCTGAGTTTTAGCATCGAAAAATGGGGTAAGCCATTTGTTGGCTTTTTCCAAAATAATAGGGTCTATATATCTCATGGGTTCACTTGAAATGAATTCTGAATCATCACTTCAGAATATTAGAATACAAAAGTAGAGAAATTGGGTGATTTAGGATGTACGATTTACGGTCAAAAGTTAAAAGTGAGAAGTCGGAAGTCCGAAGTCGGAAGTCGGAAGTGGGAAGTCGGAAGCAGGAAGTACGAAGACTGATGTGAGGTGCTGGATGGATTTGTGTCCCTATCCATTGCAAGGCACCAACAAACATTAATCAAAGCTCCTCTTTAATGATATAGTTTTTCTGGTCCTTTTTATTTCTGAGGATCAGCTCTCCGAGGAAACCTGCGACAAAAAACTGGCTCCCAAGGATCATAGCGGTAAGCGCAATGTAGAATTGAGGACGCTCTGTGATTAATCTTCCGCCCGGGTTGATAAACAGTTTGTCGATTCCCAGATAAACGGCAAAACAGAAGCCAATAAACAGCATAAAGGCACCCCAGGCCCCAAAAAGGTGCATGGGTCGTTTCCCGAATCTAGATAAAAATGAAATAGTGATGAGGTCCAGGAATCCGCGGATAAATCGCTCCATCCCAAATTTGGTCTTACCGTATTTTCTGGCCTGATGTTGTACCACTTTCTCACCAATCTTTCCGAATCCGGCATTTTTCGCTAACACAGGAATATAACGATGCATTTCACCGGTCACTTCAATATTTTTCACCACTTCGTTTTTGTATGCCTTTAAACCACAATTGAAATCATGAAGTTGTACCTTGGAGGTTTTTCGGGCGGCGAAGTTGAATAACTTGGAGGGCATATTCTTCCCTATAACGGGATCGAACCGTTTCTTTTTCCACCCTGAAACCAGATCAAATCCGTTTTCGGTCACCATTTTATACAGTTCAGGAATTTCTTCCGGATTGTCCTGGAGGTCGGCATCCATGGTAATCACGACCTCTCCCTTGGCTCTGGCAAAACCGGCATGCAGCGCTTGTGATTTTCCAAAGTTCTTTAAAAAACGAATGCCTTTTACGCCTGGATCTTTTTGAGCGAGCGATTCTATCACCTTCCAGGAATCATCGCTACTTCCATCATCAATAAACAGAATTTCATATAAAAAACCATTGGACTGCATCACTTGTGCAATCCAATGGTGTAATTCGGTTAAGGATTCTTCTTCGTTAAGAAGTGGAATGACGATGGTTAAATCCATTAATTAGTTTATAGCGTTGGGATCTTTTCGTTTCATGATCAAGGCTACCAGTAGTCCAAAAAGCGAGTAGAATGCCAATTGGAACACATATCCAAGTAATTGATTCCCTAACGAATAGTTATTTTTTCCTTCCATGGCAGCCATTTGTCTTTCGATTTCGGCTTCCGGAGTGCCAAAACGCTTTAATATGGATTCTTGCATGATCATTGCTTGTTCATTAAGATAGTCTGCTGCCCCTGGATCCAGGAATGCAAAAATGAGAATGGAAACGACAACACCAATAAATAATCCGATGGCAATGGTGATGAAATAAGCCGTAAATGCTTGTTTGAATGACATAAAACCTCCAAGAAGGGATTTGGATTTGGCGACAGATACAATTCCGGTAAATAAGGCTATCAAAAAGAAGATAATACCCAGCCACCATTTGGTGAAGAGTTCCACGTTAACGGCATACATAATTGCCGAGGAAATGGCGAGGATCCCCCCCAATATGAGTCCGTAGTTGATTGAGCTTTTTTTAATTAAGGCTTGTTGGTTGTCCATAGTGTTTAGTTTTTGGCCTGCCTTAGCAAGCAGGTAGTTTGCCCGGTTAGTAAACAAAAGTAGTAAATTGTTACGTCTTGGGGCGAGATATACGATTTACGATATAGAATTTACGATTTTCACGGAAATTCATTCCAAGATTCTCGTTGATGGTGAGACCCGACAGGAATTGAATATTTTTCAGAAAAAACTTTAATAACTATTGTCCATTTACAATTATTGCTTAAATTTGCACACTCAAAATTGAGACGTACTAAAATAGTAAGACGATGAGAAAAGGTATACACCCGGAAAATTACAGACTAGTTGCATTTAAGGATATGTCTAACGACGAAGTATTCTTAACGAAGTCTACTGCAAATACGAAAGAAACTCTTGAGGTGGATGGCGTTGAATACCCATTAGTAAAATTGGAAATCTCAAGAACCTCTCACCCTTTCTACACAGGGAAGTCTAAGCTTATCGATACCGCTGGACGTATTGACAAGTTTAAGAACAAATACGCAAAATTCAAGAAAGAAGCGAAGAAAGAGGAATAATCCTTCGAAAATGATATATGGGAAAGCCCTTGACCAGTCAAGGGCTTTTTTTATGCCTTTAGTTTTCTTTGGAATCGTATCATCTTACTATCTTTACCATAAGCACTACGTAATGAGTAACGGTTATTGAACATGGCTCATTGCACATTGAATCTTTATCACTCATATGAACTACATCCTTTTTGACGGCAACGTACGCGACCAATTGCTTCCATTTACCTATACAAGACCTGTAGCCGATATTCGGGTGGGGATACTTACCCTCCGTGAAAAATGGGAGAAGCACTTAGGGTTCACCACAACAACCGTTACCGAAGCCTATCTGGAAGAAAAATGGCCTATGGTCGAATTGGAGGCAAACATTTTGATCAATGCCTCTTTTGTTCCTTCCGATAATTTAGCCCATATGGTGAAAGGACTTTCTGAAAATCAGGCGATATTCCTTGAGGACGAACCCATTGCATTTTTCTCTAATGAAGGACAGGAAATCGATTTCGAGCGTTTTGAGGTCATTCAGTATACCCACGACGATGTGCTTCGCATAGCGCATACCTGGGATATTTTTTCGAAGAACCACCAAGCCATCCAGCGAGATTTCGATTTACTCACCAAGGACCGAAGCTCACAGCCTATACCCAAAGGTGTTTCCGTGATAGGGGATGGTGCCATTTTTATTGAGGAAGACGCCAAGCTTCCTTATTGCTCGCTAAATACAACCCACGGACCTATTTATATTGGCAAGAATGCCGAGATCATGGAAGGGTGTTTTATTCGAGGACCTTTCGCCCTTTGCGAAAACGCTACTGTGAAAATGGGCGCTAAGATCTACGGAGGAACCACCATAGGGCCCCATTGCAAGGTAGGTGGAGAAGTGAACAATTCGGTGATGATGGGCTATTCCAACAAGGGACATGATGGTTTCCTCGGGAACTCTGTGCTAGGGGAGTGGTGCAATCTGGGAGCCGATACCAATAACTCCAATTTAAAGAATAATTACGCCGAGGTTCGTCTTTGGGACTATGAAACCGAAGGTTTTGCCAGAACCGGCCTACAGTTTTGCGGTTTGATGATGGGAGATCACAGTAAATGTGGGATCAATACCATGTTTAACACCGGAACGGTAGTAGGAGTAAGCTCTAACATCTTCGGAAGTGGGTTCCCGCGTAATTTCGTTCCCAGTTTTAGTTGGGGAGGAAGCGCAGGAATGACCACTTATAAAACCAATAAAGCCTTTGAAGTAGCGAAAATAGTAATGGCTCGCCGCCAGGTAGACTTTACCGAAGTTGATATGAAGATCCTGGAACATGTCTTTGAGGAGACCGCTCAATACCGAAGAAGTTAGTAGGACCTCTTATTATAGGGCCGTATTGGGTCCCGCACTACTGAGATCGGCCACTCCATATAACCAAAGAAAGAAGACAATGATGAGGAAGGTGATCAAGATCACCGCCAATCTCAACATGAATTGCTCACGGCGTTCTTTTTTACGTCTCAGAAACTGTTCTTTTTGAAAAGCAGCAAACTCATGACCTTTCATTTGCTTGTGATCCTCCATTTTCCGATAGGTTCCGGCCGACGGCTTTTCATGCTCATGCAGGCGCTTTCGCCTGCCTAACAGCAAACGGTTGTTTTTTAGCACGGTACTCATGTTGTGTGATGCGCCCATAACGAAATCCTTTCATTATGAGTCGTGAAAATGGGACCGGATGTTACAGGGAGGGGCGTTTTTTCACGCGTTTCAAGAACAGGAAATTCTGGGGATTGATGCCCAGACCTTCTACATCTTTGCTCACAAAACGGATGGCCATGTCATAATACAGAGGTACCACAGGCGCTTCCGAAATAATGACAGAATCCATTTGGGTATAGATCAGTTTTCGCTCGTCGATACGTGTTATGGACAGTGCTTTTTCGTATAAACTATCTATGGTTTCACTTTTGTAGTGCATATAATTGGGGCCATTGGGAGTAAAGTTTGGACTGTAAAACAGGGATAGATAGTTCTCTGCGTCGGGATAATCTGCCACCCAACTGGCGCGGAACACATCCAATTCCCCACTACTTTTCATTTGGCGCAGGGTAGAGGGAGGCATGACATCTACCGCCACCTTGATGCCAATCTTTTCCAGTTCCCGTTGCACGTACTCGCAGATATCCAGGTATTGGCTGTTCGTTCCAATAACGATCTCGGGTTTGCTATCTCCGGTCTCCGCGATATACTGCTCTACTAAAGCCGTGGCCTTTTCTGGCTTATAGGTAAAACCTTCAATGGAATTAAAACCTTGCAGTCCCATGGGAATAAAACCGTATTCTGCAGGGACTCCCATTCCGTTGCGCAAATAGGTAACCATTTTTTGCCGGTCAAACCCATAGTTAACGGCTTGTCTTAATAGTTTTGACTGAATTTCGGGAGTTTCGGCCCCCATGAAAAAGCCAAGATACTCTGTATTTAGATACGGAGTGGTAAGGAGCTGGACATCTTCTTTATATTTCTCCTGAAGCTCTCCTGTCGTTGTGAGAATCTCATCTTTATAGGAATTGTCCAAACCAGAAACAAAATCGATCTTTCCCTGGGCAAACTGTAAAAACTCACTTTGCTTGTCCGGAAGAAAACTAATGGCTACGGCCTCTAAATAGGGTAGTTGTGTTCCGGCTTCATCTTTTTCAAAATAAAGAGGGTTTTTTCGGAAGATTAGTTTTACGTTCTCTTCCCACATTTTAAACTGAAATGGACCCGTTCCCACCGGATTTCTTCTAAAGTCGTTTCCATAGTGTTCCACTGCTTCTCTCGGGACTACCGAAAAATAACGCATGCCCAACATGCCTATGAAAGGAGGGAAAGGGCGCTTAAGTAAGATCTTTACAACGGAGTCGTTTTCGGCTTTTACCAACTCTACGTTGTTCATAGCCCAACTGCCGGGAGAGGCGACCTTCGGATCTATAAGTCGGTTGAAGCTATATTCGAAGTCGTATGCATTCACAGTGCGGGTGCCTTCAATTCCAAAAACGTTGCTCTTATGGAAATAGACGTCTTTTCGTAGATGGAAGTAATAGGTACACGTGCTATCCACGATCTGCCAGGATTTCGCAATGTCTGGCTGGATGTTGAGCGAATCGTCCAATTGTATCAATCCATTGTACAACTGGTTGGCGGGCCAAATGTTTTGAGGATTTCTCGCAAAGGCTGGGTCCAGGGAGGTGATGTTGCTGTGCTCATTATAGCGGAAGACGAGGTGGTCTTTGGAGTTGTCGAGATTATTATTGCAGGACAATAAGGACAATGCAATACCCACAAATAACAGAACCTTAAAGGCACGAAGCACGGAGCACGGAGCAAGAAGTGGGTATTTACAACTCATTATATTTTGTTTTTGAATGCTATCATCATATTCATTAATTGAAAAGAATCTTTGTAAAACTCATTGAATTCTTCTTGCGTACAATAGTTTCTGCGTGCTGCCTTATGCAGACAGGTTACTACTTCAGCTAAGGACCGAATTGCGTATCCCATAAACCTTCTAAACTCAGGTTTTGACTGTCCAATGGAGCCTTCTGAAATATTTAAAGCAACGGAATCAACGGCTCTCATAATTTGAGTTGTCAAATTGTATCTCTCATGTTTGGGAAACTGTTTGGAAAATGCATTTATATCTTCCCCAAGCTCCATTGCCCTTTTCCAAATAATCAAATTTTCAAATTTAAATCCCATAGTCCTCAAATTTTATTACGGGAATTAGCATGGATGAAATTAGGCTAATTTTTAATTTTTTAATGCTTAAATTTCAAATTTTTACCTCGAGCCTCGAGCCTCGAACTCCGAGCCATTCACATTATATATTTCAGGAATACTTTGTATTTTTGCCATCGATTTGTTCAGGAATTATGATCGCAAACAAAAAAGTCGCTTTTTATACACTCGGATGTAAGCTAAATTTTAGTGAGACATCCACGATCGCCCGTAGTTTTTCTTCGGAAGGGTTTGATCGTGTGGACTTTAGTGAGCCTGCAGACATCTATGTGATCAATACCTGTAGTGTGACCGAAAATGCCGACAAGCGTTTTAAAACCATCGTAAAACAGGCGCAAAAGGCAAATCCCGATGCTTTTATTGCCGCGGTGGGTTGCTATGCACAATTAAAACCTCAGGAACTGGCAGATGTACATGGGGTGGACCTGGTATTAGGTGCGACCGAAAAGTTTAAGATCACCGACTATATCAACGACCTGTCCAAAAATGACATGGGCGAGGTGCATTCCTGTGAGATAGCGGACGCCGATTTCTATGTGGGCTCCTATTCTATTGGAGATAGAACCCGGGCTTTCTTGAAGGTACAGGATGGTTGCGACTATAAATGTACCTATTGTACTATTCCGCTAGCCAGAGGAATCTCCCGAAGTGACGAGTTGAGCAATGTATTAAAAAATGCCGCCGAAATATCTGCAAAGGGCATCAAGGAGATTGTTTTGACAGGGGTGAATATCGGGGATTATGGGAAAGGAGAGTTTGGGAATAAAAAACATGAACATACCTTCTTCGAATTGTGCGAAGCGTTGGATAAAGTAGAAGGCATAGAGCGATTGCGCA
>JBCBDM010000037.1:0-23170 GCA_038529705.1 Bacteroidota bacterium
TTTCGAAATTGCCCAATCCAGAATTGATAGCCGTAAAAAAGAAAACTAAATAGTTTTTAATACATATCTTTGCAGCGCACTTTTATGGGGTGCGCTGTTTTTTTATATAAAAGTTCTTTTCAATGATGCTTACAAGAAGACATATAAGAGTAAAAGTGTTACAATCGTTATATGCGTTTTATCAAACCGAAGATCCCCAGCTTGATAAGCAAGAAAAATTCCTTCAATACAGCATCACCCAGATGCAAGATTTGCATGCCTTACTATTGGATCTTATGATAGCCTTAAGGGATCACGCCGATAACTACCTTCAGAAATCACAACAAAAACATTTGGCTACTGACGAAGAACGTAATCCCAGCCGAAGTTTTGTAGATAACCAGGTAATCCGGTTGTTAATGCAAAATGAAGCGTTGAAGGAATATCTTCAGCATAAGAAATTGGACAATTGGAAGAACGATGACGAATATGTCACGATCCTATTCAATGATCTCAAGGACCAGGACTGGTATCAGGATTATCTCAAACTACCCCATCCCAGCTTTAAAGATGATCAACACTTGATTTTGAAATTATACAAAGAAGTGATTGCTCCCAATGACAAATTATATGAATATTTAGAAGATCACCGTCTTACTTGGTTGGATGACTATCCGCTGGTGAACACGTCCATAGTGAAGATGTTGTCTAAGATATCTCCTAAAAATACAGGTTCTATCTTCAATGCCGAAGTGTTCAAAAATGATGAAGACCGTGAATACAGTCTGGAATTGTTTAGAAAAGTAGTGCTCAACGACGACAAACTGGCCAGCCAGATCGACGGAAAGACCCCTAATTGGGATCAGGAGCGTATTGCAGAGATGGATATGATCATTTTGAAAATGGGAATAGCAGAATTCCTGCATTTCCCTAGTATCCCTGTGAAAGTGACCATCAATGAGTATTTAGAGATCTCCAAGGAGTATTCAACCCCAAAAAGTAGCCTGTTTATCAATGGGATACTGGATAAGATGGTAAAAGAATTGACCGCCAGTGATAAATTGAACAAAATTGGGCGTGGTCTTCGATAAATACAAAAAAATGGCTATTTTAGCCACTCTTTAATTCAAATTATATACTATGAAAAAATCAATTTTTATACTAGCCGCTGTGGCATTGGTAGCTTTTACTTCTTGTAAAGATAATGCTGCTGACAAGGTAAGTGAAGAAAACGTTGCTGCTGCAGCAGAGCGTGATGAAGCCGCTACAAAGTTCCCGGTAATGACTTTTACTGAAACTGAATTTGACTTTGGAACGATTGAGCAAGGAGCTGCACAAGAGCATGTATTTAAGTTTACAAATACGGGTGATGCAGATTTGGTCATCGTTGATGCTAAAAGTAGCTGTGGATGTACGGTTCCTGAATTCACCAAAGAGCCTGTAGCTCCAGGAGGAAGCGGAGAGATGCTTGTGAAATTTAACGGAAGTGGAAAAAATCAAGTAAGCAAGACCGTTACAATCACTGCCAACACCAAGGCTGGAAAAGAAACGATCAAGATCAAAGCTTTTGTAAATCCTAAAGAGGGAGCTGCAACTGGATCTCCAATTCAAACTAAATAATAGTTGGGAATGGATGGACTCTTAGGCCCTTTACTCTTATTCACCGTTTTCATTGTTTTCTTTATTGTTTTACCACAACGCAAGAAAATGAAACAGGAGAAGAAGTTCTACGGAGAACTAAAAAAAGGGATGAAAGTAATTACTAATGGAGGATTGCATGGGAAACTTCTGGAAATTAATGACGACGGGACCTGTGTAATTGAAACCGGAGCCGGGAAGATGAAGTTTGATAAGACGGCTATTTCTGTCGACAAAACGACTCAATTGAACGCTCCTGCCAAGTAATTTACTTTACAACGAAATAAAAAAACCTTCAGTTTTCTGAAGGTTTTTTTATGCATTATATTTTCGGGGGGTTAGAATCGATACCCAACGAGGACACCTCCTCTAAAAAAAGCATCTGGAGCTGCCTCGTCCGAGCTGAGGTTGCGGCCACCTCCCGCGTTAATCTCCACTATGAAGCCATTTCTACTTACCCATTTCTGACCTATAGCAAAACCAATTCCGAATGCCGTCCAATCTTCTTCCGTTGAAATTATAATTCCGTTTCCGGTAACCGGATCGGTTACTTCAAAAAAATCATCGAGAGTTGTTCCTCCCGTATATTGCAATAACCCTTCAGCAAAAAAACCTCTGGCGCCAAAATCCTTCTTATTAAAGAAATATTGTCTGTAATAGGCATTGACGGCATAGTCCTGTTCATAGTCCTGGTCATCCTCAATGGTAAAGGAAACGGAACCTCCAACACCTGAGTACTTGCTAAGCACATATTCATAGTTAATTTCAATGGCAGGTACAATGAGTGCTTCTGTGGCGTCTATACGAAGTTCATGTTTTCGATCGGCTACATTGAATTCCGTCTCTTCGGATTCTTGAGAAAAGCCAAGGGTTGATATCCCTATACATAGGGTTAAAAAGATTCTTTTCATATGGTTACGTTTGTTTATAGATTTATGTTCACCTATATAACAACCTATCCACAAAAAACCTACCAAATTCATCTCACTATTTTCTCTTGGCCACAATTTGCGCAATATTCACGATCACCTCAATGGCTTTTTGCATACTTTCTACCGGAACGTATTCGTATCTTCCGTGGAAATTATGTCCCCCAGCAAATATATTAGGACAGGGAAGGCCCATAAAACTGAGTTGAGAACCATCGGTACCTCCCCGAATAGGTTTTATCAAAGGAGTGATTCCAGCCTGTTTCATGGCTTCTTCTGCAATATCCACTATGTGCATTACAGGTTCTATTTTTTCACGCATATTGAAGTATTGGTCTTTCATTTCAACGGCGACGCGATCTGAGCCTAATTCCCGGTTGATCTTTGTAGCCACATCTTGCATTTGTTTTTTTCGAGCCTCAAACTTCGATCTGTCGTGATCCCGGATGATGTATTGCAGTTCTGTACCATCGACCGTTCCTTTCATTTGGTGCAGGTGAAAAAAACCTTCCCGGTCCTCTGTATGTTCTGGGGTTTCCATTCGAGATAGGGAGTTAATAAAGTCCGTTGCAATGTACAGGCTATTGACCATTTTACCTTTGGCGTATCCGGGGTGGACGATCTTACCTTTGATATTCACTACGGCTCCTGCGGCATTGAAGTTCTCATATTCCAATTCTCCAATTTGACTGCCATCCATGGTATACGCCCAGTCCGCACCAAATTTCTCCACATCGAATTTGTGGGCACCACGACCAATCTCCTCATCCGGTGTAAAACCAACACGTATCTTCCCATGTTTGATCTCCGGGTGCTGAATGAGATATTCCATAGCCGAGATGATTTCGGCAATGCCGGCCTTGTCGTCCGCTCCCAGTAAAGTAGTGCCGTCTGTCGTGATGAGAGTTTGGCCCTTGTACAGTAAAAGATCTTCAAAATCCCTTGGAGAAAGTACGATGTTATCAGCTTCATTTAAAACAATATCTTCTCCGTTGTAATTCTCAATGAGTTGAGGATTCACATTGGCACCTGTAAAGTCCGGCGTGGTATCAAAATGAGACACAAAACCTATCACCGGAACATCTTCATCGATATTGCTCGGTAAGGTAGCCATGATATAAGCGTTCTCATCGATGGTTACTTCTTGCATTCCTATTTCCTTGAGTTCTTCCACCAGGGCATGGGCCAGATCCCATTGTTTTGCACTACTTGGGGTCGTATCACTGTTGGGGTCACTTTCGGTATCTATGGTTATATAACTTTTGAATCGGTTGATGAGGTGTTGTTTGTCTATCATGGGTTTCAATATATGTTCTACAAAATAAAGGAATAAGGTCTAAACTTTTTGTGCTTTTAGTACTATTTTTGCCAGAGAATTTTCAGCAACTATGTACAAAGCCATTCTGCGTCCCATTCTGTTCTTATTCGACCCGGAAAACGTCCATTATTTCACCTTTAGCCTGGTTCGTACCTTACATAAGTTGGGTTTGGGAGGCCTCTTCAGAAATATGTACCATCTCAATGACCCCAAACTGCGACGGGAACTTTTTGGGCTCACCTTTCCAAATCCTGTAGGCCTTGCCGCCGGTTTCGACAAGGATGCCAAATTGTACCGGGAGCTTTCCAATTTTGGTTTTGGCTTTATCGAAATTGGCACTTTAACTCCCAAACCTCAAGACGGGAATCCAAAAAAGCGCCTTTTTAGGTTGAGAAAGGACAGTGCGATCATTAATAGAATGGGCTTTAATAATGGAGGCGTGGAAGACGCCGTAGAACGTCTTAAGAAGAATAAAAATGTGCTTATTGGAGGGAACATTGGCAAGAACAAGCTAACTCCCAATGAAGACGCGGCTAACGACTACCTCATTTGTTTTGATGCCTTATTCGATCATGTGGATTACTTTGTGGTGAATGTGAGTTCGCCCAATACCCCCAATTTACGGGCGCTTCAGGATAAGGAACCTTTAACAAAACTTCTAAAGCAGCTCAAGGAACGCAATGAGTCGAAACAGAGTTCCAAACCCATCCTCCTGAAGATTGCACCCGATCTAACCAACGACCAATTGTTGGATATCATCGATATTGTTTCAGAAACTAAGATCGAAGGGGTAATTGCTACCAATACAACGATATCCAGAGAAGGATTGGCCTCAGAAAATAAGAAGGAAGTAGGGGGATTAAGCGGAAAACCCTTGACCCAAAGATCGACGCAGGTAATCCGATTTCTTTCAGAAAAAAGTAATAAGGCCTTTCCTATTATTGGAGTTGGAGGAATTCACTCCGCTCAGGATGCTTTAGAAAAAATAGAAGCCGGAGCGAGTTTGGTACAACTCTACACCGGCTTTATTTATGAAGGACCTGCTTTGATCAAGTCCATTAACAAGGCAATACTTAAAGCTTAACCAATCGCTTTACAGTTTCGTTATTGGAATCATCCGTAGCTTTTACCAGATAAACGCCACTGGACAATCCGTTTAGATCGATCTCTTTAGAGGTGGTATTCATATTAGTTAGACTCAATACCTCAGATCCCAGAGCATTATAGATACGCACCGATTGTAACGGAGCAGTGTTCGAAATAGTCACGGATCCTTTGGCGGGATTTGGAAACAGGGCAACCTCATTTTTAGATAGATCATCAACACCTAATATGACACCCTCCAAAGTAATCTGCAGGGTTCCTATGATCTCATTCGAGAAAGGGGTAACTCCCTGTAAACTGGAAATGGGTTCTTGAGGGTTGGTATCCATATTGGCAGAGGTATAATCTACACCGCTATCCGTGCCCGCATCATACGGATATAAGTCGATCGTAATCTCGTCGATCCAATCTCCATTGGTATCCAATAGGGCTACACTGTTAGCGGCGATTACCCAGTCCGGACTTGGAGCAATCATTGAGATTACTGATAATAAAGGGTAGTTTTCTGTGGTGACTATATCATTGATGATCATCTGGCCTTCGGCGGTACTTAGAGAAGGGCCATCGAGTAAATTATTAGCATTATTGGCAGCAATGGCTGCGTTTACCTCTGAAAAGAACACCGTATTATTTCCTTGTTCGGCTACGTCTTCTATACCTTGGGTAGCCATACCGCCCATTTCAAAGAAGACCACGTCGCTGTTGTGAGTGGCGCCAACTAATTTTGACCAATGTGCATTACCGGGTAAACTTCCACTGGAGTGCGGATGCGCGGTTTGGGTCCAATTACTGGTAAAAGTAACACTATATGTGGCTTGGGATTGTCCAAACGATATTCCGCTGGACAAGCTCATTCCAAATAAAATGAGTAACAATTTTTTCATAACGGTTGAAGTTTTTGCATATAGTCGGTTCTAATGTACGGAACTTACAAATGATTTTATTGTTTTTTTGAATGGAGCAATTTTCGTACCGCAGGACTTCTGAAGATTTAATTTTATCAAAATTGTAACATAAAAATCTACAAAGGCCGGGTTTAGTTCTCCTATCTATTATTGTATATTTGATCAATGCAAAAAGTCAAGATCATAGAGTGCCCCAGGGATGCTATGCAGGGAATCAAAGATTGGATTCCTACTGAGCAGAAAGTACAGTATATTCAATCCCTATTGCGCTGCGGATTTGACACCATAGACTTTGGTAGTTTTGTTTCTCCGAAGGCAATTCCCCAAATGCAAGATACTGCCGAGGTATTGGCGCAGTTGGACCTATCGAAAACCGAAAGTAAATTGTTGGCCATTGTGGCCAATGTTAGGGGTGCTAATAGTGCAGTGGTACACCCGGAAATTCAGTATTTGGGATATCCTTTTTCCATATCGGAGAATTTCCAGATGAGAAATACGCACAAGACTATTGCGGAATCCATGGAGGTTTTGAAAGAGATCCTTGATCTGGCGGCCGCCAACAACAAAGAGGTGGTCACCTATTTATCTATGGGGTTTGGAAATCCATATGGGGATCCGTGGGATGTCGAGATCGTTGGAGAATGGGCGGAGAAATTGTCTCACATGGGGGTGAAGATTCTTTCTTTGAGCGATACTGTGGGGACTTCCACCCCGGAGGTAATTGAGTATTTATATTCAAATCTCATTCCAAAGTACCCCAATATAGAATTTGGAGCGCATTTACATACCACCCCGACCAAATGGCACGAGAAGGTGGATGCTGCCTTTAAGAATGGCTGCAGAAGGTTTGATGGAGCCATACAAGGATTTGGGGGGTGTCCCATGGCCAAGGATGAATTAACAGGGAATATGCCTACGGAGAAGATGCTTAGCTACTTTACTTCGGAAAAGGTAGATACCAACATCAATACCATGTCCTTTGAAAGTGCTCATAATGAGGCCACAAAGATCTTTACTAAATATCACTAGAATGAAACAGAAAGGGAGTTTGTTGCAATTAAGAAGCTTTTTCCTCTTTAGATGGGAAGGCTCGAGAGGGGATGTTCTTCTAAGAGCTTTCCTGTTCATTACCGTATTGGTTGGATTGAACGCCTGTAAAACAACCCAACCGCTTACCCAACTTAAGGACGATGGTAAGATTAGTTTCAAGTTTATTCAGCTCAATGATGTGTATGAAATTGCGCCCCTAAGCGGTGGAAAGTATGGAGGGTTGGCACGAGTAGCGCATGTGGTGGATTCCATTAGATCGGTAGAACCTAATACCTATATGTTCATGGCCGGCGATTTTTTAAATCCTTCGTTATTGGGAACGGTTAAAATGGACGGAGAACGTATTAGAGGAAGGCAAATGATCGAGGTAATGAATGCCATGGACTTTGAACTAGTGACCTTTGGGAATCATGAGTTCGACCTAAGTGAAGCCGATCTTCAGAAGCGAATGAACGAATCTAATTTTTATTGGACCTCTGCCAATGTCTTTCAGAATACAAAGGACGGGCCCCATTCTTTTTCCTTTCAACGAGATAACGATTCTATCTTCGTTCCGGAAACGTATACTATTTCCATGATGGATGCGGACAGTACCCAGATCGATGTAGGCCTGTTTAGCGTAACCCTAGACTCCAATCCCCAGGATTATGTATACTATGCCGATCCCTTTCTGGAGGCGGAAAGCGCCTACACCCGATTACAGATGCAGCGAGCCGATGTCATCGTTGGACTTACGCATTTAGAGGTGGAGCAAGATATTAAGCTGGCCCATAGATTCCCGGATATTGCACTTATCATGGGAGGCCATGAGCATAATAATATGCTGGTCCCGGCGGGGAATGGTATAGTAGCCAAGGCCGATGCTAATGCCAAAACCATCTATATTCATACGATCACTTTCGATAAGCAAACTCAAAAAGTAAAGATCGATTCTCATTTAATGCCCATTGATGAGAGCATTCCTTCCAAACCTGAGGTGAAAGTGATTGTGGATCAATGGAACGCTGTATTGAATGCAAAGATCAGGGAAGTAGTAGCCAATCCTGATGAAGTAATCTTCCATGCCAAGGTGCCCCTGGACGGAACCGATAGTGCCAGTAGGGGAGTACAGACCAATCTGGGAGGGTATATTACCCAGGCGATGGCTCAAAGTTTTAAAGACACGGATGCGGCATTGGTTAATGGAGGATCTATTCGTTTGGACGATATGCTCACCGGTGATGTTACCAGTATGGACGTGTTCAGGGTATTGCCTTTTGGTGGTGGGGTTGTAAAGGTAGAGATGAAAGGGGACTTACTCATGGAGGTTTTGAACTACGGAAAGTCGAAAGGAGGAACAGGAGCTTATTTGCAACGACACGGCATTTCGGAAAGCGCTGTGGGAGGATGGACATTTTTGTCCAAACCCATTGAAAAAGAGGCAACCTATACATTGGCCTTGAGTGATTTTCTGCTGAAGGGATATGACATCCCATTTCTCACGCCGGAACATGAGGGTATAGTGAATGTTTACAAACCAACAGAAAATGAATTGGCCTATGATATTAGAAAAGCTGTAATTTTGTTTCTGAAATCAATCAATCAATAAGTATGAAAAAATATATTCGATATTTCCTGATCCTGGCTCTGATTACTCTTGTTGTGATGCAGTTTATACGTCCCGAAAAGAATAGTGGAGGATATGAAAGCTTAGTAGCCTTTGAAGCTGAAACGAAACCTTCGGATGAAATAAAAGGAATTCTTAAAAATAATTGCTACGACTGTCATAGTAATCAGACCGAATATCCCTGGTATGCGGAAATCGCTCCCATCTCATATTGGTTAGATGACCATGTACGGCATGGAAAAGGGGATTTTAATATGTCTAAGTGGGCGGAGTATTCGGTAAAGAAAAGAGATCATAAACTGGAAGAGCTTATCGAGGAGGTGGAGGAAGGTGAGATGCCATTAAATTCGTATACCTGGATGCATGGAAACCTGTCAGAAGAAGATAAAGAGACGCTCATCCAATGGGCGACGTTAGCCAGAATGCAATATGCGGATCAGCTTAAAGTCTCGGGAGAATAATAAAAACAGGGGGTGACAAATTTTAACACTAAGTTTATTTAAATTTAATCTAAATAAGCTTGCGAGATATATTTTTCGAGCCTATTTTTGCGACTGAAAAACAAATCTATTTAAAATCAGTCTAAATAAAAATAGTTATGAAAAGAATTTATCTCCTTCCTCTGGCAGCCTTAACATTGGTGGCTTGTAGTAATGATGATGACACCGTTAATCCGGAACCACAACCACAGGTAGTTACTGCTCCTGCAACCTATAATTTTACTAGAAACGGTGAAAGCACGGTGAGCTTTTCCGGCCAAACCACTCGAATTTTGATGAGTGAGGAAATCATTGATGCCATGAAGGATTTCGACAATGCTACGGAAACTTCTTTGTTCAATATGTTTGCCAACGAAAACAATCCATTTGAAGACCCTGACCTTAATGCTTCTTCCAAGAGTGTGAAGAGTAAAACGGCGGCGTCTGAAGATTATTTTAGCAATAATGCCACGCAATCCACAGCCATCAAGGCCGAATTTGAAGGATGGTTGTCCGATCAGGTAAATGAAGTATTCCCAGCCGTAGATACGGAGGCTGCCCCTGGTGTAGCTGGACAGATCGCAGATGGAAGTAGTACCCGATATGTAAATGCACAAGGACTCGAGTATAACCAGGCCTTTAACAAGTCACTCATAGGTGGACTTATGACAGATCAGGCTTTAAACAATTACTTAAGTACAGCTGTCTTGGATGCGGGAAGTAATAGAGATGATAATGATAATGGGGTTACTGCCGAAGACAAAGCCTACACCACCATGGAGCACAAATGGGATGAGGCTTATGGATACCTTTATGGAACTTCGGCCAACAAAGCCAACCCAAATCCAACCATTGGTCAGGATGATAGTTTCTTGAACAAGTATATTGGTCGGGTAGAAGGAGATGATGATTTCGCCGGAATTGCGGCTGATATATTCAACGCCTTTAAATTAGGTAGAGCGGCTATCGAAGCTAAGAACTACGAGGTTCGTGATGAGCAAGCCGAAATTATCAAAGAGAAAGTGTCCCAGGTGATCGGGGTAAGAGCCGTTTATTACTTGCAGCAAGGAAAGAATTCATTAGATCAAACCGATCCGGATTACGGTCCCGCTTTCCATGATCTATCTGAAGGCTATGGATTTATTTACAGCCTTCAATTTACCAGAAAACCAGGAACAACCGAACCCTATTTTTCCAGAGCTGAAGTGAATAATTTTATTTCGCAGCTTTCCGAAGGGAATGGTTTCTGGGAGGTAACCCCAGCGACATTGGATGCTATTTCTGAAGCGATAGCCGAGCGCTTTCCATTTACTGTAGATCAAGCCAAAGAATAATGATTTTTGTTTTTTATTTGAATTAAGTTGTTAAAGTTATTTTAGACCTAAGGGAGCCATAAGACCGGCTCCCTTGTGTCGTAAAAAAAGTATTGCTATGAGAAAGATTGTTAGTTTCATTTTTTTAAGTTTATTGCTTGGTTTTACGGGCTGTGATTCCGATGATGGAGGAACCACACCTCCGGAAGAAACCAATTTTGATCGGGCTCCCTTGCTCGCCAATTGGGCAGATAATATTATAATTCCGGCATATACGGATTTTGCGACAAGCCTTCAGACATTGGAACAGGCCGTAACCGACTTTAACAACGATCCTACCATCGATAATTTAAATACGCTACGCGGCTCATGGTTGTCTTCCTATACCATTTGGCAAAGAGTTTCCATGTTCGAAACGGGGCCTGCAGAAACAGTCAATTTGCGATTGAACCTTAATATTTATCCTGCCGATGCTGGTTTAATTGAAGACAATATATTGGCGGGTTCCTATAATTTAGACCTTCCTTCCAATAGAGTGGCAAAGGGATTTCCGGCTTTGGATTATTTGCTGTTTGGATTGGGTGCAGACGATACGAGTATCCTGGCTAAATATCAGAATAGTGAAGGACAAGGACATAGAGATTACCTTGTTGCTATTATTACCGATATGCTTTTACTTACCAATGAGGTAAAAACGGAGTGGGAGACAGGTTATAGAGATACATTTGTGTCCAACAGTGGTTCGTCGGCAACGGCTTCGGTGGATCGCTATGTGAATGACTTCATATTTTATTACGAAAAGCATCTAAGGGCAGGCAAAATGGGCATTCCTTTAGGGGTATTTTCAGGAAATGTCTTACCGGAAAATATAGAAGCCTATTACAATGGTAATGTATCTAAACAACTTTTTCTGGAAGGATTGAACGCGGTTCAGGATTTTTTCAACGGAAAGGCCTATAATTCAAATTCCGAAGGAGAAAGTCTGAAATCCTACTTAAATACATTGAATACCGTAAAAGATGGGGTAGACCTAAGCACGATTATTAATAATCAATTGAACGAAGCCAGGTCCAGAGTACAGAATTTACAATCGTTTAAGTTGGAATTGGAAAACAATCCTCCAACTGCCATGTTACAGGCCTATGACGAGGTCCAAAAGGTGGTTCCGCTTCTCAAAGTGGATATGGTAAGTGCGATGAGCATCAGCATAGATTTTGTGGACGCCGATGGCGATTAAAAATAGATGCAAAAAACCATCCAAACATACATACGTAAAAATACAAAGGCTGCTCCACTAGCGGTCTTTCGTATTTTTTTTGGATTGCTTATGTTAATCAGCATTTTGCGGTTTTGGCTCAATGGATGGATTGAGAAGCTTTACCTGGAACCTGCATTTCATTTTTCATATTACGGTTTCGAATGGGTGAAGCCGCTGGGAAATTTCACCTATGTTCTTTTCATTGTTTGTGGTCTTAGCGCCCTGTTCATAAGTTTAGGATATAAATATCGATGGTCTGTTCTCACTTTTTTTCTCAGTTTCACTTATATCGAGTTGATGGATAAGACCACCTATTTAAATCATTACTATTTTATCAGCGTCTTGGCCCTGCTTCTGCTATTCCTCCCGGCAAATCGTTATTTTTCTCTGGATGCATGGATCTCCTATAAGGAAAAAAGGGAATCCCACTCCTTTGGAAATGAGGTGCCCAGATGGTCTATTGATAGTATAAAAGTTTTACTGGCCATTGTATATTTCTATGCGGGACTGGCCAAGCTCAACAGCGACTGGCTTTTGGAAGCTATGCCGCTTAGCATTTGGTTGCCTTCCAAATTTGATATTCCACTCATTGGGGCACTTCTAGGTGAGAAATGGATACATTATAGTTTTAGCTGGTTTGGTGCTTTGTACGACCTCACTATCCCCTTTCTTTTGCTATTCAGGCGTACACGTTGGTTGGCCTTTGGATTAGTGGTTATCTTTCATGTACTTACCCGGGTTCTCTTTCCCATCGGAATGTTTCCCTACGTTATGATCGTAAGTACATTGATCTTTTTCGATGCCCGTTTTCACGAAAGAATTTGTTTGGCAATGGCGAAAATAGTGCGTTACCCAAAATTTCTACTGAAAGAAGCCAGAACAATGCTACCCAAATCTGGTGTTAAGGCCTCAAAGTATTCTGTTTTGGCGGTGAGTTTACTTTTGCTGGTTCAGTTGCTACTCCCCTGGCGCTATTTATTATATCCGGGAGAGTTGTTTTGGACAGAAGAGGGGTACCGATTTTCCTGGCGTGTCATGCTTATGGAGAAATCTGGCTATGCGCAATTCAAAGTTGTAGACGGAAAGACCGGAAGGTGGTTTTATGTGGACAACACCGATTTTCTTACACCGTTTCAGGAAAAACAAATGAGTTTTCAACCGGATTTTATATTAGAGTATGCCCATTACCTGAGGGATCATTTTGAGAGCGAGGGGCATCAGGAAGTCAAGGTCTATGTAGAATCCTATGTGGCATTAAATGGGCGTTTAAGTGCTCCTTTTATAGATTCTGAAGTAAATTTGGCCGATGAAAAAGAGTCTTTTCAACCAAAATCATGGATATTACCATTTAGCGATGAGATTAAAGGTTTATAGCGTTATTTTATTTTTATGGGGTAGCACACCCTTGTGGTCCCAGTTTTCCGTATCCGGAAATGTAACAAGTATTCAAGGACAACCCGTTTCGGGGGCTGAACTATATCTTCAGGAATTGTCAAAGACAGCCATTTCAGATGAAAACGGTGATTATATTTTCGAAGAAGTACCCTCCGGAACCTATTCCATGATCGTATTCGGGTTTGATTATCAAATTATGGAGACATCTGTTGCCGTAAATGCGAACCTCTCGAATAATATTACGCTACAACCCCTTACGGAGCAATTGTCCGAAGTGGTACTCACTCAAAGAAGAGAACGAATCTTCGCACTAAGGAAACTAAAGCGGGTAGAAGGAACTGCTATCTACGCCGGAAAGAAAAGTGAAGTTGTGCTATTGGATGGAATCACTGGAAACCTGGCGGCCAATGCCCCTCGTCAGGTATTCAGTCAGGTAGTAGGATTGAATATCTATGAGAATGGAGATGCCGGGTTGCAACTCAATATTGGGGGTCGGGGATTGGATCCAAACAGAACTGCAAATTTTAATACGCGGCAGAATGGATATGATATTAGTGCGGACGTATTGGGGTATCCGGAAAGTTATTATACGCCTCCGGCTGAGGCCTTATCCGAGATTCAGGTGGTTCGCGGTGCAGCTTCTCTGCAATATGGAACGCAGTTTGGTGGATTGATCAATTTTAAGATGAAACAGCCTAATCCTAAAAAACCTGTAGAGTGGGTATCGAGGCAGACGGCTGGATCTTATGGACTTATTACTTCGTTTAACAGCATTGGAGGGACGGTTGGAGATTTCAGCTACTATAGCTTTTTTAATTATAAAGAAGGGGATGGTTGGAGAGAAAATTCTAACTTCAATAGTCGAAACTACTATGCTCACCTGGGATATCAAATTAGTGACAAAACTAAGATAACGGGAGAGCTTACACTTTTTAATTATCTGGCGAAACAGGCTGGAGGACTTACCGATGTTCAGTTCGATCTAGATCCCAATTTTAGTAATAGAGATCGCAATTGGTTTGACGTGGATTGGAAGGTATATGCGTTGAAGTTAGAACACACCTTTTCAGAAAAAACCAAAGGAAGCTTCCAGTTTTTTGGTCTCGATGCTCAGAGAAGTGCTGTGGGTTTTAGAACCAATCGCGTTTCCCAGCCCGATGTTCTTGAAGAACCTCGTGAGCTGTTGGTAGATAATTTTAAGAATTGGGGAGCCGAGGCGCGAATTTTAACGAGATATAAATTGGGGGGACAGGAATCTATTCTGTTACTGGGAAGCAAGTATTACGATGCTAGCAATAGTCAACAACAAGGAGCAGGTACCAACGGTAATGATGCTAATTTCAATTTTGCCAACGATCAATTCCCAAATTTCGAGCGCCAGGCTAAGTTCGAGTTTCCCAATAGTAACCTCGCACTTTTTGGAGAGAATATATTCACTCTGGACGACAGGTGGTCCGTAACACCAGGTTTTAGATATGAATTTATTACCACGGAAAGCCAGGGAAGTTTTAGGAATATTGTCTTGGACCTGGCAGGAAATGTAATTAGTGATGAGGAAATTCCGGATAATCGAACGTTTGAAAGGAATTTTCTGTTGTTAGGAACAGGGATCACCTATACATTAAATGATCGGACTGAGGTGTATGGTAATTTTAGTCAGAATTACCGTTCTGTGACCTTTAACGATATTCGGGTTGTCAATCCATCCTTTGTCGTGGACGAGAATATAACCGATGAAGAGGGATTCACTGCCGACCTGGGAATTAGAGGTAGTTGGGAACAAAAAGTAACATACGACATGAGTCTATTTGGACTGCAGTATAATGAGCGTCTGGGAGAGGTGCTTTTTGTAGATTCGGATAACAGCATTAAAAGAAGACGTGGAAATATTGGAGATGCATTTATCTATGGAGCAGAGATGTTCGTGGATTGGAACCTGCAACGTTCTCTTTTCGAGACATCCAAAAACTTTCAATGGCACGTATTTATAAATGCTGCGGTAACTCAGTCCGAATATCTTCGTTCGGATGCCATTGGAGTAGAAGGGAAGGAAGTCGAATTTATTCCGGACCTCAATTTGAAAAGTGGTGTTCGTTTCGGGTGGAAAAATGTAACTGCGAGCCTTCAATATACTTACCTAAGCGAGCAGTTTACCGATGCCACCAATGCACCCAGGGACCCCAATGATAACCAGCGGGGAATTGAAGGTGCTATTCCCGCTTATGGTGTAATGGATCTTTCCCTGGCTTACACTTACAAGAAATGGAGACTGGAAGCCGGAGTGAACAATGTACTGGATGAATCGTATTTCACCAGAAGGGCCACGGGATATCCGGGCCCCGGAATTATTCCAGCAGAACCAATTGCCTTGTATACGACCTTACAGTTTAAATTATAACGGCCATAGCCGTTATTTCAGCTTTTCAAAAAGAAGTAATATCAACTTTTAATTGTATATTTGCACGCAATTAAATAGTAACCACTTCCGGTTCTTCGGAATAAAAATTTAATTGCATGACTGCACACAACAACAAAATTCTTGGAGAAGGCCTTACGTATGACGACGTACTTTTAGTGCCTGCTTATTCTGAAGTTTTACCGCGAGAGGTTTCCATTAAAACCAAATTTACGCGCAACATTGAGCTCAACGTGCCCATTGTTTCCGCAGCCATGGACACCGTGACCGAAAGTGCTATGGCAATTGCCATAGCTCGTGAAGGAGGTATTGGCGTACTCCATAAGAATATGACCATAGCCCAGCAGGCCGCTGAAGTTAGAAAGGTAAAAAGAGCGGAAAGCGGAATGATCCAGGATCCGGTTACCCTGAAGAAAGAGGCAACGGTGGGAGATGCGCAAAATACGATGCGAGAGTACAGCATTGGTGGAATTCCAATTACAGATGATCAGGGAAAGCTCATAGGAATTGTGACCAATCGCGATCTTCGTTTCGAGAAGAATTACGAACGCCCCCTAAGTGAGGTGATGACAGCTACCAATTTGGTTACCGTTGGAAAGGGAACCTCCTTAAAAGATGCAGAGATCATTCTTCAGGAAAATAAAATCGAAAAACTTCCTGTAGTGGAAGAGGACGGTACCCTTTTAGGATTGATCACTTTTAGAGATATTACAAAGCTTACCTTAAAGCCAACGGCTAATAAAGATAAGTTTGGTAGACTCCGTGTAGCAGCTGCTTTAGGGGTTACCGGAGATGCGGTAGACAGAGCCGAAGCGCTTGTAAATGCGCAAGTAGATGCTGTAATCATAGATACGGCTCATGGACATACCAAAGGGGTGGTAAGCGTATTGAAGGAAGTAAAGAAGAAATTTCCGGACTTGGAAGTGGTCGTGGGTAATATTGCAACCGCTGAGGCCGCTCAGTATTTGGTGGAGGCGGGAGCAGATGCCGTGAAGGTTGGAATTGGCCCGGGTTCTATTTGCACAACCCGAGTAGTAGCGGGAGTTGGATTCCCACAATTCTCAGCAGTATTAGAAGTAGCCGCGGCAATCAAAGGAAGTGGTGTTCCCGTTATTGCAGACGGAGGGATTCGATATACGGGGGATATTCCCAAGGCTATTGCAGCCGGTGCCGATACAGTGATGTTAGGATCTTTGTTGGCCGGAACCAAGGAATCTCCGGGAGAGACCATTATTTATGAGGGAAGAAAATTTAAATCGTACAGAGGAATGGGCTCCGTTGAGGCGATGAAGCAAGGTTCTAAGGATCGATATTTCCAGGATGTTGAAGACGATATTAAGAAATTGGTGCCCGAAGGAATTGTGGGCCGCGTGCCCTACAAGGGAGAGCTTTTGGAAAGTATGACTCAATTCATAGGTGGTTTACGGGCCGGAATGGGCTATTGTGGGGCTAAGGATATTCAAACCCTCAAAGATACCGGGCGTTTTGTAAAGATTACGGCTTCCGGGATACATGAAAGTCATCCGCACGATGTAACCATAACCAAAGAAGCTCCTAATTATTCCCGATAATCTGATGTAAGTTAACAGATCAACTTCTTTAGAGATTTTTTGATTTCTTTAGGTAAGATTTGTTTCTTTATAGAACAACTCTTATACAATCCGAAATTTTTAGATCATGAAGAAAGTTACTACGATACTGTGTATCCTTATCTCATTCATTGGCTATGGCCAATCCTGGTTTGAACTACCCAATGCGCCTGCTGGACAAGGTCGATTTGACGATGTCTTTTTTCTGAATGAAGACCTGGGTTGGGCAGCGAACGGCCCTTCCGGTAGAGTTTATAAAACTACCGACGCCGGACAGAACTGGCAGCTACAATATACACATCCCGGATATAACAGAAATATAGAGTTCTTAGATGAGAATATCGGTTTCCTGGGGACCCTGGAATCCATTTTTTACAAAACTACCAATGGAGGGGATACCTGGGAACAGGTTAGTATGAGCCCCAATCCTAATGCCATATGTGGGTTGGATGCTGTTGGAACTTCTACGGTCTATGGTTGTGGTGCCTGGTTTAGCCCGGCGCATGTCATAAAATCTACCGATGCAGGAGAAAACTGGACCTATAAAGATATGTCAGCCCATGCCGAAGCCCTGGTAGAAGTTTTATTTATTGATGAGCTTCACGGTTATGTCTCAGGTGCCAGTGATCAGGGAGGAATTATCCTGGAAACACTAGACGGCGGGGATTCCTGGACCGAGATATTCAATACGAACGTACAAGGAGATTATATTTGGAAGATGCAACTCATGGAGAACAATACGTTAATCATTGGATCTGTGCAATCCAACAGTCAGGGTAAATTGGTAAGGTCTGCCGATTCCGGGGCAACCTGGGAGGTCTACAATGCTCCGGAAAATTTTGTACAAGCGGTAGGTTTTGTTACGCCTCAACGCGGTTGGATGGGCGGCCACAACACTGGCTTTCATGAGACCAACGATGGAGGACAAACCTGGTCTGATATTGGATTGGGTTTTAGCTTGAATCGGTTCTTTTTTATTGATAGTAGTGTTGCCTATTGCTCTGGCGAAACAATCTATAAATACGAAGACGAATTTGGAATTTCAGATTTTGGAGGTGCAAAGCGAGAAGACCTCAAGATAGTAGTGGCACCAAACCCGGTGAAGGATGAGTTGGTGGTCGAAATTCACTTCGAGTATACCGATAACCTGTTGCTCGATCTATATGATCTAAACGGAAGATGGATAAAGCGACTGAAACGGGATCAAATTCCCGGGCCCGAAATAAAAAGGTATACCTTCGATTTTAATTATCCTGCCGGGAGTTATTTCCTCGATATTCATACCAACAATGGAAGACGAACCCGATCACTGATAAAGAATTAGATAAATATCAAAAAAGGCTCCATTCCGGAGCCTTTTTGGTGTGAATATGAGTAAAAATACACCTTACTCGTTTTCCTTTACCTCAATTCCCATTTCTTTCAAAACTGCCAGGGTAAGATCAAAACGATTGTCTACGTAGACCACATCGTCATTTCTCATCAGTACCTGGGTGTATCCACCGGCCTGTGCCACTTTTTCCAGCGCAATTCCAATTTTCTCATACAGTGGCTTTAACGCCTCTTCTTGCTTTAAAACCAACAACTGGTTCCCATTCGCCTGATATTTCTGAATATCATTCTCCATAGCGATCAAGGAATCTTGCTTCTGTTTTTTCTGATTTAGAGTATAATTCGCTTCGTTTTTGGTGTAGTCATCCACCGCTCCTTTGTAAGCCGTAACTTTTTTATCGAAGTCGGCATCCAGTGTTTTTCCATAATCCGCCACCTGTTGCTGAGCCCCTGCCAATTCAGGCATTTTGCTCACTACAAAATCAACATCGATAGTTCCCACCTTTGTTTGGGCAAAACCAGCTACACATATAAATAGAAAGGTAATCTTTAAAAACTTCATAATCATCGGATTTTATTCGTGCCGCAATAATACCATAAAATTTACGGTTTCAGAAAATTTTTATCAATATGTTAACTCATGCTATTTTGGAGAGTATACAAGTGAGAAATAGCGAACTATTCATGATATAGCTGACCCCGATGTGGTTTTAGGCGTGTTCTCAGGTCATTCATGTGTTCCTTATCCACCACCATATATGCCATGCTATACATTTCCGAGATTTTATCCACCTTGCACAGCGTATTCTCAAGTCCCTCTGCCATAGCGAATTCTTGTAGATGAATTATATGATGTTGTGCAGTAGGGTAGGCATTTGGGCCTCTAAATTCCCAGATAAGCTTGATGCGCTCCATACTATTGTTCTGCCACTGAGGTACCGTGCTCGGCAAAGTTCTTAAAATCGTTCAAATACTTGAGGGATTGCTTTTTAAAAGCACCGGGCATTAAGAAAGCCATTACTTTCATTCCAAACCCTTTAAATTCGAATTCACTTTCACTTACCCATTTGGTCTTATTACCCTCAATGGTATGAAAGAAGTTCCTTTGGATGTTGTGTACCACTTTGTTGTCGTAATTGGCGTGAAATTCGTCGGGAAACTTATTCTTCGTAATCGTTTCTGTAAGTACCACATTGCGTTTACCCATTTGATATTCCAATTCCATTTTGGCACCTTCTTTGCCTGGAGTACCTTCTAACATAGTGAAACCTACGAGTCCCTGTTGCCAGTGCTTCATGTTCTCGGCATTGTCAAGTTTTCTGATCACCTCTTCGCGAGGGAGGTCTATTATGATTTCGGTGGAATATTTCATATCCTGAGGATTTGAATTTATGAGTACAATGTACATATTTTTCGGCAAAAGGCCTATACTATCGAAAGGCTGATAACGTTCTGTTAACAGACTTGTGTAACCCTAGGTTTTTTATATTTTTGCGAGGCTTCAATAAAAATGATAGTAAAAGAAATGAATAGATTAATTACAACAACCGTAGTACTGTTTTTTTTGGGTCTTTCGGCTTTTGCCCAAAAGAAAAAAGACATTTTAATGACCATAGATGACCGACCCGTGCTCATCAGTGAATTTAAGAGGGTTTACAAAAAGAATTTGGACCTTGTCCAGGATGAATCACAAAAAAGTGTGGATGGATATATGGACTTGTTCATCGACTACAAACTAAAAGTAGCCGAAGCATATGCCCAAAAGTTCCATGAGGCGGAGCAATATAAAAAGGATTTTTCCAAGTATGAGGAACAACTTTCCAGAAATTACATTTTTGAAAACAAAGTTACTTCAGAATTGGCCAAAGAGGCCTACACCAGGGGATTGGAAGAGATCGATGCTTCCCATATCCTCATCTTGGTAGGGTATGACGCGGTACCTCAAGATACACTAGCAGCTTACAATAAGATTTCGGCTATTCGGGATCGGGCGGTAAGCGGGGAAGACTTTGCCGCTTTAGCGAAAGATACCTCAGAAGAACCCAATATTGAAAAAACGCAAGGGCGTCTTGGGTATTTTACGGTTTTTTCTTTGGTATATCCTTTCGAATCTGGCGCTTACGCTACCCAGGTAGGGGAGGTGTCCGAGATTGTAAGGACGCAATATGGCTATCATATCATCAAGGTACATGATAGAAGGAGCAAGGCGCCAGAGATTACAGTGTCTCACATTATGGTTTCGGCTAAGGATACGGACGGGAATTTTAACCCAAGTGA
This sequence comes from Bacteroidota bacterium, assembly GCA_038529705.1. Taxonomy (GTDB): domain Bacteria; phylum Bacteroidota; class Bacteroidia; order Flavobacteriales; family Flavobacteriaceae; genus Aureisphaera. The sequence goes on from JBCBDM010000037.1 coordinate 20,589, forward strand.
ACGGATCAATGAGATCAAATCCTTACTGGATCAGGGAGAACCCTTTGAACAATTGGCCAAGCAATACTCAGACGACAAGAACTCGGGAAAGAACGGAGGGAAATTAAAACGTTTCAGCAAGGGAGACCTGCGTTCAGAAAAATTCGAAAAGGCTGCGTATGAACTTGAGAATCCCGGAGATGTCTCCGAACCTGTCCTGTCCGAGTTTGGCTGGCACATAATACGCCTGGAAGAAAAACATCCGCTTCCTACTTTTGAGGAGAGAAGAGAGGCCCTGGAACGAAGAGTGAAAGAAGGAAGTCGTTCGAAAATTGTGTCTAGTGCAGTGAATAAAAAGATCAAGGAAAAACACGGATTTCAAAAAGGGGAGGACTACTGGCCCTACTTTGGTAAGGCTATTGCGGATTCGGCTATTGTTAGAAAATGGAAATATGATACCGTACGAGGGAATGACAACAAAAGAATATTCACTGTAGGGGATAGAGAGATATTTTTCAACGACTTTGCCCAATTCATCTATGTGAGGCAATTTACCAGTGTAACATACACTAGTAAGGTGAATATGCTGGCCGATTACTACGACGAATTTGAAACTCAGGAACTCAAAAGATATTTCAGAGAGCGTCTGGAAATGGAGAATGATGAATACGCTGCTATCATTAGTGAGTACCGAGACGGACTCCTTATTTTCGACGTAATGGGAAAAAATGTTTGGAGAAAGGCCAAGAAGGATAGTGTTGGGCAGCAGGAGTTCTTTGTTTCCAACAGGTCCAACTATCAATGGAAAGAGCGTATTTCCGGACAAATATTTTCTGCTACCAAAAAGGACGTTGTCGATGCGGTTGCCAACTATTTGGAGCTTGGAAAAACCGGTGAAGAGATCAAGGAGCTTCTGAATAAAGACGACAAAGTAAACGTTCTTTTAACCGCTGGTACCTTTGAGGTAGATAGAAGAGAGTTACCTTCCAATTTTGAGGTAAAGAAAGGTGTTTCGAAGGTTTATAATGAAAACAACACTTTTATCGTGGTCAAAGTAGAAGAGGTCATCCCACCGGGATTGAAAGAGCTTGAGGATGTTAAAGGGAAAGTGATAAGCGATTACCAGAGCTATGTGGAGGAGCAATGGATGCAATCCCTCCGCAGTAAATACAAGGTAGAGATCAACGAAAAGGCCCTCAAAAAACTCAAAAAGCAAATGAGATCTTAATGAACAGAATATCCCCGCTCATACTGTTCTTATTCCTATTATTGGTTTCCTGTGATTATTTCAAACAGGAAGATCCTAGGACGCCCATTGCAAGAGTCAACGAAACCTATCTTTATCAGGAAGATATTTCGGACCTTATTTTACCGGGTACATCCAAAGAGGACAGTACCTTGCTGGTAAATAATTACATAAAGCGCTGGGCTACACAGCAGCTTATGATCGATCAAGCCAAGATTAATTTATCCGAAACCGAACAGGATAATTATAATAAGTTGGTGGATCAATATAGGACAGATCTCTATACGGAGGCTTACAAGAGAGGTATCGTCTCTCAGCAATTGGATAGTGTGATTCCTCAAGAGGAGATGTTGGACTATTATGAAAGCAATAAAGAGAATTTCAAGCTCAATGATCAATTGGTGAAACTTCGGTATATCCATGTGAATGAAAACTTCGGAAATTTGAGTGAGCTAAGAGAACAGTTCAGGCGATTCGATTCTGTAGACCAACAACAACTCAATGAGCTGAGTATTCAATTTCGTTCCTATAATTTTAACGACTCAACCTGGGTGAAAAAAGAAAGCTTGTTTCAAAATGTTCCAGTGATCCAGCTCTCCGAAAACCAAGTGTTAAAAAAATCAAATTTTACGCAATTACAAGACTCATTAGGAGTATATTTGGTGAAAATTGAAGATCTGCTCGATAGGAACGATACTGCGCCGCTGTCCTACGTTGCGCCTACCATTGAACAGATTATTTTGAATAAAAGGAAACTGGAACTCATAAAGAAATTAGAAAAGGATATTACAAAAGATGCGATTAAGGATAAAAAATTTGAGACCTTCACACAACAATAACTTATATACCCTACTCTTTATATTTGCTTTTTCCGTGCTTCAAGCACAGGAAGTTGTTATCGACAGCACCAATGTGATTCCGGATCCATTGGATGAGACAGCGATGAAGAAAGACACTGTGAAAGAATTCAAGCGTTTTAAGGCAGAAGGCGTAACTGCGGTGATTGGAGAGTATGTTGTCTTGGATAGTGACATCGATAAGAGCTATATTGAATTACAACAGCAGGGAATTCCTATTGAAGATGTCACCCGCTGTCAGTTGTTAGGCAAGCTTATGGAAGATAAACTATATGCCCACCATGCTAAACAGGATAGTTTGGTGGTAAGTGATGCCGAAATCACTGGACGTATTGAGCAACAACTGCAGTATATCATTGGTGAATTTGGCGGAGATGAAGAAAAGGTGGCTAAATTCTATAAGAAGGATAATATTGAAGAATTGCGTCAGGAATTATTTGCCACCAACAAGACGTTGATGTTGGCCGGGGAAATGCAACGAAAAGTAGTGGAAGATGTAG
>JBCBDM010000038.1:0-22952 GCA_038529705.1 Bacteroidota bacterium
CAATGGATCTCGACAGACTTTAGAAAGAAGTTTGCTGTAGATGCCGGAGTTGGATTCAGAAACCATTTCGGCACACCACAACGGCAACTACAGCAAACTTCTTTCTAAAGTCTGTCGAGATCCATTGTCGGCCTCCCAGATTTTCATTAAAGGTTACAAACCTTCCATCCACTCTGGGTTCGAAATAGTCGTCGCTCTCGGAATTGTATCCCAGGAAACCACCAAAGGCAAAACGGTCGGTCGTGACAAAAAACCAATTGGTATTGATGTTATTACCCGTCTGAACATTGGGTTGATAGAGCCTGCGATGTCTCACCGTGAGGTTAAATCTATAGGTATTGAATATTTTGGTGGGCTCGAAGATTTGATAGGAAGCTCCGGCGACAAAGTTGTTAAAGTTATTCCTGAAATTAACCCCCAGGTCATTGATATTGAAAGTGGTGTTAGCAAAATCATGTCCTACTCGATATCTGAACTTTCCTTTGATTCTGAAAATATCCAATTCAGACTGAAATCCTGTGGTAGTACCATCTCCTGTATGGACATTGCTTACAATCGCCCTGCCCGAAGATCTGAAACGATTCTCCTTATCGGCAATATCGAATACGAAAGCCGATGTATTGGCATCGCGAAAGCTTCCATTCCTGGTCACATTGGTATTGATGATCGAAATAGACGAATTGTCATTGAATTGCTGGTCCAGGACAAAAATATTGTAATTACTAAGGGGTTCTACCAATACCTCTCTGGATGTTCCGTTGAGGGTATCTCTCACTTCGGCGTATGTTTTTTCGGTAATAGCGTTAAAAAACCCAATACCCAATTTCTCACTAGTTCTTCCGGAGATTTTTAAGGCATTGAGTAGATTTACTCTATCCGGAACAGAGGCAACTTCATTTTCTCCCAGACTTCCTACGTCTCCTGTTGGAGCATTCCCAACCCTCCGTGAGAAGAAAATCCGGCCTTTGTTGAACAGATCGATTCCTTCGGTAAAAAAAGGTCTGTTCTCGCTAAAGGTCTGTTCGAAAGGGCCAAGATTAAGGCGTACTTCATCGAAAGATGCCTGTCCAAAGTCCGGAATTAAAGTGGCATCCAAGGTAAAGCTATCGCTCAAGCCGTATTTCACATCCATTCCGGCGGCAAAATCGGTTTCGGTGTCCCCGTCAAAGCTGGTGACTACCCCCTGGGCAAAGGGGAAGAGCGTTAAACGTACCGGAGGGTCAATATCCCTTACACCTATCACATTACCGCTATACTGGGATTCCTGCCCCTTGCTGTTGTCTATAAGGTTCCAGGTATGTGTCTCATTGAGTGAATTAACACGTCTGTAAAAATTAACTCCCCAATCCTGAACTTCCTGCTCGGGAAAGCGCAAAGCGTTATACGGAATTCTGTATTCTGCGTACCATCCATTTTCATCCTTGGAGATTCGGCATTCGAATACAACATTATAGCCAAAGTCGAAATTGTTTTGGGTGGACAAGGCATCTCCTATGGTTCCGGCACTGGTGACGAAAAAATGCGTTTCGTTAATACCATCATTGTAGGTATTTAGGGCAATGGCAAAATGATCTGCCTGAACAAATACTTCATCCCGCTGTGAAAACTGATTTAAGATATTTTCCGGGTCCGGGTCGTACATATAGGCTGCTACATAAACGGCTTTGTCGTCATAGGCCATTTTCACCTCAGTTTCATACCCTTCTTTGATGACTCCCTCATTGCCCGGCTGGTACATATTGAAGTCTCCGTAGGTAGGTAATGATTCCCAAACAGCATCGTCTAACACACCGTCTATTTTGGGTGCATCAACGATCCGTCTGGCCTCTAGTATCTTCTTTTCTTGTGAATGAACTGAAAATGAAAACAATACAAGAGTAAGCAGCAGAATGTAGTCTTTCATTGATGATTGTTTGGTTCACGTGAGGACGTTGACGGCGTAAAAATAGAATTATCGATGAGGGTGGGGTATTAACGAAAAGTTAAATACTGATGATTATGTTAAAACTGAATTTTAAGTAGTAATTTTGAGATATCACTATGCGCAGAACAGAACAAGTAGTCTTTGCCAACGGTTGCTTTTGGTGCACCGAGGCAGTTTTCCAACGAATTGAAGGAGTTGATGAGGTTTCATCCGGTTACACCGGAGGACATATTAAGAATCCGGCATATCGCGAGGTTTGTACGGGCAAAACAGGGCATGCGGAAGGCATATTAATTACCTACCAACCCGAAGTCGTGTCCTTTGATACGTTGTTGGAAGTGTATTTTGCTACACACGACCCCACCACCTTGAACAGGCAAGGAAATGATGTAGGAACACAATACCGATCGGAGATCTTCTATACGACTTCAGAACAAAAGGAAAAATCGGAAGCTTTTATTCATTTGTTGGACGCCAACAAGGTGTTTTCAAACCCTATTGTGACCCAGGTATCGCCTTTGGATGTTTTTTACAAGGCTGAAGAAGATCATCACGACTATTACAATAGGAACAAAGAACAGCCCTATTGCCAGTTCATAATCACACCGAAGGTAGAAAAGATCAAGAAATTTTATTCAGAAAAGTTGAAAGCTTAATGGGATCTTATAAGAATTTTGAAGAATACGACATTGAGGTCACAAATGATCTTAAAAGTAAATATACAGACATACTCAAGGGAGTAGGAGAAGATATTCATCGGGAAGGAATCGTGAAAACTCCGGAACGGGCTGCCAAAGCCATTCAATATCTAACCTCAGGTCATTGTGAAGACCCCGCCGAAATTTTAAAAGGGGCCATGTTTGCAGAGGATTATAACGATATGGTCATTGTAAAGGATATAGAGCTGTATTCGCTGTGTGAACATCATATCCTTCCCTTTTTTGGAAAAGCGCATATTGCGTATATCCCAGACGGGCATATCGTTGGATTGAGCAAGATTCCCAGAGTAGTGGATGTCTTTGCCCGCAGACTCCAGGTTCAGGAACGCCTTACGCATGATATTTTGGAGTGTATCAATACTACACTGAAACCAAAAGGAGTAGCGGTAGTGATTGAGGCGTCTCATATGTGTATGATGATGCGTGGTGTACAGAAACAGAATAGTGTAACGACCACTTCTGGGTTCCGTGGGCAATTTGAGAAGATTGAAACACGCAACGAATTCCTGAAGTTGATCAGCACCGATCTTTCTTAAGAATCTCATTACAATCTTTGGTATACTTGTTGCGTTATCATAGATAGTAATTTATAACACAACACAACAGTTATGACAGACAACAAATACAAACTACTTCGTAGAGGGATCGTTTATGATCTCATAGGGATGGCAACTTCGTTCATTCCAGTGGTAGGTGCCTTCTTGGATCTTATCTGGGCCCCATATGCTGCAAAGAAAATGGGAGAGATGTATAAAGGAAATACCGGTAAGATTGCTTCCTGGATCGTTTTTATAGAGGAGATCCTGCCTATTACAGATTTCGTCCCCACGTTTACCCTCATGTGGATCTACACCTTTGTAGTGGCTCCGGAAAAGCCCACAGTGCAGACCATCGAAGTAGAAGTAACAGAATAAAAAAAGCCCTTGAGAGAGGGCTTTTTTTGTTCATGATCATTGAAAATCGCGTAAAATAGGTTACTTCAAAAAATATCTCCTTAGCAGGGAATTTCGAAATCATTGTTGGAATATGCATTGTTATATAAAAATACCGGTTTTTCTTACTCATAGAGTGATTTTACTTTATATTTACTGTTTGGTAGCGATACTAGGAATATAATTATAAGTTGTAATTGTCCTCGGCATAACTTAGTTTTGCAAATGAGGGACTATTATTGTTTTGGAATTCACAGTAATCTTTCTTTAACAGATTGCATCTCCCCTAAAATTCGCTACTTCTGTTTGCTATGGAGTTAAAAAAATATGTAAGTGTCTTATTGCTGATGACCGCGGTTGTTCTGAAGGTTTCGTCATCTGCGCTTCATATTTATATCGATCATAAGGATGCTGACGATGTTCAAGATAAATGTGAGCTTTGTGAGTATGCGGTACAGAACCAGGATATGGATGCTTATGTCCCTGTCTTGCATTTCGAATTAGTTCTGTTGGATGATAATTTTTCAGAAGAGAAAAACTTTTACCATAGTGTTGATCGAAAAATAGCTCTTACTTCTATTCTTTTCGGCAGGCCTCCCCCTTCCATACTTTAGGATTGTATCAAATCCTGTTTTTACTATGTAAGATTATCGGCTTTTCCCCGATAACGTACTATTCTAATTTAAAAATCTCTTTCAATGAAGCTAAAGCTTCCTATCTATTTATGTTTTTGCATATTTTCAATGCCAATGATCGCACAAAATAAAACCTGCGATTGTTGTGTAAGAGGCAAGGTATTGGATGAAGATACGAATGAGCCGATTCCTTTTGCAACCGCTCATGTTAAAAACACCGAAAAATATGCTCAAACGGATGAGAATGGTGATTTCTTAATTGAAGGAATATGTCCGGATAACTACACCCTTAGCATATCAATTTTAGGGTATACCCGATCGGACAGTCAACAGGACTATGAGAAAGGTGCTATTTCATATCATTATTTGAAACCGGAAATTTCTGACTTGGAAGAAGTAACCGTCCAGGCACAAAAGGCCAAAGAAAACGGTACCGAAACCATATCACAAAGCAGGTTGACAAAAGAAGAGATCATTAGCGGTCCTAGCTCGTCCTTAGCAGCCTCGCTCTCTAAATTGGAAGGTGTGACCTTTGCATCCACAGGAACAAATGTTCAATTGCCTATAATCCATGGCTTATCAGGTAACCGGATTTTGATATTAAATAATGGTTTAAAGCACGCCTTTCAAAATTGGGGATCTGAACATGCTCCTGAAATAGATATCTATGCAGCTAATAATATTACGGTGATCAAGGGTGCTGCAGGGGTGCAATTTGGTCCCGAAGCTTTAAGTGGTGCCATTTTAGTTGAGCCAAACCCTTTATTGTTGGATAATCCGTTATACGCCAATGTTGGGACTGGTTTTCAAACTAATGGACGTGGATTGAATGCCAATGCCGAAATCGGTATTGGGACTAAAAAGTGGAGTTATTTTGCCAATGGAAGTTATACCAGAATTGGCGATCGCAATGCTCCCAATTACAATCTTACCAATACCGGAAAAGAAGAACAAGCATTTAGCTTTGGGGTGCGCCACCATCTTGATGCTTGGGATTTCAAAGTGCATTACAGTTTTGTTGATCAGAATTTAGCCTTGTTAAGGTCTTCAGTAACTCGAAGTCCGGATTTGTTTATTAATTCGATCAATGCGAACGAACCCATCATTATCAACCCCTTTTCTTATGATATTAATGAGCCAAATCAGCTTACCCAACACCAACTGGCGAAAGCGGAAATAATCTGGCGGTATTCTGATGAAGCTAAAATCGATTTTCATGTGGGAGTTCAGCAAAACAAAAGGGAGGAGTTCGATGTTAGGAGATCCGAGGAGCTGCCCATTATCGATCTTGATTTGCTTACCTATGAGTATCACCTGGAATGGGAGCATCCCACCTGGAAAGGATTGGATGGTTTAATCGGGGTTCAATATTTTAATCAAAACAATGACAATAATCCGGGAACGCAAACCACTGCGTTCATTCCTAATTATAATTCGGAAAGAGTCAGCGCATTTGTCATGGAGAAGGTAAAGTTCGGGCAAGATATATTCGAGGCCGGAGTACGGTTCGACCTGGAAACCAACGATGTGCGGGGTAGGGAAACCAACCAAGACATTTTTAGGGATCGATATACGTTTACCAACTTTACAGCATCCGTGGGATATGTATGGAGCCTTTCTGAAAATAGTACGTTTAGGTCTAACGTAGGTTCGGCATTCCGCACTCCTAATGTGGCAGAACTTTTTAGTTTTGGACAACAAGGCTATCGGTCTACCTTTGGTTTACTTCGATTTACCGATAATAATGGTCAATTTAGTACCAGTGAAGTAATTGCGTTGGAGGAAAGTGAAGTCGATCTGGAGAGAGGTTATAAATTCACTAACGAATTCCGAATAACTAAGGATGGGAATTCTCATCTATTGACAGCCTATGCCAATTACATTGAAAACTTTGTTTTTGAACGGCCCATAGGGGTTTTTGGAACCATTAGAGGGCCTCAACCTGCTTTTATTATAGATCAGGCTGAAGCTCTGTTTTTAGGTGTAGATTATACCTGGAAAAAAGAAATAACCGATAAGATATTAGCGACTTATGGCCTGAGCTACTTATGGTCCAGGAATATTGGAGAAAATGAACCCTTGATCGAACAATCCCCCATTTCTACGAATCTCGAATTACAATGGGATCAAGGTAAATGGTGGGTTTTTGATTCATCAAAATGGACCATTCGTCCTAGCTATACCTTTCAACAATTTCAAGCCCCAAGAACGGTTACTCCTCAAAATCTTGTGGACGGAACCGTGGAGGTAACCCCAGATTCTGAAATTTTTGATTTTATAGATGCCCCCGATGGATACTTCCTGTTGGATCTGTCCTGGAATGTTGGACTCGGGGACTTCAACGGAAGTATAATAGCACAAAACCTTTTGAATAATGGATATCGGAATTACTTGAACGAACTGCGGTATTTTGCCGATGAACCTGGTATAAATGTGCTATTTGCGCTGAATTACAGTTTTTAAATATAATATAAAACAAACAAAATACAATCAAGAACATGGTTATGATAGCAAGAGCCCCCTGAATTCAAAATACATAAAAATTATACCAGCAGAATTGTGAAATGCTGTGATTATCTATAAAAACAATAAATTAAATTCTAAATACTAATAAAATGAAAACTTTCAATCAATTTATCAATTTCCGCCTAATAGCCCTTTTGCTAGCTGCAATTACCATAGTAAGCTGTAGTAATGATGACGATGCGGCCCCACCAGAAGAGAATGAAGTAGAAGTAATTACCAATGTATCTTTAGTTTTTACCAACGTTGCTGACCCAAGTGATGTAGTAACGGCTACAGCTGTAGATCCTGATGGAGAAGGAGTCCAAGAATTACAAATCGTAGATGACATCACGTTAACTGTGGATACGGAATATCTTCTATCTTTTGTTATTTTGAATGCCTTGGATCCAAATGATGTGGAAGACATTGGAGAAGAGATTCTTGAAGAAGATGATGAACACCAAATATTCTTTAGCTTCACAAATGATTCGTTTGCAAATCCAACCGGTAACGGAAACATAGATAATGCTTCGGATCCAGTGAACTACAATGATCAGGATGATAATGGAAATCCAGTTGGTTTATCTACTTCCTGGACAACTTCCTCAACTACATTTACCGGAAGAACCTTCAGAGTTAGATTACAGCACCAGCCAGACATAAAAACCGGGACTACGGGAGCCACAGATGGTGATACAGATTTCGACTTGACTTTTGACCTAAGCGTTCAGTAGTTTTTCGAAATGGAACAAAACTCCCACCTTGCTTTAACACATAGTAAGGTGGGATTTTTTGTAGAAGAAATTATTGGCAAGGCTACAATAACAAGGTGGACGAATTATAAAACCAGGTTAGAGTATAAGGTGTATTGAAAGCATCATTCTCCAGGCAATACTATCATCACTCAATTGAGATAAGAAACCATGAGCCCATAATCCTTATCCTTTCTTTATGAAGGTAAATAAGCGAAGCATTTTCTTTACAAAGCCCCAAAAAAAGGTAAACTCACCAAAGAGCCAGCCAAAAAAGACCAAAAGCACCTGATAGATTGGAAATATGATCAATATACGAACAGGCCAATAGATCCATGCTCCATTGGATTTTGTAATCCCAACGGCTTCTGTAAGGGGTCCGGCAAATTTTGCTGCGGTACTTCCCGTTATGGCAAACACGATGAAAATGACGGCCAGTTGCCAGTTGGAAACTATATTCCAACGCTCTTTTAATTTTCTCATTGACGTCCCAGGCTTCCTCCCTGTCTTCCTCCGATGAAATTCTGATTAAACCGGTTTTGGAAATACAGGAAATAGTTGTAGAGCAGATAGTTCACTTCGTATCCGTAATCAATATGAAATTCGTAGTTGATCTCCATCTGATAGAGGTTTCTATCGTATAGCTGAAAATTGCGCACTCTTCGGTTATATTCGGTTACGAATAAACGATTTTTTCCCTCGAGGAAGGTCTGACCATAGTAGCCTCTAGGTCGTTGCGTAATAAGCCAGGTGTTAAATCCGGGCTCAATGATAATGATCTCATATTCCAGACTGTCATTGGCAATACGCAAGGTATCGCCGGTTTGGGCCATATCGGATCCTTCCTGAACAATCGATTTACTACTGTCACAACTAGCAAAGGCGACAACTGCGATCAAGATGATAATGACATACTTCATGATACTGTTATTAGGGTAAAGGTACTAAAAATGAATGCTTAGGCGGTTCACTTTAACCCTGTTTAACACAAAAAACGCTCCAAAGTGAATGGGAGCGTTTTCAAATCTATGTGTTGGTTTATCTTATTTTCCGAAGAGACCACCGAGCAATCCTCCAAGACCACCACTTTTTTGTTGGCCTCCACCTCCAAGAACCATGCCCGCCACGTCGTCTAAGACGCTTCCGTCATTGTCTCCATCCAATAAGGATTCAATGAGGCTCTGCTGCTTCGGTTGCTGGGTACCTCCACCCATCAATCCTCCAAGCAAGTCACCTATTCCGGCTTGAGATGTTACATTCTGTTGTCTTTTCTCCTTACCTAAATAGCCCAATACAATGGGAGCGAGGGTAGAAAGTATGCTCATCACAGAGCCACTGTCCATTCCCGACCTTTGCGAGAGGGCACCTACCACGTTGTCCTGGGAGCCTCCCAATACATGGCCCAATATGCCAAGGCCATCTGTTTTTTGCGCATCATCTACGCCACCTCCAAAGAAGCCTCCTAAATTATCTAAAAGACTTCCATCATGTTTATTATCCAAGGCTCCAAGAAGTCCTTGCGCCCCTTGAGGGGTACTTGCATTACGTTTCATTGCCCCCATTAGTAACGGTAAAGCCATAGACACGACCGAAGCTGTTTTGTCGGCCGGTTGTCTGGTTTCGTTACTCACGCCACTAATAATCTGGCGTCCCATATCACTATTCAATAAATCTAGTATTCCTGACATCATTTTTAATTTTGGTTATTCCTTTTAAAGGTACTAAAAAGAAAAGGAATTCCAGCAAGTAATTGCAGTCGTGAGACACTCGCTTTCGACTAAATACTTGGTTTTTGGGTCAACTAGCCTAATATGGCAATAATTTGCTGGGCCAGTTCCGTACCTATACGGTCTTGCGCCTCTTTGGTAGCAGCTCCGATATGTGGGCTCAAGGAGATTTTTCCATTCATCAATACCTTAATAGCAGGAGTGGGCTCGTTCTCAAAAACATCCAAACCGGCAAACGATATTTTTTCACTTTCCAGGGCATCGATCAAGGCAACCTCATCGATCACTCCTCCTCGCGCTGCGTTGATAATAGCAGCACCGTCTTTCATCTGACCAAATTGTGCCTTTCCAATGATATAGTCGTTTTGAGCGGGTACGTGCAGGGATATAAAATCGCTTTCCTTTAAAACAACAGAAATAGGCTTGGTCTTAAAATCGAAGGACACGGCTTGTCCGTCATAAAATTCTACTTTCACCGTGGCTTCATCCACATAACTGTCGCTGGTGATAACTCTCATCCCACAACCTAAGGCGATTTTAGCAACTTCTCTACCAATGCGACCAAATCCTATGATCCCCATGGTTTTACCTCTTAGTTCACTTCCTCCTGCATAATTCTTCTTAAGTTCCTTGAACTTGGAGTCTCCTTCTAAAGGCATGTTGCGGTTGGCATCATATAAGAAACGAACACCGCCATACAAATGTGCAAATACCAATTCGGCCACCGAAGCCGAGGAAGCAGCCGGAGTGTTGATTACATGCAGCCCTTTCTCCCGACCATATTCTACATCAATATTATCCATACCAACCCCACCACGTCCAATGACCTTGAGGCTGGGACAGGCATCGATGATGTCTTTTCTCACCTTGGTAGCACTGCGTACCAGGATAACGGCAATATCATTTTCATTGATATAGTTGATAAGTTGCTCCTGAGCAACTTTGGTAGTAATTACTTCAAAACCACCAGCCGTTAGGGCATCGATTCCACTTTGCGAGATTCCATCGTTTGCAAGGACCTTCATAGTTTTTTGTTTTTTTTATTTTATGCTTGTTTTTCTAATTCTTTCATTACTTCTACCAATACCTGAACACTTTCAAGTGGTAAAGCATTGTACATGGAAGCCCGGTAACCGCCCACACTTCTATGACCATTAAGACCATTAATGCCGGCTTCTTTCCAGAGAGTGTCAAATCTTTCCTGGTGGGCCGTATCCACTAAGTTAAAGGTGGCATTCATCTTCGAGCGATCTTCTGCATTAGCAACAAATCCTTTAAACAAAGGGTTTCTGTCAATTTCCCCATAAAGGAGTTCGGCTTTGGCGTTGTTGATCTTCTCGATTTCAGAGATACCTCCCAAATCCTTTAACCATTCCAGGGTCAACATGGAAACATACACAGGGAATACCGCGGGAGTATTGAACATACTGTCCTTTCCAATGTGAACCTGGTAATCCAACATAGAAGGAATGCTTCTGGAAACGTTGCCTAATACATCCTCTTTAATGACTACCAGCGTTGTGCCTGCAGGTCCCATGTTCTTCTGTGCACCTGCATAAATGATGTCGAACTTCGAGAAGTCTATTTCCCGGGAGAAGATATCGCTACTCATATCGCAGACCATTGGAACCTTCGTATCAGGGAAGTTCCGTATCTGAGTTCCAAAGATGGTATTGTTACTGGTACAGTGAAAATAATCGGCATCCTCCGGAATACTAAATCCTTTAGGTATATAATTGAAATTTTGATCCTTTGAAGAAGCTACCTCCTCCAAAGTGCCAAAAAGTTGAGCCTCTTTAATCGCTTTGGTAGACCAAGTCCCGGTGTTGAGATAAGCGGCCTTAGTATGCAAAAGGTTATAGGCCACCATCAAAAATTCCATGCTCGCGCCTCCCTGTAAGAACAGGGCTTTGTATCCTTTACCTTCAAGTTTTAGGTGTTCTATGGCAAGGGAACGCGCCTTTTCCATGACCTCAACAAAGTCTTTGCTTCTGTGGGAGATCTCGATCAGGGATAGGCCTGAACCATTAAAATCTACAACGGATTGAGATGCTTTTTGTAAAACTGACTGCGGTAAAATACAAGGGCCAGCACTGAAATTGTGTTTCTTCATGAGAGGATAAATTTTTCTGTGCAAAGATGTAAAAAGTCCCTCCAATAACGGTTAAAATTTCAACAAATTATTAAGACTATTTCAACAAATGCATGAATTTAGAAGGATGTTATAATTTGATCCCTTTTGTTGAGGAAATGCCAAAATATGCTAAAGTTCGGATAAGAATTTTATGGTATCCACACCATCTGCGTAATCCCAAAGTTTAGGGCTTTGTGCTTTTCCAAATGGAATACTGCGTTTTGAGTTATTTTCTGAGACTATACATTGAATATTCTCTTCGTTTTTCGACAGTTCTTCTTTAAGAATGTCAAGATCTTCATAGCGCTCATAGAATACCACCGAAATAGGAGAGGAGAAGCCGCTATCCTCTTTCAGCAAAAGAAATTCGTTATCTAAAAGTTCAATATTGCTCATCAAATACACGGCCTTGTTATAATCATAATTATTCATGTATTTGGTGTCATTGATCACGGATTTCCAGCTGAACATGGCATTAAAAAAGGGATCGAAATTATAGGCTGTCGGAATATAGATTTTAGATACGTTACGACATCCCAGACCAAAATACCGAAAGATATCATGTGCTAGGTCCTCCAGTTGTTCCTGGCTCTCTGTACCGTTTAGAATGGCTACCGAATTTCGGTTCTTCCGAATGATGTTGGGATACTTTCCAAAGTAATGGTCGAAATAACGAGCTGTATTATTACTTCCGGTAGCGATAACGGCATCAAACGATTCCAATTTATCTTGTGTAAAACGAATGCGGTCTTCGAACTCAGGCTCAATCCTAATAAGTTCTTCCGCTATAAATGGAAATAGGATTTTATCGTTGGAAGATAGCTTTGCTAGCACCTTGTGTCCGCTTATGAGGACCGAAAGGAAGTCGTGAAACCCAACCAGCGGAACATTTCCTGCCATGACGACAGCCACCGTTTTCATATCATTATCTTCTGAAAGAGGATAGTTCGAAATCCAATGTTCGAGATCCTTCTTAGATAAAGCCTTACTCCAACTCTCCAAAGCGAACTTTATATTCTCTTCGGTAAACCAACCGTTATGAGCTTTGGCCAGTTGCAGCAAGTCCTTCAGTTTTTCGTCTGAAGAATTAATAAGAGAACCGAAAAATGTTCCCAGTTGCTGAAATGCGTTAATTCTTTGTTGTATTTGCATTTTTGGTTTGGAGTTCCTTGTTTTAGGCATTAAATTTGCGCAAAGTTAGAAAAAGAAAATTCCATGGCAATTATTATCACAGATGAATGTATCAACTGCGGGGCTTGCGAACCGGAATGCCCCAATACCGCTATTTACGAGGGTGCAGATGATTGGCGATATGCAGATGGAACCGATTTGGATGGATCTGTGGTTTTACCGAACGGAAAAGCCGTGGATGCCAATGAAACTCAGGAGCCCATTAGCGATGAGATCTACTATATTGTTCCGGACAAGTGCACCGAATGTAAGGGGTTCCATGAGGAGCCGCAATGTGCTGCTGTTTGTCCTGTAGATTGTTGCGTGCCGGATGATGACCATGTGGAAAGCGATGAAACCCTTTTGGGCAAGCAGGCTTTTATGCATCATAAATAGGCAATTCCACCCGTATCTTTAGTTGCACACTCAACTTTTGTTCAAATCACTGATATTTGAGGAATATCCCTGTGTCGAAAGCGGTCCACAGACAGGCTTTCTGTCCGCTGTATTTTAAACTATTATTCGCCCATGAATTACAGGTTTGAAACATGCTATAGCTTCCGTTCGCTTCGTAGAAAGCATCTGTCTGTCCGTAGTTAGCGTTGGTTTCAATATAGATGAAATGACCGTTTTCGTCTGTCTGAAAACTGTTGGTAATGTACTCTATGAGGCGCGCATATTGTTCTGCACTAATCATGATCTTTCTGCAGTCTTCACCTTCCTTCATGGAATGATAATAGGTGGCGTGTATTGCGGTAGTGCTTAGGCCTGTGGCTGCCTTAAAGGCGGTAGAGGCCTTTAAGTCTCCCCAGGTTGGGGTTTCCAGGTAAAACCCTTTATCTCCCCAGCCCATTGCTATGTAATCGTATTGAGTATTGCCAGCTTCAATATTTTCATACTTGATCTCTCTGCTCCAATCCATGTATTTGGTTTTGGTAGGCATGACAATATCGGTATGGACACCATTGGTGAGAATATAAATGGCGATCTCATCAGCAGCATTGGGTTCCTCGTCCACCTCAATTCTTGAAAGCACAAAAGCTGTCGCTAAATACAAGGCGATAAAAGCCACAAAGCCCAGGATTAGTTTTAATAGGAATTTTAGTATTCTCTTCAAAAGAAGGTCGTTTTCATCTTAAAAAATGATACCCTCTATTATTTCCGGTAAAATATTTTACTCACGATCTTCCATTCGCCATCTACCTTCAATAAGTTCATGTAATCGATAAAGGAAAAAGTAGGGTAATCTATAATGAGTTTAGCGTGAGCCGCATGACCGGAAATGTTTAGGTATTCTATCCTTGTCTTTCGGTCTTGTTTCCCACCGGACTTCATTCCTTTTTGAAAGAAGTCAATGGCATTTACCTCCGTATAACCATCTTTTCCAATGTATTTCATGGTAGCAGACTCATGAAACGCTTTCTTTAGTGTTTCAAAGTCATTGTTCGTACCACCTTGGAGGTAGTAATTCAATGTTTTTTCTACCAGACTAAAGTCTGAAACCTGCTGGGCTGTGGTTGTAAAAACAAAGCAGCCAACAAAGGCGAGGGTAAGAGCTATTTTCTTCATAATGGGTTGTTTTTTAGAAAGGTAGCAATTTTGGTAGTAGCCCTAAAAATTTTATAAAAACTTTGGGAATACCAATGGTTAGCAGGGGATGGGAGAGCTGCTCAAGAATGTCAGGTCTTTGAGAGTGACGAACCTATTCCTCGTCTTGATCGACGAGCGAGCCTTCTTCATATACTTTTACCAGGGCTTCAAAGAGCCTTTCTATTTGTAGGGGTTTGTACAGAAAACCGGTGAAGTGCTCAGAATACCTCTGGTTATTCATGGCCGTGACATCAGCTGTAAGGGCGAAAATGGGGGTGTTTTTATTTGGATTTTCTACCTCCCTTATAATACCAACGGCGTCAAATCCATTCATTTTGGGCATGTGAATGTCCATAAGTATGAAATCTACTCGATCTTCTTTCGCAATCTCTATGGCCTCAAGACCTGTTTTCACTCTTTTACAGCTTACGCCCCATCTTTTTAACAACTCATGCATGACCATGGCGTTGATCTCATTGTCTTCCGCCAGGATGGCCGTTTTATTTTCCAGTTTTTCAAATATTTTAGCATCTGCCTTCATAGGAGTGTCGGATTTCCGAAGTTTTAGGTCGAAATAGAATTTGGAACCTTTCCCTTCTTCACTTTCGATTTGAATAGTACTACCATGTAATTCTACTAATTTCTTAACAATGGCTAGCCCTAGGCCCGTACCATCATTATTTCGGGTAGTCAATGGTTTTGGCATATAGAAACTTTCGAACAAACGGGCTTTCTCTTTTTCGGGGATACCCACTCCCGTATCTTCTACGGTAAACCGGATGGCATCGGACACTGCATCCGAGTGCAAGAGTCGTGCCTTCATGGCAACGGCACCTTGCTCCGTATATTTAATAGCATTGCTCATTAGGTTCCCTAAGATTTGGAATAACTTGGTTTCATCCAGCATATAGGAACTTCCTATATCGGGGGTAATGAACACCTCAAGAGATAGTCCTTTTTCCAGGGCCATACTATCATACGTTTGTTTAATATTGAACAACAGCTCCGAAAAATCGACCGGATATTGGTCCAATTTCATATTGTTGGAGTCCAATTTGGAGAAGTCCAGGATGTCATTAATGATACGTAGCAGGTTCTTAGCGGAAAATCGCAGGGAGGTAAGTAGTTTTTGTTCTCCTTCATTAGATCGGTCCTGGAGCAGTGAAATAATACTGGTTACTGCATTTAGTGGCGTCCTAATTTCATGGCTCATGGCCGAGAGAAACTCCTGTTTCATTTGTGCCGATTGTTCGGCTCGCTCTTGCTTTCTGGCCATTTCGGCTTTCTCCCGTTGTACGCTCACTTCCCGCTCCATGGCTTTCATACGGGAGATCAATTCATAGTTTTCAATGATCTTTAGCGTTTGGGAGTTAATGGCTGCGTCCTTTGCTTGCAGATAGTCTTCCAGGTACTGTAATGCGCGGGAATCATTTCCCTCCCCTTTGTAGATCTCATATAAAAATTGGTTGCATTTATAGGTAATGAGCGAGACGTTGTGTTCCTTACTGTAATCGATTGCTTTTTCGAGCATCGTTTTGGCCTCTTCTTTTTTATCCATAGCCATCCACAGCCTGGCGATCTTATTGTAAGCCATAGCTGTACCCAGATGCTCGCTCACACGTTCATGGATTTCCAAAGCATTGAGGAAATCTTTTTCGGCCTCCTCATAGCGTTTCAGGAATGTAAATACCTTTCCGCGTCCGTAGAGCGCAAATGCCAATCCCCGTACATCTCCGGTTTCTTCCTTTAAAGCAATGGATCGTTGGATCATTTTAAGCGCCTCATCAGACTTTCCTGTCTTTAAGAGAATTCCGGAAAGCGGATTATAGGCGTTGGATACGAGATTTTTATTCTCTCCGGCCAATCCCGCTTCGATCGCCCCTTCATAGGCCCTAATCGCATTAGGTTGATCCCCCAACATTTCATATACGGCGCCCAACGACTTTTGAGTCCTGGACTCATTATGTCGGTCCTCGAATCTCTTGTATATTCTCAGGCAGTCAATGAGGTATACCATCCCCAAATGATAGTTGTTGGTCTTATAATAAATACCGGCAATGTTGTATTTGGCATCTGCGATGCCTTTCTCGTCGTTCAATTCTTTGAAACAGGCAATGGCTTCTTCGCTCATGTCCAGGGATTGCTGATGCTCACCCCGTATCATATAGAAAAGGGCTAATTTGCTAAGACTCTTACCGGTAAGGGATTTATTTTGAAGGGTTCGGCTAAGGGATAGTGCTTCCTGAGCCAGTTGGATACTCTTATTGAGATCGTTCACTCGCTGTTGGTAGGCCTTTTCAAGCAAAAGCTCCACGGCTTTTGCATTCTTTGGGTTAGTCTCCATACGCGCTTCCGGACTGCTCATCTTATGAGAACAGTAATAGGGTCCTTTCGAACCGTGCACATTTTATTAATTGGGGATTATAGTTGAAATATAAGGAAAAACCTTACAAATGTTACGTTCAAATATAGGATTTTTCTTGTAATTGCCCTCAGTATGAAGTTTTTGACTATGATTCTAGGGGTCCCTGTATTGGTATTTTAGAAGAAGGATGGCATTTCGTAAAAAACCCCACCCACCTAACTAACTAGAGTAAAGGCGTGGATGGGGATACAATTCAATACAATAAAGGTAAGAGGTTTAAGTCGATTTGAGTTACGGTAAAACCGTAGATAAAACGAAGATTTGAAATTTTCTGAGAGGAACTTCAGGAGTATCAACAAAAAACCCGCTATACCACTACAGCACAGCGGGGTGTAACTCAATATATTTATTAAGCTACTATCAATTTTCGAAACAAAAGTAAGAAATAGCGCACAGATGAAAGTTTCGGAAGTCGGAAGATAATAACCGATGGACGAAAACCCAGGTTCGTTTTTGGTCCCTTCATGACGAATAGGCACAAAATAAGATGGAAAAAGTGGAACGTAAATAGTTTCGATGCGGTGTTTAGAAATAAAAACCCTCCGGGACTTGGGACCGGAGGGCTCTAAAACTATTAACCTTTCAAATCTTTTCCTTATGTATTATTCTGTGATGCAAAAGTACATAGAACGAACTGGAATCCAGCTGCGGTAAAACAGGTATCCCTGCTTTTAAGCGAAAACCATAGTTGGAGTGCAAATGGAATGAATGTATTTTTCCTAGTTACAGTCCGTATAGGATAAACGATGGAAGAACCTCTAAAATTCGTACCTTAGGTGCATGCCTGTTTGGTTACATACATTGATCTGGGTGGTCGCCATCTATTTGGCGATTAGTATATTGCTGTATTACTTACAGGATTACTTCTTTTTTAAGCCGGAAAAACTACCTAAGGATTTTCAGTTTCATTATGAGAATCAACAAGCGGAGGAATACAATATCGAAACCCGGGATGGAGCTGTGATCAATGGATTGCATTTCAAAGCCGAAAGCCCTAGAGGAGTTGTCCTATACCTCAAAGGAAATTCCAAGAGTATCAAAGGCTGGGGGAAGTTTGCGGTAGATTTTACGAGGCATAATTACGATGTGATCATGGTAGACTATCGCGGTTTCGGAAAAAGCACAGGGAGACGCACCCAGAAGGCGTTAAAACATGACCTTCAATACGTGTATAACAAGATAAGGGAACGGGTACGGGAAGATTATATTATCCTCTATGGGCGTTCCATGGGTTCCGGATTCGCTACCAAGTTAGCTTCGACCAATAATCCAAAAATGCTGATCCTGGACGCTCCCTATTACAGTCTAACAAAGGTTGCCAATCGGTATATGCCATTTATGCCATTGTCGGTAATCATTAAGTTTCCCATGCCAACCTATAAATGGCTTAAATATGTGAACTGCCCGGTGCACATCATTCATGGAACCAATGACAAGCTTATTCCTTTTAAGAGCAGTGTGAAGCTTTCTAAGGTAAGACCCAAAATTACACGTTTATGGCCCGTAATAGGAGGAGGGCATAAGAATCTGAATAATTTTGAAAGCTACCATCGTATGTTGGGAGAGATCGTCAATTACAAAAAGAAGGATATCGATCTTGAAACCACAAGTCATAAAGTAATTCATACGGCCAAGAAGACACCATGAAACGATTGAAAAAAGCGGTCTTTATCGTGGCTGCATTTTACCTCTTTATTACAGTTACCATGTTCCTACTACAAGAAAAGCTCATTTTTTTACCCACTACCTTACCCCAGGACTATGTCTATCACTTTGGCAGACCCTATGAAGAACTTTTTCTTGAAACCCGAGATGGTGCCAGGCTTAACGCTTTGCATTTTAAAACTCAACACCCCAAAGGTCTTATCTTGTATTACCATGGAAATGCAGGAGACCTCTCTCGCTGGGGTGAGATTACCTCCTATTTCGATCAGTTTGGGTATGACGTTTTAGTGATGGATTATCGCACCTATGGAAAAAGTACAGGTGATTTGAGCGAAGCAGCCCTGTACAAGGACGCCGAGTTGTTTTATAATAAGGCAAAAGAGTGGTTTCCAGAGGACAAGATCACTGTATATGGACGTTCCCTGGGAACGACTTTTGCTACTCATGTAGCCTCCAAGAACCAACCGAAGCAACTCATATTAGAGGCACCATTTTATAATCTGGAGTTTGTCGCTAAAAAACGATACTGGTTCTTACCTGTAAAGCCCTTGTTGAGATATTCCTTTCCTACCTCTGAAAAAATTCCGAAAGTTAGCTGCAAGGTCACGATTTTTCATGGTACAGAAGACGGGATCGTGCCCTATGAAAATGGCAAGCTATTGAAGAAAACACTTCCTCAATCACAAATCTCACTCGTTGAAATAGAAGGGGGATTTCACAACGATCTGATTAATTATCAGGAATATAGAAACGGAGTCGCCGAATTACTGCAATAGTTAGGGGAGCGATAGCCAAAGCTATTGGCTAGTTCTTTTTCCTCTTCTTTTTCTGAAGTTTCCCAACACCCTTTCCGCGTCGTTCCAGTCGCTTGCGATTGGCCTCAACCGCTTCTAGGCGCTCTTTTTCCTTCTGTTCCAGAAGTTTTCTTTGAGCTTCGGCCTTGGCCTTAGCCTCGGCTATGGAGCGTTGCATTTCTTCTTCCTGACGCTTCTTTTCAGCGGCGATGAGCGCTTCGTTTTGTTCGTCAATGTTTACTTCATCGACCAGTACTTTCTTGTCATCGATCTTGGTGGAGTCTTCCTTGAAAAACTGATTTTCTTCTTCCGTGCCTGCTACGATAACCGCACCCTTTACTTTTTCTACTTCTTCTACTTCAGATACGATTACCTGACTACCTTCTTTTTTAACCACACGTTTCACCGTGCTTACTTCTTTGATGGTCTTGTTTTCTTGTGCTCGAGCGGTAAGGATGAAGGCAAAACATACCAATACGGGGAGAATAATTCTTTTCATGATAAAATAGGTTACTTCATTTGGGGTGCTGTAAAGCTACGGAATATTCTTTATTTCCTAAAAACCAGGGTAAATGAAAACTCCTTCAAGCATTGCTGCCGAAGGAGTTTTGGATATATAAATAAGCTGGGTTGGTTCTAATTTTTGATCGCCTTTTTGCGCTTTTCTTCCATTTCTGCTTTTTTCTGCTCTTCTGTGAGTACTCTGGCCTTACTCGTTTTCTTACCGGTTTTCTTTCCTTTGTAATTTGCTCTTTTCTCCTTTCGCTTTTCTGCTCTAATGGCCGCCATTCGCTCTTCTCTTTCTTTCAAGAGTTTTTTGGTTTCTTCAGAGGCCTCATTGCTCTGATTCACACCCATTTCATCGGCAGATTTCTCAGTATTCATCTTTTCAACCACAGGGGCATCTTTCTGAACGACCACTTTCTTATTTCCATTTTGAGCCGCAACTTCTCTATCGTCTTGAGCTTGAGCAGTGTAGCTTCCTATGAGCAGCGCACATGCCACTAAAAGTATTCTCTTCATTGTAATCTAGTTATTAGTTGTTGTTATTTTATGGTTACGAAAGATACAAAATTTGAGGTCATATCAAACTTTAAATTTAATTCAATCGTTCCAAGTGGTTAAATTATTTGAGGATGATTTATATTTGCATCCTCGCTGTCCGAACCGGGACAGCTGTGAAATAAAAACACAAGGAATGAAAGCAGGAATCGTAGGATTACCCAATGTTGGTAAATCGACTTTATTTAATTGTTTGTCCAATGCAAAAGCCCAGAGTGCAAACTTTCCGTTCTGTACGATCGAACCCAATATAGGTGTTGTAAATGTGCCCGATCATCGACTGGTGAAGCTGGAAGAGTTGGTGAACCCGGAAAGAGTTATGCCGGCAACTGTGGAGATTGTTGATATCGCGGGATTGGTAAAAGGGGCAAGTAAAGGAGAGGGACTTGGCAATCAGTTTTTAGGAAATATTAGAGAAACGGACGCCATCCTTCATGTCTTACGCTGCTTCAACAATGATAATATAGTGCATGTGGATGGAAGTGTGGACCCTGTTCGCGATAAAGAGACCATTGATATGGAGCTGCAACTTAAAGATTTGGAAACAGTTGAAAAGCGCATGGAAAAGGTCTTTCGAGCGGCACGTACCGGAAACAAGGAAGCTCAAAAAGAACAGGAGGCCCTACAGAAGGTAAAAACGGCTCTGGAGAGCGGAATTTCTGTTCGAGCAGTGGACCTTACTGAAAAAGAGCGAGAAGAATATACAGATCAGTTGCAATTTATTACAGATAAGCCCGTGTTGTACGTGTGTAATGTTGATGAAGGAGCGGCAGCTACCGGGAATGATTATGTAGAGCAGGTGAAGGTGGCTGTTGCGCATGAGAACGCAGAAGTTCTTGTACTGGCCGTCGGTACCGAAGCCGATATTACCGAATTGGAAACTTTTGAAGAAAGACAGATGTTTCTGGAAGACATGGGGTTAAAGGAACCGGGTTCGGCCAAGTTGATTCGAAGTGCTTATAAATTGCTCAATCTCCAAACCTACTTTACGGCCGGAGAGAAGGAAGTACGTGCCTGGACTATTCCCATAGGAGCCACTGCACCTCAGGCAGCAGGAGTGATACACACCGATTTCGAGAAAGGTTTTATCCGTGCCGAAGTCATAAAATATGATGATTTCTCCAGCTATGGAAGCGAAACCAAGGTAAGGGAAGCCGGAAAGTTAGGAGTAGAAGGAAAGGAGTATGTCGTTCAAGACGGCGATGTGATGCATTTTCGATTCAACGTTTAATCTGCTATTCCTATTCAAGGTAGTGTCATGAGTAAGTGGTTAGTTATAGTTGAAAAGATGATTGCAGGGCTCCTAATACTGCTCGGAGTTTACGGGATTATCAGTTTAATAGGCATCTGGGGACACTACAACGCAAACCATGTAGTAGGTGAGTGGTTCAACATGTTTGACTTTGTACGGGTCCATCTATTGGAGTTTGTCATTGTGGGTTTATCCATCTTAGCGGGAGTTTTATTACTGCTGCAAAAACCATTGGGTTGGATACTTTCATTATCGATTAATCTTATATATATAATACACTTCATCTATTTATTCTTTTTTAGTCCCCTCCGAAGTCGTGTAATAACGAGCGGAGGCTTTATGGAAGATGTCCAACAGGTACTTCTCATAGTTTTTGCCTTAGCCATCTTTTTTATTTTAACCTTGAAAAGATTTAGGAAAAAATACCAGCCCAATAGGAAACTCTACATTTTGGGGATTGGTATTGTATTGCTGTTTAGTAGCTTAAAAACACTTAATGTAATTCGTGAGCGAAGATTTCAGCAGCAAATGGATGAGATCATCCATAAGAGTATTGAAGATTCCAATTTTTGAATTCCCTTGATTAAAACCGTAAATTGCGGCAATGAACCGAACCGGAAAAGTTGCTTTTTATCTTATTGTCGTGGCTTTGATCCTGGAGTTTATCCTACTACAAGATCTACCATTCTTTTGGGACGGTGTTAGTAAGGCCTATCGGGCCCATTGGATTTACACCCATGACTTTTCTTCCCTTATTGTTCCTACCGAATATAACTCCGGACACCCACCTCTTTGGATCACATCTATTGCCGTGTTCTGGGCCCTATTTGGGAAGACCGTTTCATCGGCTCGCCTGTTACTTTTATTGGTCAATTTAGGAGCGTTTTATCAGTTATATCATTTGTGCCGAAAGAGTTTTGCGCCAGGTGTCTCTCTACTGTTTTTCCTCCTAGTAGCGATCGATCCCACGCTAATGGCCCAAACCACCATCTTAAATAATGACATGCTGTTGCTCTTCTTTTTACTTTTGGCCCTCAATAGTTTATGGGCTCATAAGTGGGGATGGTATAATTTGGCTATTACTGGTTTGTTGCTTACCAATCTTCGGGGCATTTATTGTACGGTTGCCCTTGTCTTAATTCATATTGCTTTTGTGCGTTTCACAGCTTTTGAATTTAGAAGAAAAATGTTGTGGGCCTATGGCATTGGTGTTGGTTTGTTTGTAGGATTTTTAGTAGCCCAATACCACGAATTGGGGTGGGTGTTAATCTCAAAGAATGAGAATTATGCAGCTCATAGAGAAGCTGCTGGTTTTGGCCGTATAGCCAAGAATGCAGCGGCTTATATAAAAAATGTGCTTGATTTTGGGCGTATCTTCCTCTGGGTACCCTTGGTTCTTTTACTTGTAAGGCACTTCCGAAATAAATTAACCGACCTTACGGTAGCTTCACAGCGAACTCTAATTGCACTGACTATTTTTTTACTCGTGTTTTTTCTGGGATTCGTGCCATTTAGTAATCCCATGGGACCTCGTTATCTCATGATCTGCTTTGTGTTGGCTGCTATTTTGTTCGTAAACCTTATTCAAATCAATTCCATAGGCCGTAAGCTGAAAAACGGCCTGGTAGCTTTAATTGTTATGGCTTTCTTAAGCGGTCATTTTTGG
>JBCBDM010000039.1:0-22935 GCA_038529705.1 Bacteroidota bacterium
TTTTTACGGCTATCAATTGTGGATTGGGCAATTTCGAAAGCCGCTCTATGAGTCGTAATATCCTTGGTTTCTGCGTTCGATAATATCTCCAGCGTGGTGTTATAAATATTCTCTGTCTTTCTCATGATCTCCTGCTTTCCATAGTTCTCCAACTCTGCATATACATTGATGATTCCTCCGGCATTGATCAAGAAATCCGGTGCATATACAATGCCTCTTTCTCTTAACAACATTCCGTGTTTTTGCTCATCGGCCAACTGATTGTTGGCAGCACCCGCAATTACCTTAGCTTTTAAGAGATCGATAGTCGTATCGTTTACCGTGGCACCCAGGGCACAAGGAGCGTAAATATCCATGTCCTCTGCATGTAGGTTATCGCCAGTGTAGATCGAAACACTATATTTATCTCTTACTTGTTCCATGCGCTCCTGACTCAAGTCACTTATGAACACCTTGGCACCTTCGTTGCTCAAATGCTCTACCAAAGCCTCTCCCACATTGCCTATTCCTTCCACATAGACCACTCTATTCTCAAGATCGTCACTTCCAAATTTGTACTTGGCCGCAGCTTTCATTCCCATAAAAACTCCATAGGCTGTTATAGGAGATGGATTTCCGGCACCTCCTTTTTCTTCAGAGATTCCAGTGACATATGGAGTCACCGTTCTTACCAGGTCCATGTCACTGGTTGCCATTCCCACATCTTCAGCTGTGATATATCTTCCTCCCAGGGAATGCACGAACTCACCAAATCGCAACATCAATTCTGGCGTCTTTTGGGTTTTAGCATCTCCAATAATGACGGCTTTACCTCCACCCAGATTGAGTCCGGTAATGGCACTCTTAAAAGTCATTCCTCTAGAAAGGCGCAGCACGTCATTCAAGGCATCCCACTCGGTATTATAATTCCACATTCTGGTTCCTCCCAAGGCGGGGCCCAAAACGGTATTGTGAATTCCAATTATTGCTTTTAATCCTGTATCTTTGTCGTTACAGAATACGATTTGCTCGTGATTGTCAAATGACATTTGTCCAAACACCGGAGCATTTTTTTTAAGTTCATTTGCTTTAACTACCTCAGTCACCATACATTAACTTTTTAATAATCCGTAAATTGGGACTGCAAAACTAGTCGAATATTAAAGATTTCGCAAAAAATTATCTTAAAATTAAGAATTTGTTAATAAGTTTTACCCCTGAATGAAAGAGCTCCGTTATCTCAATAGATTCTTCCTAAAATATAAGTGGCGCCTGTTATCCGGACTCATCATTACGGCAATCGCTACCATGTTCAGGGTGGTAGTTCCTTCGGTGATAGGGGATGCAGTAAACGCAGTGCAAAGTAAGTTTGATGGTAAGATAGATCAGGCCACCCTTGAATCTACCTTACTCAAGTACATTCTAATTATATTGGGTTCTGCCTTACTTGCAGGCTTTTTCACTTTTCTTATGAGACAGACCATTATTGTGGTATCCCGTTATATCGAATTCGATTTGAAGAATGTGGTATTCGAACAATATGAAAGACTCTCGCTGAGCTTCTACAAGAAAAATCGTACAGGAGACCTAATGAGCAGGATTAGTGAAGATGTTGGAAAAGTACGGATGTATGCAGGCCCTGCTCTCATGTACAGCACAACCACAGTTACGCTATTTATCGTTGCCATTAGTTATATGGTATATACAGCCCCATTACTAACCCTTTATGCGGTAGCTCCGCTTCCCATATTGTCCATTAGCATCTATAAGCTGAGTATTGCCATTCATAAACGGAGTACCGTTGTACAGCAATATCTGTCCAAATTAACTACCTTCACTCAGGAGAGTTTTAGCGGGATCTCTGTGATCAAAGCGTATGGAATTGAAAGGCGTACCCATATCGATTTCGAAGAACTTTCTAATGCCAGTAAGGATAAGAATATCGATCTTACCAAAGTACAGGCACTTTTTTTCCCTTTAATGATCTTGTTAATAGGCGCCAGTAACTTATTGGTGGTCTATGTAGGAGGAAATCAATTCATTGACGGCAAGATAGACTTTGGAACGATCGTAGAGTTTCTAATTTATGTAAATATGCTCACTTGGCCTGTAGCCATTGTGGGTTGGGTGTCGTCCATGGTACAGCAGGCAGAAGCCTCCCAAAAGCGTATCAACGAGTTTTTAAAAGAAGAACCAGAGATCGTCAATACGGCAACACAAAGATCGAAAGTAAAGGGTAAGATCGAATTTCATGAGGTTAACTTTACCTATCCGGATACGGGTATACATGCGCTCAAAAATATTTCTTTTAGGGTAAATCCTGGAGAGACACTCGCCATTATCGGGAATACCGGTTCGGGAAAATCCACTATTCTTGAAGTGATCTCCAGATTGTACGATGTAGATAATGGAAACTACACCGTGGATACTGTTGCGGTAAAAGAACTACACCTGGAGGACCTCCGAAACAGCATAGGCTATGTCCCACAAGATGCATTTCTATTTAGTGATACTATAGAGAATAATATAAAATTTGGCCAAAAAGATGCCTCTCGCGAACAAGTAATCTCAGCAGCCACCCATGCCGCGGTCCACAAGAACATCATAGGTTTTACCCACGGTTATGATACGATTTTGGGCGAACGCGGAATCACGCTCAGTGGTGGACAAAAACAGCGGGTTTCCATTGCCCGTGCGCTCATCAAAGATCCACAGATACTTTTGTTAGACGACTGCCTAAGTGCCGTGGATACAGAAACCGAAGAAGAAATCCTACAAAACCTGGCCAATATCTCTAAAGACAAAACCACATTGATTGTAAGCCATAGGGTATCTTCTGCCAAAAATGCAGACAATATCATTGTACTTGAAGAAGGCAAGATTATACAACAAGGCACTCACAATGAGCTCGTAAACATCGATGGATACTACAAGGAACTCTATCACAAGCAGCTTCTGGAAAAAGAAATGTAGTCTTTCCTTTGCCGATTAGGTTTTTTTTTAGATTTTTGGCTTTACGATTTAAAAAATAACCAAAAAGAGAAAGTTATAATGATGGAGAAAGAAGAAATTTATTCGAAGGTAATGCGCGCCGGGAGACGCACCTATTTTTTTGACGTTCGAGAGACAAAAGCCGGTGACTACTACCTTACCATTACCGAAAGTAAAAAGTTCACCAATGAAGATGGCTCCTTTCACTACAAAAAACACAAGATCTATTTATACAAAGAAGATTTTGCAGATTTCAAGGACAATCTGAACGAAATGATCCAATACATCCTGGACGAAAAAGGAGAAGAGGTGATTAGTGAACGCCATCAAAAAGATTATAAAAGGGAGGATAATGGCGAGGAAGTAGCCGTTGGCGACGACGCCTCAGAGACCTCTAGCTTTACCGACATCGATTTTGACGATATATAAATGGTAAAACCTTCTTAAAATTACAAGGCCGTCTTATTCATATAAGGCGGTTTTTTTATCTTTAAGATTTGGGCGTCATGAAGTAATACCCCAAGGGCTCACTTCATGACCGGGCTATCCGCTATATCCCCCAAGCAAGTTGGGGGGATGTCGCTACTATCCCTCGCCCGGACACATATCTTTATAACCAACATACCTATGAAAAAACTAACTACCCTGTTCCTTATCTTAATGGCAAGTAATTTGTTTGCACAAGATTATCTGGTAGATCTGGACTACTACCTTCCCGAAGACGTTACTTACAACCCCAATATTCCCACCCCAAAAAGTATTATTGGCCACGAGGTGGGTGAATGGCACATTACCCATGACAAACTCGTTCAATATATGACGGAATTGGCCAATGCCAGTGACCGTATCACTATTGAAAACAGAGGGAGCACCTTCGAGGGAAGGCCCCTGTTATTGCTTACCATCACCTCTCCTGCCAATCACGGGAATATCGAGAACATCCGTCAGAATCATGTGGCTCTTACCGAAAGTAATTCCAGCGCACTGGACACAGGTTCCATGCCTGTAGTAGTATACCAGGGGTTCTCCATTCACGGGAACGAGCCCAGTGGTTCCAATGCTTCCCTTGCCGCCGCTTACTATCTGGCCGCCGCACAGGGACCTAAGATCAACGACTTGCTAAACAACACGGTAATCCTATTCGACCCGTCCTTGAACCCGGATGGATTACAGCGATTTGCCTATTGGGCGAATGTGCACAAAAGCAAGAACATCAATCCGGACCCCAATGACCGTGAGTACCGCGAGGTATGGCCAGGGGGTCGTACCAATCATTATTGGTTCGATATGAATCGAGACTGGCTTCCAGTGCAACTTCCGGAGAGCAGAGTACGCATCAAGAGTTTTCACCATTGGTACCCCAACATCCTAACAGATCATCACGAAATGGGTACCAATGCCAGTTTTTTCTTTCAACCTGGAATTCCTTCCAGAACCCACCCTTTAACTCCACAGAAGAATCAGGACCTCACTGGAGCCATTGCGCAATTTCATGCCAAGGCCTTTAATAAATTAGGAAGTTTCTACTACACCGAGGAAAGTTTCGACGATTTCTACTATGGTAAAGGATCCACCTTCCCGGATATTAATGGTTCTATAGGAATCCTTTTCGAACAAGCCTCCTCCAGAGGACATGCGCAGGAAAGTGACAATGGTATCCTTACCTTCCCCTTTACCATTCGCAATCAATTTACCGCTGCCCTGTCTACCCTGGAAGCTGCGGTGAGCATGCGGGAGCAATTACTCAACTACCAACGTGAATTTTACAGCAACGCCCGCAACGAGGCCTCTCGAGATAATGAAGCCATTGTCTTTGGAGATGAGAAGGATGCTGCCAGAACCTATCGCCTGGCCGAAATCTTACACCGACACAAGATCAAATTCCATGAATTGAAAAGTGATTTTTCTTCCAATGGCAAAACTTACAAAAAAGGGTACAGCTTTATCATTCCAAAGAACCAAAGGCAACACCGTTTGATCAATGCGATGTTCGAAAAACGCACTCAATTCCAAGACAGTCTATTTTATGATGTGAGCGCATGGACCTTGCCCCTTGCCTTCAACCTGGACTATGAAAATGTTTCCACAAACCGTGCTGGTGCCGAGGTGATCCAGTTGCAACCCCCTTCCGGGGCAGTACCTATCACTTCTACCTATGCCTACCTTATGGAATGGCACGAATACTATTCCCCAAAAGCTTTAAACATGATCTTGTCCAAAGGAATTCGGGCCAAAGTAGGAATGAAAACCTTCTCAGTGGAAGGAAAGAACTATGACTATGGAACCATTCTTATTCCGGTTCAAAGTCAGAAATTAAATGCCACAGCGCTAAACGACTTTCTCAAGGAGGTCGCGGCCCAATCACACATCACGATAACAGGAGTGAGCACAGGTCTAACCCAGGGAATCGACTTGGGTAGTAGTCAGTTTCGAGCCCTGGAGCAACCCAAAGTGGCTATTTTAGTTGGCGATGGAGTGAGTTCTTACGACGCTGGTGAGATCTGGCATTTGTTCGACACCCGATATGGAATGCAAATTACCAAACTGGACACCCGGAGCTTTGGACGAACGGATTTGAGCCGCTACACCGATATCATCCTTCCCGCAAGTTTTGGAAATGCCCTGGATAAGGACGATGCAGAATCCCTTAAAACCTGGGTCAAAAACGGGGGGACCCTCATAGGATATAGAAATTCCGGGCGTTGGTTGAATCAAAATGAATTCTTGAAAATGAAATTCAAAAGCAACAAGGACAGTGCGAGCAACATTTCCTTTGAACAACGGGGAGACTATCGCGGAGCACAGTTTATTGGTGGGGCCATATTCGAAACTACCTTGGATCGTTCCCACCCCATTGCCTTTGGATACAAGAACGATAAGCTACCTATGTTCAGGAACACTACGCTATTTGTAGAACCTGCAGCAGACAGCTATAATAACCCTATCCAATATACCTCTAGTCCCTTGCTAAGTGGGTATATCTCTGCACCTAATCTGGAGTTGCTCAAGAATACCGTTCCGTTTAAATCCAGTGGTATGGGCAGTGGAAACGTGATCTATTTTACAGACAATACTAACTTCAGGGCCTTTTGGTATGGCACCAATAAGCTATTGATGAATGCCATCTTCTTTGGAGATGAGTTTTAATACCCTGCGCTAGGCACTGCGTCGCTCTTTTCAAGAGCTATGGAGTTCGAAGGATTACTCCTAACTTCATATTTTAAAATAGGCAGTCGTGAATGCTTCGCATTTGTAGCGGCATCCTCTTTATGCCTCTCGACTGCGCTCGAAGTGACATAAAAAGATACAGCGGACCTGCCTGCCGGCAGGTAGCCCGACCCTCCGTAGCCTCGACGAAGGAGAGGAGCGCCAAAAAGAAAAAAGCCTTCCCAAATTGGGAGGGCTTTTTCACTAGAGTTCAAAATGTTTCTTTTTAGGGACACCCGGGGCTGGGGTGTTTACTGTATGTTTCACCTTGATCAAGGCTAGTGTCCTTGAACAACGATTTTTTTACTTATATATTGCTTTATTCCAATCCATTAACATCTGTTTTAACAGGTTCTAATCCCCGAAAAGGATTTCGTGCACAACTTCGTCTTTTCTTCCCGGGTAAAATCGTACTTTTGCCCCCTTTTAAAGGAAACGGCTATGTTACAAAAGACCATCAAGAATTTTACGCAAAACCCTAAGAACGACATTCTTTCCGGATTGACGGTAGCGCTGGCACTGGTACCGGAGGCCGTGGCTTTTGCCTTTGTAGCTGGTGTAGATCCATTGGTCGGACTATATGGGGCCTTCATGATGGGTATTATAACGGCTTTATTCGGGGGACGTCCCGGAATGATCTCCGGTGCTACGGGTGCCATGGCAGTAGTGATGGTGAGTCTGGTGAAGCTTGGAAACGAAACCGGGATGGCCCTGGAGACACCGATTGAAAATCTGGGATTACAATGGTTATTCATTACGCTATTAATGGTAGGGGCCATTCAGATATCGGCAGGGTTACTGCGCTTGGGAAAATTTGTTCGTTTGATCCCCCACCCGGTAATGATGGGATTTGTAAATGGTTTGGCCATTGTTATTTTCAAATCCCAGTTAGGTCTTTTTCCGGAAATTGCGGTAGAGGGAATTTCAATTTGGTCTCAACCCGGAGCTTGGTTCTCTGCCTTGTTGAGCAACAGAGACTTCTGGATCACGATGGGATTCGTAGGCCTCACCATGGGAATCATGTTTGGGTTACCTAAAATAACCAAAAAGATCCCTGCAGCGCTCACAGCTATTGTGGTGGTAGCCGCCATTGTGATCTTCGGAAAAATAGAGGTAAGTACCGTTGGTTCCTTTATTCGAGATGGTGGTGGTACGGGTCTCAAAGGTGGCTTACCTACTTTTCAGGACCAAATCTTCACCTTGTTCTACACCATGAAAGGGCATATTTGGACTATTCTTTCCTATGCTGGGATTTTGGCGGCTATAGGCTTAATAGAATCCTTGATGACCCTTAACCTCATCGATGAAATGACCGAAACCCGAGGAAGTGGAAATCGAGAATGCGTCGCTCAGGGCAGTGCCAATATTCTGAATGGCCTCTTTGGCGGAATGGGAGGTTGTGCCATGATCGGGCAGTCTATTATTAATATTAACTCCGGCGGGCGCGGACGTTTATCCGGTACAGTAGCAGCGGTCGCGCTATTGTGTTTTGTATTGTTTGGAGCACCCCTAATCGAACAAATACCTATCGCCGCTTTGGTAGGTGTTATGTTCATGGTAGTGATAGGAACCTTTGCCTGGAGTAGTTTTAGGATTCTCAGAAAGATTCCTCTAAGTGATGCTATTGTACTGGTAGCCGTTTCGGCCATAACCGTTTGGCAGGATCTCGCCATAGCCGTTATTGCAGGGGTGATCATGAGCGCACTGACCTTTGCCTGGAAAAGTGCCACCATGATCCGAGCTAGAAAAAGCATCAAGGAAGATGGCACCAAAGTATACGAAATATGGGGGCCTTTGTTCTTCGGTTCTACCCAGGCTTTTAACAGTAAGTTCGATATTAAAGGTGATCCGGACTATGTGGAGATAGATTTTATCGAATCCAAGGTAGGAGATCATTCCGGAGTGGAGGCGCTCAGAAATATTGCCAACAAGTACATGGAAAACGGAAAAAGGGTGACTTTAACCCATCTTAGCCCAGACTGTAAAGCCTTACTATTAAAATGGAATCCGGACTTCGATGACATTATAAAGGACAGTATCGATGATCCTCGTTATTATGTGGTGACTAATATGATGGACAGTGAAGTGTAGTCTATGACCTATTACCATAAATAAAAAAGGCGTTCTTTTGAAGAACGCCTTTTTTATATAAATTCATGGGACTATCTCACCACTACTCTTTTGGTTTGTTGGTTGTTAACCGTTACAAAATAAACACCGCTATTCAATGCAGACACATCCAACTGATAGGTGCTGTTTGCTGTAGCCAAGTCTTCTTCGAACAATAGATTTCCAAGTACACCATAGACAGCGATCTTGGAGATTACATCATTTTCAACGCTTATCGTAGTTCTCTCATTGGCCGGATTAGGGCTAATGGCCAGACCAAGATTTGCGTCCTGATCTTCTAATCCCGCAATGGGCCCGAATCCGAATACAAATACACCACTACTATCGTTGATATAGACATTTCCGGTAACAGGTGAAGGATATACTCCAAAAGCTCCCGCAAATCCTTCCCCAGAGGCAGGGTTCGTATCATATTCATCGGCCAGAACCAATTGAGATGGATCCGATATATCGAAAATTCTGAGTCCTGCCGTATAATAAGAAACGTAAGCATAATCGTCTATCACATACAAATTATGCGTTGTGGCCGAATCGGAAAAATCGCTTACACGTACTGGATTCGACACATCCGAAATATCCCAAACACTAATATCCGGGTTAGGGTTATTGGATAGCTCATCATTTATATAAAGATAATTCCCATCGCTTGAAATATCTCCCTGGTGATGATACGTAATAGTGGGGTCCGTTATGGTAGATAATAGGACCGGGTTCGCCGGATCGGTAATATCATACAGATTGGTTCCGGCAAAGCCATGACAATCTATTAATAAGTTCCCTCTGGCTGTAGCATCGTGTCCTTCACTTCCCACTACGGTTAATTGTGTAGGATTTAAAGGGTCCGGATTTAGATCGTAAATAGTGAGGCTAGGAAAAGAGGCGTACATAATTCCGTTCTCATCGATGTACAAATTGTGCGAGGAAGGAAAAGTTCCTACTACCTGTGGGTTTGTTGGGTCTATAATATCCACAATAGATGCTGTCCCAGATCCCCCGGTTACACAATATACATAGTGGTCCCAAACCTTCACATCAAAGCCCGGCACACTCGTGAGGTGTGCTACCTGAGTAGGATTTGTAGGATCGGTAACGTCTACTACGGACATCCCGTTTCCGCCGATAATGGCATACACGTTTCCTGTAGTTCCGTCAATATATTCCCAAACATCGGTTCCTGAGTTTCCACTGGTAAGTTCACCCTTCAGTTCAATGGTCTGGGCAAAAGCCAACATTGGGCATAATAAAAGTAAAAGAATAAAGTTTTTCATCGGTTGTAAATTAAATTTCTGATCACTCAAATATAGAGGAATAAAAGAGGAAAAATTCGTTTTCATAAAGGTTTAACGGACATAAATGAGTAATTTATGAGAAATTTGTGACTCAATTTTATAAAGAACGACCTATAACTACTTAACCAACAAATCATTATCATGAAAAACCAACTACTCTGTATCCTTGGACTCAGTCTGTTATTAATATCCTGCCATGAAAAGGTACAGGAAGAGTCCTCCCTTGATGGTGTATGGGCATCGGTTGGGTATGGTCGGGTGGTCCATATCGAAAATGGAGCTTATACTCTTTCGGATATTACGGAGATATCTTGTATCCCACTCATGGAAGGAGAAATATCCGATTTTGGGGACGCCTTGCAATTGAAAAATGATACGCTCTCCCTGAAGGATGGGATCAATTTCTACTTCTTCACCCGTGTCCAAGAAACTCCTGCTGTCTGTAATACAGAATCGGCTGAATACAAAACAGCCCAAGCCAGGATAAACGATCCGGAATTCAACTTTGAAGTAATGTGGAAAACCTTCGATGACCATTATGCCTACTTTCAACTTCGAAAAATTGATTGGGATCATATGTATAAAAAATATCGCCCCATGATCACCAGCCGTACTTCGGAGGTTGAATTGTACCGGATCATGGATGAAATGTTGGAAGCCTTTAATGACGGACATATTGGTCTCTCTGCCCCGGATGAGATCGAGGAAGCAGCTTATGCCATGCTCCCAAAGGAAGAAAATACAGCAAAAGAACCTAAAGAAGAACTTAGAAATTATAAGGTTGCCAGGGTGGTGGCTCAGCAATACATACCAAACGGTAAATCCTTGAAGAATGGTCAGCTACGCTGGGGTACCATAGAAGGCAATATAGGATATCTACAAGTAAACCAAATGATGGGAATGGCAGATTATGAGATCTCTGATACCTTGTCATACAGGGATTATTGGATGGCATACTTTGAAAGGTTAGAGGAAAGTTCGGATACCACTCGGGACGAATTGGCCGGGATGAACAATGCGCTGGACCAGATCATGATGGATCTTGAAACCACAGACGCCCTAATTATAGATGTCCGTTTTAACGGAGGAGGAAAGGACGAAGTGGGAATGGCTTTATTGAACCGGTTAAATCCTGAAGAAAAGGTTGTATTCACCAAAAAAGGGCGATTAGGCAATGGTTTTACCCCTGTGATTGAGGTGGTACAAACGGCTTCAAAAGATCCTTATTCCAAGCCAGTCTATCTATTGATTTCTTCTGAATCTGCTAGCGCAACAGAGATCATGACCCTGAGTTCCCTTTCCCTGGATCATATCACTCGAATAGGGTCGAATACCGAAGGGGTTTTCTCTGATATTCTGGATAAAACCCTACCGAATGGATGGGAGATCGATCTATCCAGTGAAGTCTATGAAAGTATGGAAGGTACAAACTACGAAGGGATAGGAATCCCTCCCGATGTTGAAATAGGATACCCAAGAGATACCCAGGAGTTCTTATCGAAAGTGTTGGAAGACCTAAACCACACCGGTGATGCCGCTATTGAAAGAGCGCTCGAACTTCTTAAATAGTTTATTGATCTCTTACAAAATAGAAATCTACCTTTCTGTATTCTCCCTGAACCGTTCCGCTGATCCAGGCATGAATAGAATCTCTTACCGGGTTAGAATACGTAATCTGTTGTGGGAAGTCATGTAGCTTGTTTTCGAAAGTAAGGATTCCTTCGGCTGAAGGGATTTTTGTAAAAACAACCGTTGACGTATCCTGGCTTACTACGCCCTTTACCTTCAAATGTAGGCCCTGGTGGTCTTCGTAAATCGTCAATCTTTCGGCAAAAACCGTATCATTTCCAACCTGGGTGTAACCGAAAGCTGTATAGGTGGAATCGTTCAGCATCTGCCATCGTTCGAAAGAACTGCTTTCCGCTGCCTTGTTACTCCATGCCCCCAGTATCCAATCCAACTTCTTCAGTTCACTCTGATATGTAGGAATATCTGGTTCTGAAGTAGCCGATTGTTGCTTCCTGGTATTACAGGCAATTACTATAATTGCTATAGAAAAGGTAATAAGAGTTATTTTCATAATCGATCCGCTAACATCTCAAATATAGGGCTAAATTCCTACCGGAGGATTCCATGGGCTCATCGCCCTATACCTGGTAAGTTCTCTTACCTGCCATATGCCTTACCATGATAAGTTATTCAGGTTTTTCTGGTTCGGGGATAATTGCGGAATGGCCTTCTCTCCTTTCGGATAATACTGGATCGTAAGCTCCTTCCCTTTTCTCAAAACATTCATTTCGACGGGAATATCCAAATTGCCCGGCATATACCCATAAGAACCCACTCGATCTCCTACACGCAAACCTGCGAGATAGGCAGGAGAACTCTCATCGATGGCCTTAACGGTCTTCCGATCCTCCGAAAACTCAAATCCCAAATCGAAAACTTCACTAAAAGACTGAAAATCATAACCAAAGGTTTCATACCAATGGACCAGGTCGATTAAATCTCCGTCTATAATATGCTTGTAGAAAAATGGCTCAATATCTTCTTCCAGAAAGTCGTTAACCGTTTTAATAAAATAGGTGTGTGTTAGTTTTTGTCCTTCAGATAAGGCATCTTCCTTTATCTTTAGCATAACATCATCCAGAGACAGGGTTCCTTCGGAGTCTTGCTGGATCTTGTGATCCAGAAAGAAAGCGAACAATGCTCCCCGTCGGTATGGAAGTTTACTGTATTCAAAATCGGACCAAAAGTTCTCATAATTGATGGCACTGTTGGGTGCTTTGCATACGGGAGAGGTATATAGGTTGGCTATGAGCTGGTTAAACTCCTCAAGGAAATAGGATTTGTCCAATCCATAGATCTCATACCTGGCAATATTCTTATAGGTATAATACTCGGTAAACCCCTCACTGAACCAATACTGCTCTTCCTCATTTTCGTTTTGGATCATTTTACCCGTCCAATTATGTTGCAATTCATGATTTATCAAATACGTGAGACCCGTCACCTCAAGATTATCATTGTTGGAGGCCGTTAGAGCGAAAGAATTCGTAAGACCGGTTCCGTGAAAACTGCTACCCTGCTCTTCGAAGGTTGGAGTCATGGTCACCAGAAAATAGGGCTGGGAATGATCCTGCCAGAAACTGCGTTGAGCGAGAATGGTCTTTTCTAATATGCTGGTCATTTCTTCATCGGTAAAAACTTTCCAATCTCCTCTTATGGCAAGAACCACTTGATTTCCCGATACTTCAAAGCTATTTTCTCTATAGTCACCCCCCACGAAAATTGCATTGTGGAAATCCTGCTCTGTTGTATTTTCAATGAATTGCCTTCGCTGATTACTACCAAAACTATTGATCACTGCCATATCTTCGGAAAATCCTTCCCATTCTAAGACCACACTGAATGGCTCATTTTCCTCAGTAACCAGATACTCAGGAAGCATAAAAAGGTTGTGCGCATATATGTGAAAGTAAGTATCCTCAATAATAGGGCGAAAATCATTTTTGGTAGTGAGTACTCCTTCCCTGTCCTGTTGTAAGGTATATTCCACTTCAAGCATTTCAAGGTCAGGGCTATGGGCTATGGTAAACCCCTTATCGTCATTTTTGGAAATCTCAGCCTCCGCATTACGCACTTTGATAGAAGAAATAACGTTGTGCAAACTGTCTTGCCCCCAGGCTTTATTTTGAAAACTTAAGGACGTAGTTCCATCCGGTTCGGCCGGAAAATTCAAAAGAATCTTCAATTGCGGAGTTTCATCATTCTCTACAGAAGAAATAGCATATACGATATCGGGTTGAGGACTTACGGAGCAAGATGCCATAAGCACCAGGGCGACGAGGCAAAGCGATAATTTATACATAGTCATGGTTATTAGTTGATATAAGGACGAAGAATATGTGCAGATGTTTCAGAAAACGCCAAAGAACTGTAACAACAAACAAAACCAGGCATCTCTATTAAAAACACATCAAACCCATCCCATGAAAACTCATCGTATTACCCTCTTGTTACTAATTGTTCTGCTGGGTTGCACCCCAAAAAAAGGAGAAGAATTATCATCCGAAACAAACCCGTTAAGTGATATTCCATTGAAGGCTCCCTCGGAGTTCTTCCCTACTAAAAAGATTCCTGTTCTGGTGGTAGGTACCTTCCATTTTAATTACCCTGGGCTGGACGACCATAAAACAACCCCCGAACATCAGATCGACGTTCTCAAAGAACCTAAAAAATCTGAAGTAACCGAACTCGTTGAGTATATCAAAAGGTTTCGACCCAACAAAATTGCTCTCGAAGCGCGCCCAGAATGGCGTACTATGGAAAAATTTGAAGCCTATCTAAATGGACAACATCGAGATAAACGCGATGAGCGATATCAATTAGCGATGCGGATTGCCCAGGAATTGTCTCTGGACACACTATATCCAGTAGATGCAAACTCGCTCCGAGATGATCTTTGGAAAAAAGACTCTGTTACTCTAAATAGTTTAGTGGGTGCAGTCGATTGGGAACGGGAAGAGCCGCTGGACGATCATTTTAATCGCTGGATGGACTATGACGATTCTATCATCCCTCAGACCAATCTCACGGAATATTTCAAATATATGAATTCAAGGGAATCCCATGAATATGGGTATGGAATCTATTTGACCGGCGGATTTAAATCGGAAAACAATCAGGGTGCAGATTTCCTCTCCCTTTGGTGGTATAATAGAAACCTGAGGATCTTCCGAAATATACAGGGGATCACCGAAGGTCCGGAAGATAGGATACTGGTGATCATGGGAAACGGGCATGCTTCGGTACTTAGACAACTGTATGAAGCTTCACCCGAATACGAATTCATAGAATTCGACAGCTTGTAGTTTCAAACAACAGACAGATTTACCGTGTAAATCCATGCCACGAAGCATGGATAAATGGATGTAAATTCAGCTAGAAATGCTATATTTCTGCTTTCTAAGCAATAGGGTACTTTTCGATTGAAACCTGCAAAATTTATTCTTCCGCTCATTGTATTTGCACAATTTTGCTGTACCTCATTGTGGTTTGCAAGTAACGGTATCCTAAATGAACTTATTGAGGTATACCAACTCCCGGTTTCAGCCCTGGGGAGCCTTACTTCCTCTGTTCAATTGGGTTTTATCACAGGAACTTTAGTCTTCGCCGCGCTTACCCTGTCCGATCG
This sequence comes from Bacteroidota bacterium, assembly GCA_038529705.1. Taxonomy (GTDB): domain Bacteria; phylum Bacteroidota; class Bacteroidia; order Flavobacteriales; family Flavobacteriaceae; genus Aureisphaera. The sequence goes on from JBCBDM010000039.1 coordinate 14,794, forward strand.
ATTCTCGCCGTCCAAAGTATTCTTTGTATCGGCGCTGTTGGGGGCTTTGTTCAACCTCATGATCATATGGGGAAATCATAGCTTTTGGAGCCTGAATGCCCTTCGATTTTCCACGGGTTTCTGTCTTGCAGGAATCTATCCTGTAGGGATGAAGATCGCTGCAGACTATTTTGATCAAGGGCTCGGTAAATCATTGGGATTCCTTGTGGGTGCACTCGTATTAGGCACTGCTTTCCCTCACCTCTTAAGAGGCCTTTCCTCAGCGGTCCCTTGGGAGGGTATCATAATTTTCACATCGGTCATGGCCCTTGCTGGCGGCCTTAGCATGGTTTTGTTTGTCCCTGACGGTCCTTTCCGAAGAAAAAGCCCTTCCCTACAGCTTTCGGCTTTTGTGAAGGTATTCAAAAATCATGGATTCCGAAAAGCGGCCTTTGGATACTTTGGCCATATGTGGGAATTATATGCTTTTTGGGCACTGATTCCCGTTCTGTTAAAATATTACAACGACCATAGTCCTTATACCCCCCTCAACGTATCTCTCCTTGCTTTTGCGATCATTGCCATTGGAAGCTTGGGTTGCATCATAGCGGGGTATGCCTCCATTCGCATTGGTGCTAAACGCACGGGCTTCATTGCCTTACTCCTTTCCGGACTGTGTTGTCTCATTTCACCCTTGATCTTCGAGACGGGCCCTGTATTTTTTATTTTCTTTTTGTTGTTTTGGGGTTTCATGGTTATCGCAGACTCTCCTATGTTTTCAACTCTTGTAGCGCATAGTGCTCCCAAGGAATTCAAGGGTACGGCCCTCACGATTACTAATTGTATAGGCTTTGCTATTACTATTGGCAGTATTCAACTCCTAACGTATTTGGTTCAGAATGTTCACCCTACGTATTCCTATCTCGTATTGGCAATAGGTCCTCTTTCTGGTCTTTTAGCGCTTTCCTTAAAAATAGATAAGACTCGATATTGATCCTACTTAATTTAAGGCTTTGAAATAAAAAAAGTATCATTGCAGTATGCTTTTCAACTCATTGGATTTCGCTTTTTTTTTACCGCTGGTATTCTTTTTATACTGGATGGTGTTTCGAGAAAGGTTAAAGCTTCAAAATCTTTTGATCCTCCTCAGCAGCTATGTCTTCTATGGATGGTGGGACGCACGCTTCCTCTTATTGATTGCCTTTAGTACCGTAGTGGATTATTGGGTAGGGCTTCAACTTTCAAAAAATGAGAAGGTAAGTACCAGAAAAATGTTCCTTTGGTTGAGCGTCTTAGTCAATATTGGAATGTTAGGATATTTTAAGTACGCCAATTTCTTTATTGAAAATTTTATAGAAGCATTTGCTGGTTTAGGGGTGGAACTCCCATACTCCTCCCTTCGTATTATTTTGCCGGTGGGAATTAGCTTTTACACCTTTCAGACCCTAAGTTACACCATAGATGTCTATCGAAGAAAGTTGGAACCCACCCAAGATCTCATTGCTTTTGGGGCGTTCGTAAGTTTCTTCCCCCAATTGGTAGCAGGTCCCATAGAACGAGCTACCCACCTTCTACCGCAATTCTACAGCCATCGAAAATTTACATACGATCAAGCCGTTAGTGGCTTGAGGCAAATACTCTGGGGTTTTTTTAAGAAGTTAGTGATCGCAGATAATTGCGCCAAATATGCCAATCTCATCTTTGATAATTCAAGCGATTATGGCGGTAGTACCCTGGTTATGGGAACGATACTATTTGCGTTCCAGATCTATGGAGATTTCTCAGGGTATAGCGATATTGCCATTGGTACCGCTCGTCTATTCGGTTTCGATTTAAAACAAAACTTTGCTTATCCTTATTTTTCAAGGGATATAGCCGAGTTTTGGCGCAAGTGGCATATTTCCCTTTCCACCTGGTTTCGGGACTATATATATATCCCCCTAGGAGGGAGTAAGGCTAATAAAGCACAGACCATCCGCAATGTATTTATTATCTTCTTAGTGAGCGGTTTCTGGCATGGTGCAAATTGGACTTTTATAGCCTGGGGTGCTGTTCATGCCCTGTTCTTTTTGCCTTTATTGTTGTTTCAGCGAAATAGAAGATACCTCACTGTGGTGGCCGAAAATCGTATTTTTCCCAGTTTTAGGGATGGTTTAAACATGACTATTACCTTCGTACTTACCGCATTGGCGTGGATATTCTTTCGAGCCGAAACCTTAGGACAGGCGTTGGATATTTTTGGCGGCATTTTTTCGAAAAGTATCCTTTCGATACCAGAAATATTACCTCAGAAAGTCTTAGCTTATATTGTTCTTTTCATCATGGTTGAATGGTGGGGGCGTAGGCAGCAATTCGCCATTGAAAACATAGTAACATTAAAAAAATCTGTTCGGTGGATCTGTTATTTGGTCCTCATCATGTCCATTTATTTCTTTGGAAGATTCTCGCAAGAAATAGAATTTATATATTTTCAATTCTAGATGACACGTTTCTTACAAAATATCGTCCGCTTTTCTATCTTTCTCCTATTTATAAATTTGGGCTGTTTTATGGCCATAAAGGTTCTTTATTACGACGGCTATAGCGAATTCGATCGGGCCTTCGAAACCTATATCTTTGCCGATTCCCACGGGCATATGTTAGAAGATTGTGGAGAAGAGTTCGGGATCTTCAATTTTTCGGATCCGAGCGATTCTTATATGGATATGCTTCGTAAGGTGAAGTATACCATAGCTCATTCCAAGGTGAAAAGAGTAATTTTATCTGCAGATCGTCACACTTTGACCACCTACAGGGAAGCCAATGATAATAGGGATCGATCTGCGATATATGCAACTCAAGCAGATTATGAAAGCTCTTATCAACGCTTCCTGGAAAGATACGTACGACGCTATATCCCACTCTTACACGGTAAAAGTCGGGATGCCTTGCTCATGCACATAAAAAGATTAAAGCCAAAGACCAAAAATTCGGCCTTGGATTGGGTCGATAAAACTTCTGAGGAACGCGAGAGAAAAGCAAAATTAAGGGCAGAAATTCATTTTGGTGATTCCGAACGATCCGAAAAAATGGAGCAGTATCTCCTTGAAATACTTTCCATTTGTGAGAAGCACCATATTGAGGTAGTGGGATTGAAATTCCCTCTAACTCCAAGTTATCGCAGCACTTTGTCAGGTAAAGGATTCCATACGGATAGTCTATTCATCGTTAGAGATATTCCAGTGATCGACTTTACCAATATCTTTGACGAACAGCCCGATCTTTTTCGGGATCAGGATCACCTCAATGAGTTTGGTGCCAAAGAGTTTACCTTTATCCTTACAGACAGCCTGGAAACTCGCTAGGAAATACGAAGACCGTTCTCTACGGGTTTGTTCGGTTCCAGGAGCGTAACGTTTTTACCATCCACTGCTCCTAATACCAAACATTCACTCATAAAATTGGCGATCTGCTTCTTCGGAAAATTGATCACCGCAATGACTTGTCTTCCCAAAATATCCTCTTTACGATACAGGCTTGTAATTTGAGCCGAAGTTTTACGCATACCGATTTCACTTCCAAAATCTACATGAAGCTGATAGGCTGGATTCCTGGCTTCCGGAAAATCATCGATCTTCACGACCGTTCCAACCCGCATTTCTACTTTTTCAAAATCGTTCCAACTAATTTCCATTCGCTAAATTTTGTAACCAAGATACTACTTTTGCGACCTATGTTGTACATTAGTAGCATTGCTAAAAAATTAATAATACTATGGCACGCACCTCGTCTAATATGCTTCCTTTGGGCACCAAGGCCCCTGATTTCAATTTAGTGGATTCCGTCTCAAATGATCCGTTTTCTCTTTCCGATGTCCAAGGAGAAAAAGGAACTGTGGTTATGTTCATCTGTAATCATTGTCCTTTTGTAATTCACGTAAATGAAGAGATCGTTCGTGTTGCGAATGATTACAGGGTGACCGGATTTGGATTTGTAGCCATTAGCAGTAACGATATTGAAAAATATCCCCAGGATGCCCCCGATAAAATGTGGGAGGTTGCCACCAAGAATAATTATCCCTTTCCTTATTTATTCGATACCACCCAGGAGATAGCAAAGGCATATGATGCAGCCTGTACCCCTGACTTTTTCGTCTTTGATGCCGAATTGAAATTAGTGTATCGCGGACAGCTGGATAATTCCCGTCCTGGCAACAGTATTCCGGTCAATGGCCGTGATTTGAGAGAAGCGCTGGACAATATTCTTAACAATAGCCCGCAACGCAAAGATCAAAAACCTAGTATTGGCTGCAATATTAAGTGGAAATAGTTCTCATAAAAAACTCACAAGCACTCCATAGTTATCTCATAAACTTTGATCTGTAACAACTTGTAAGCTACTTTAGACTCAATGAAACTGAAGCTAAAGGGTGAAAATTACCGCACCAGGTAAAAGCTTATCGTGGATTAATCAGTTAGTTGTTGTTAGTGCAAACGCGAACTTTTCAGTTCGCGTTTTTTATTTTAGTTGAGGGCGTTCTTGATATGTGCAAAATGATGCATGCTATGCCAAGAATACATCAGTGCCAACTCTCTAAGATTCATCTGAGCGCCTGTATCCGGGTGCTTAAAGGTTCGCTCCCATTGATCCTCATGAAGCATTTTTAGCAGGTAAACCAGCTTATGATGGACATTTTCCAAATGATCCAGCGACCAGGCAATAGGCAAAGTAAGATAATCGCCCAAATTTGCCCAAGCCTTTTCATCATAGGCCTTTATAAGCGGATTCTCTTCGGTAAGCGCCCATTTAAATCGGATATAACTATTGTGATGGCTATCCGAAATATGATGTATTAATTGTCTTATGGTCCATCCACCTTCTCTGTAGGGCCTATCTAAAGTGGCATCGTCTAATGGTTGTACCAAGCTCTTCAGGTTTTCAGGAAATATTTCCAGAATGGTAATAGCTTCTTTGAGCATTTTCTCTGAAATAGTTGAGGGTAATTGAAATCTTCCTATGGGATAGCGTTGTTTCTCGAGGTTCATTGTAGACATGAAATTAAATTTGAAAATAGACGGTTATGGTTCCGCTAAAATAAAAAAACGCCTTCCGTGAGGAAGACGTTCTGCTTATAACTTCTGAACAGTTTATGAACTATTGCACATCCATTAATTCTACATCGAAAACCAGCGTTGCATCAGGCGGAATTACCCCTCCTGCTCCTCTACTTCCATATCCCAGATGGGAAGGTATTACGAAACGTGCTTTGTCTCCTACTTTCAACAATTGGATTCCTTCATCCCAGCCCGGGATCACATTACCCATTCCAACCGGAAAGGAAATCGGATTTCCTCGCTTATAGGAATTGTCGAATTCCCCTCCATCTGCGAACATTCCCTTGTAATGAACGGCAACGGTCTTTCCTTTCTCTGCCTGAGCCCCATCCCCATTTTGAATGATCTGATATCTCAATCCGCTTTCCGTCTCTTCGAACCCTTCAGAAATAGAAGTCAACAATTCTTCCTGAGCTCGTTTGGCGGCAGCTTCACGCTCCGCTTTGGCTCCGTTAAACTTTCTAAAGGTCTCCACAGCATTCCAGGCTTCTGCTTCCGCTCCAACTCTCAATATCTCAACTTGCTGCATGCTATCACCCTGGGCTACCGCATCTACTACCTCCTGTCCTTCTACCACATGACCAAACACCGTATGTTTGTTGTCTAACCAATCTGTGGGTACATGAGTAATAAAAAACTGACTTCCGTTGGTTCCTGGTCCGGCATTGGCCATAGATAACACTCCGGGGCGGTCGTGCTTCAGTTCCGGATGAAACTCATCATCAAAGTTGTATCCCGGTCCACCAGCACCTGTTCCAGCCGGATCTCCTCCCTGGATCATAAAATCTGGAATCACTCGGTGAAATATAAGTCCGTCGTAATAAGGAGTTCCCTGTGGCTTAGCCTCATTCTCCAGGTTTCCTTCAGCTAAGGCCACAAAATTACCCACAGTTCCCGGGGTTTTATCATAGGTTAGTTTTACAAGGATCTCTCCTTTTTCGGTAGTAAATTTAGCGTATATACCTTCTTGCATCGTTTTGTTTTTAAGGATAGTAACACCGGAGCAATTCACCGCTCCAATGAGGGGGCAAAGGTAAGACTTTGCCATTCAATTTGGAAGCCAAAGCAGATTAAAATATTTGAGCCTTTGCGCTTTGAGCTAAAAAGAACGAAATGGAGATCGATAATTCCAAAGAGGGATGAAATAATTGGGTTATTGTTATATATTTATTGCATCAAGCTAACCCTTCTCTATGAGTGTTCCTAAGAAGCCATCTATAGTCGCCGGTATTATGATAACTGCCGGAACGGCTGTGGGTGCCGGTATGTTTTCCCTTCCCATTGTGTCATCCGGAATGTGGTTTTTATTGAGTCTGATCTGTATTGGAGTTATTTGGTTTCTCAACTACCTCTCGGCCCTATATGTACTGGAAGTCAATTTGGATTTCCCACCCGGAGCGAGTTTCGATACGATGGTAAAAAAAGTCCTGGGCCCTACCTGGAATCTACTTTCAAGTCTGTCCATAGCATTTCTACTCTACATCTTATTATATGCTTATTTCAGTGCTTTCGGAAACATAGGGGCTCATACCCTAGGTTTGGAACTCTCGGATGACCCTTGGATGCAAGGTCTTTTAAGCTTGGGAATTGGTTGCATCCTTGGAGCTGTGGTGTGGTTTAGTTCTTCTCTAGTGGGCCGTATTTCTGCTGTACTGGTTTTGAGTATGGTAATAGCCTATATCATTTCCATGTCTGGCTTGTCTGTGGGTGTAGAAGCCTCTAAACTATTCGATATTGGAGGAGACCATACGTCTCATTTCTCCTATATATGGGCGGCTCTACCCTACTTTATGACGGCCTTTGGTTTTACTACTGTGGCTCCCAGTCTCTACAAGCATTATGGAAAAAAAGTGCCTACTATAAAAAAAGGGATCCTCTATGGATCCGTTTTGGCGCTCTTGGTATATGTAGTTTTTCTGGCCATTTCCTTTGGAACTATCGCCAGAACCGAATTTGTTGCGATCAACAAAGCCGGTGGAAATATGGGGGACCTGGTAAATGCCCTTCAACAGCAAAACGGCAATGCCCTAATCAACTCGGCGCTCAACCTATTTTCAAACTTCGCTATAATCACTTCCTTTTTAGGTGTTGGCCTGGGATTGTTCGACTATATAGCCGATAAATTTAGCTTTAAGAATGATAGGCGTGGACGATTTTATGCCGCCTGTATTACGTTCCTGCCCCCCGGAATAGCAAGTTTCTTCTTTCCGGATGGATTTATTGCTGCCATCGGTTTTGCCGGACTGGTTTCCATTTTCGCATTTTTTATGATCACGTATTTCATGGTTAAAAAACATAGAAAGAATACCATTAGCACCGACTTTCAAGTTAGAGGCGGAAATGCACTGCTCACCTTCTTTTTCCTAATCAGCGTGTTCATAGCTATTTGCCAAATCCTCTCTATGCTTCAGGTCTTACCCAAATGGTGATACGGAATAGAGATATAAATAATTCAAAAACTTATTAATTCATATGACCCGTATTCACCCCGCAACAGATCTGCAAGATTATAAGAGCATTGAATTATTGGCCATTGAGATATGGAATGAACACTATACGCCCATCATTGGAAAGGCTCAAGTAGACTATATGTTGGATAAATTCCAGTCGGTACGAGCTATACAAAGTCAAATTGAGGAAGGAGCTCACTACTATGTAATTCGCTACGAAAATGAAGATGTAGGCTACATCTCTTTCTATAAGCAAGAAGATACCTTATTCCTGAGTAAGATTTATGTTTCGAGCCATTTTAGAGGGAAGGGGATCGGAAAGGTAGCGATGAATTTTATCGAAGACCAGGCAAGGACTTCTGGTTATAGGACTATTTCATTAACGGTGAATAAATACAATACTAATTCCATAAAAGCCTATGAAAAAATGGATTTTAAGAAGATCGAGGCCCTTGTAATGGATATAGGGAATGGTTATGTGATGGACGACTATAAAATGGAAAAAGCACTGAAGCCTTAATTCAGAATTCAAATCATATAAATCTTATAAAATATTTCTCATGAAAATTATTCAAATAGCTTTATTGTTCGTGTCGCTAAGCACATTTGCCCAGTTGGAC